>NZ_CP075715.1:7556489-7883082 GCF_024584805.1 Streptomyces sp. FIT100 | reverse complement strand
CCCTGGCGTTCGCGGTAAGCAGCAGGCTGACGGCTCTACGGTCGCGGATCGCAGGCCCCCTTCACCTGCCGACCCTCGGCATGGCGGCATTCCCATTCACCGCAGTCGCTATCAAGCATCGTCGACCACGCACCGATAGCAGATCAGAACACTAGCAATACCAACGAAAGCAAGAAACGGCTCGGCCCCACGCCCGCAGCGCAGCGAAGACACCGGCAACCATTCAACCAAAACAAGATACGCCTCAACAACCCAACAACAGCGCCCCAAACCACCGGCTCCCACACCACGACCCGACCAGCACACAACGCACCAGAACTTGAGACACACACAGACACGCCCAACCAGGCAACAGCACTGCACCTTAAGCACAATCGACGATTCCGCACCCGACAGCAAGGGGGGCATCCACAGCGACATATGAACGGCACGCAGAACCTTCTACCCCTCCCCTCCCGCACCTGGCCCGCACAGTCCGACGACATCCACCCCGAGCACCCGAACAGCACTCCACTACCACACACAACAACCAACAACCCCCCACACCACACACATCAAGCCACTTGCCGCTCCGGCGTCCTGCCCTGACCCGATGACGAACGCGAACCCCACCACAGCCTCGGGGCAAGTAACCCGGCGGGCCGCCAGCCGCCAGATCAACGGTGTGTGCGAGCGTCATGCCCGGGGCCTGACCGCACAGCCCCCGGGCAGCCGCCTCAGGCCCTGCCCCGGTCCTGAAGCACCGGCAGGACACCACCAGCTGCCCCTGCCATGTCACTCCCGTGCAAACCGACGTGGCCGATGCCCTGCGCGATCCGCGTGGTCAACGCACTACACGGTCCGCGGCAGAGGCAGAGGCAGACCACAGCCCCACGCCCGCGGACCCGCACGCTCGGGCCCCTTCCTCACAGGCGGTGACACGAACACCGCCGCCGTCTGCGGCAGACCCGCCGACGACCGGGGCGACAGGTCGGCAACGCCGAGTGCGACCCACGGGCAGCATGCGGGCACTCGTGCACCTCGGGCGGCCGAGAGGTGCTCTTCGCAGCCGTCCCGCGCTCTTCTTCGCTGCCGGGAAGGTGACCTCAAACATCGCAGCAGCCCGGCCATGCTTGCCGCGACACCGTCAGCGGCGACGGCCCCGCGACCACTCCACCAGATAGCAGGACAGCGGCAAGAGGCGGAACCGGGCACCCTCTCAGCCGTCCGCGGGCGCGGCGCGTGCACACTCGACAGAGCACTCGACCCATCCGACGATGACCCGCTCCCGGATCCCCCTCTTGCAAGGTGATGACGTCACACACCCGCCAGGACCATCGGCCCAAACGGACATCCGGCTCCAGGTACCCGACAGCCCCGGTCACCGAATTGCCAGGATGCAAAGGAAAAGTCCTGATCTTTCCCTCGTCTGTATACATTCCCACTCAACGCAACCGGCATATGCCAAGATCTCACCACGGCCACCGCACCCCTGTGACGCTCCCCCGCCAGGTAGTGCGGTGGCCGTCCAGCAGCACGCCGGCCCAGCTCAAGAACGGCCCCGATACGGGCCGCAGGGCCGCGACCCTGCCAGGGGAACATCCCCCTGGCCACGTGGAACCCCCCGCCCGCAAGCCCGTGCACCGGCGTCTACCCAGCCCCCTCCCCTGCATGATCCGGCCGGGTACCAACGGCACAGGTACGCAGCGAGGATCACCCTGGCAGCATGGCTCAGCCCCCTGTCCGGCACAGCACTGCACGACAGGCGTCGCCTGCAGCGCCACATAGGCACCCGGCGAGGCCGAGGAACGCCGCACCATGACAGGGAGAGTTCGCAGCAATGGCCGAGCCGGCCGCAGCCGACCACCGAGTGCCGCATCAGGCATCGTTCGCCCTGCCGTGCTGTGCCACCAGTTGGTACGCCGTCCGGCACGAGACGGCCTGACGATCACACGGCAGAGCGCGTGCGGGACCGTGAGACCGATGACGACAGGGTAGATGGCTGCTGCTGCTCATCCCAAGTGGCACCGCGCAGGTGGCGAACTGGCCACGGTGGGCCCGGACAACGCCGCTGCCCGCGCAGGGCATGTCCGTGGTGAAGATCGCCGGAGTGACGTTCACCAGCCCGGACCGGGTTGGCCACGTGATCGGCAATGTCAACGCCGACGGGATCGCTTCGACTCGCTCCGCCCGAACGGCAAAGGCAGCCGCCCGCGAATCTTCACTCTTCCGGAACGCCGGGAGTCCAGGAAGACCGCCACGCCCAAGCCGGCCGAGCACAGCCTACCGTTCCCGGACCGGAGCCCGGCCAAGCCGCCGGCTTCGAAACGCCAGGACACGGCGGCAGTGCAACCAGGCACCCACTCGGCGCCCGCGCCATCCTGACCCGGCGATCTACGCCTGCCGTCTCTGAGGAGCACAGCCGCCGCTGGCCAACACCCTCAGAGGACCACCGAAAACAGCACCTCATCAATATCCCCGGGGATACCCCCGCGACTTCGACCTAAGAACCAGCGGCTTCGTCATCTCCCACAACCCGCCCGGAACAAACCCACTCCACATACCCCGCCCCTCCATGACAGCCTGCCGACCGCCTCACCGCACAGGCCACGGCCCCACTCGCCGACACCTCCGTTCCGCTCATTCCAACAGAGCAGCGAATACCCATAACCAAAGATCAGCACAAAGGTCGCGGCACAGGCCCACACCGGGCGCTGGAGCGCCAATCACCGGACGCCGACAGGGATAACCAGCGGAGATTACTTTATTCGCGTCGATTGCCGAAGCAGCCAAAACGCTGCCATGATCATTGCGTTACCAGTCCTCACCATCACCACAATTGGGGACCTGGCAGTGAAGGAGAGCCTCCATGTCTGCGGTCAGGCACGCGCCGCATCCCGCCTCCGGGCCCGTCAGCGACAACACGCCACGGACGTCGCCATCACGGAGTACGGCCCAGTCGGCAGAAGTTACCTATGTCCGCCCCCTCACCCCGCCGGCGCCCCGGCCTTCCGTCCGAGCACGAAAACCCGGTACCGGGTCCCGTGTCACAGCCCGGCACCCAGCTACCCAGCGCGTAGAGGCCAGCATGTTCGCATCACCCCTCCCGCAACCGGCACCAGCCGGCCCGCAATCTTCCCCACCACCGCAACCGTTTACGCCCACAGCCCAGACCGCCCGGCATCCCCGTGCAGCCGAGCCGGCCGACGCACAACAGATGCAGAGCGTGAATCCTCCAGAACCCCACTCCCGTCCACCCGCCCACGCCCGTGCCGGACTTCACCCCCACACCACAGGCAGCAGCCGCACCCCCAGCCCGAAGACGTCCGAATGACCGAAAAGGTCCTTGCGGCTGTAAACGGCCGAGCGGCCAAGGCATGCGAGCGGCCAAAAGCGACTGGGCAACCAGCCGATACACGCAAAACATCAGCACCGACCACAACGGCATGCCGACACCTTTCCTCGGCACCGTCGGAACACCCGTACGCCTGGCACCCTTCAACCCGGTGTCCCTGGCCAAACCGGTCGACCTCGCCGTACGCCACCGGACGGCAGAAACAGACACGCCACAGCAGATCCAACCGCCCACGACACACCGCCGTCTCCTGCCGCCAGCCGGCCCTTCACCATTCCCCCCGGCCCTCCTTTGCCGAAGGAATCCGATGAACCTTGCCCGCCTCAGACAGCTACTGCGCTCCTACCACTCCCCACTCGCCCACCACCTGTGGTCCGCCGTCATCACCACCTCGGATTCACACGGGACCACCGCGCCACGGCCTCCGTCCATCCCCTCCTGCGCACGCGGCCACACCCCCACCCGCCGCGACCCCGACCGCGAAGCACCACCCACCTCCTGCCACTGCGCCCAACCCGCCCCGGCCATCCACCAAAGCCGACCACACAATCCCCCGCCATGGCCGACCCCGAAAACCCACGACCACCACCCCGCACAAACACGCCCGGCGGTATCCCCACGCCCCAGCCACCGCCCGGTCACCGCTCACCCCAGCACCGGCACCCTCACCCACCTGCCGCCCACCCCTCAATTCCCCGGAGACCACTACTTCGGCGAAGGACAGGACAACACCTGGGTACTCATGCTCCGCCTCCGCCTCATCATCCGCGGCTACGCGGATGACCAACGAGCAGCCCTGGAACAGGCAGACAACAACCTCACCCAAGCACGTCTCTGGGACGACCAAGTCCGCACCGCCTGCACCCGCTTCCAACTCGCCCAAGGCTGGCGAGGAGCCAGAGCCAACGGATACCCCACCAAAGAAACCTGGCAGCAACTATGGACACGCTGACCCGCGCAACCCCACACCCCACCTAGCCACCCCAACGCCCCCGCCCGGGAAGAAAATCACCCAACCCCATGCCGCACCGCCTCCCCACCACACCACCACAGCAACCGCCACCCCCGCACCTCCACCCCGAGATCCCCCACCCGCAACCCACCCCCCGACACACGCCACCCCCGCACACAACAAACAAACTCACCGCCGAACTAAGTCAGCACCCCCACTTCGACCGCATCACCATCCAAACCACAAGAAACCTCACCAACATCACCATCCAAACCACAAAGGAACTCCACTACGGCAACTCCGGAAAACCAGTCCCCCTTACCGGAACCCGCCTGCTCCTCATCACACTCACCACCAGTCGCACCCACAACACACCCCCCTACACCTACCAAGGCCCCCGCCTCACCACCACACACCACATGACCAAAATCAAAGGATTCGCACTTACCGACATCACCAACAACACCATCAGCTTCGGCGCAGCATTCACCACCAACCCCAGCCACCGCATCATCCGCCACCATCCCCCAACAACCCTCACCATCGACATCATCCACTGACCACCACACCCGCCAGCCCGCCCCCGCAGACCACCCCGACCAGCAACCAAACAACAAACACGCGCAATCCCCAACACCCACCCGTCAATCAGGACCGAACTGCCTCCTCGGCGAGATCGACAGTCCGCAGAGTGCGGGGCATCGCAGCATCGGCGAAGATAAACGCGTCACAGGCGTCAGTCTTGTCCTCGCCGGGATCCAGATCGGCGATCCGCCGCATCGTCAGGCCGAGTAAGCAGGCCAGTTGGCAACCCGCATCGCGGGCAACCGCCATGGGAAGGACCTCGATAGAAACCCGGCTGTTCGACGACCACCTTCACCGCCCGTGCCTGGCCTGCATTTTCTCGTACAGCGCCCGCAACTTCGGCTCGCTGTTGGGAAACGGCTTGTCAACACCTTCTTCCCAGCCCGGTTGACGGCGGTGACGCGGTGTTCGCGCGTGCCGGCATCCAGACAAGGCAGACATCGATGCCATCGTCAGCGGTCATGCCCGTTGCTCTTGTGCCCGCCCTCTTCCCCCGCCTCCCCCGCGGCGTCAGCGTGCCGGCATCCACGTCACGAAGAGACTGCCTCGCCCATCCACGGCGCCCGTACCTCCAGTCAGGGCTGAGGGCTCAAGCGGGCCCGCCAGATCGGTTCCTGCACTTGCCACGAATGCGCATTTGACATAGAGCGAAGCTATGTCACTCTTGTAAGCATTAATGGGCAGATCTGTTGCATAGGACGGCGTGAGGGATGCCTTCCTGAGCCGCCCCCTGGTCCTGCTGCGGAAGACAGGGCAGCCGGTCGTTCGGCATCCCCCAGCGCCGGCGCCCTGTACGAGTTTCCGAAGTGGTCGCTCATCGGCCGGTGGTCCCCCGGCAGCGAGACTGAGGCAACTCAGTCCGATGCCGCCTCTGTTGACACGGCCGACCACTGCGGCCACCCACTCGTATCGATGTTCCTGCTGGCCGGCCCAGTGCCGTGAGATGCCATGCCCTCCGGTGCCGAGTCCGGGAACTCTGCGGCTTTCCGGGCGGTGGGTCGTTGACCGTGACCTCGCTGCCTGGGTTCATACCAGCCCGGCCCCCCTCCCCCCACTGGCCGGGCTCACTCAAATGAGCGCCTTTATCCTGGAAGGCGGCGCCCTCGCATCACCCCCGGTCCACTGCGCCCGTAACCCATGCCGTGACCGCCGCCATCGCCTCGGTCGACGTCGCCAGGACCGTTTCCGGGGCGGAGTGACCAGCAAGATTCATCTCGCGGTCGAGCAAGACCAATAGCCGTGGTCGGTGGTGATCATCGCCGGGCAATGGGGCGATTCCCCTCAGTTCGAGTCGGTGCTTGAAGCCCGGGTGCCCAGGCTCGGTCCGGGACGGCCACGCGAGAAGCCGGATCGAGTGCGTGCCGACAAGGCGTACAACTGCCGCAAGAATCGCCCCTATCTGCGCAGACGCAGCATCAAAGCGACGATTCAGTACCCCGCGGACCGAGTCCGCAACCGGCAGCAGCGCGGCTCGCGAGGTGGACAGCCGCTGACGTTCAACAAGAACGACTACAAGCAGCGGCACGCCGTCGAGTGCGGGATCGACCAGCTCAAGCGGCACCGTGCGGTCGCCACGAGATACGACCATGGAGGCCCGCTTCACCGCCGCGATGGTTCAGGGATGTGTCTCAAGGATGGCGAACTAACGAGCTTGTGCACGGTAGGCGGTATGGCGGAGCGGACTAGGATGGTTCATTCAGAGTCGTGTGATGGGGAGCGCGACTCGTACAGCGAGCGCGACTCCAGTGGCGGCACCCACGAGTTCGTGGGCTGGCTCGCCCAGCGCGGACAGTGGCTGTCCTACTCGGTCGGGATGGTCGTCACCGAGCAGATTCACCAGGCCGCACTCAAGGGCTCCACCCTGGCCTGGACGGGCGGCGATCGAACCGGACGGTGAGGTCCGGGACGGAGCCTGGGTCGTCGAACTCGCCGACGACTGCCTCAACGGCTGGCCAGAGGGAATTGCGGCTGATCGTTCGCAAGGAACGACCGCACCCTGACGCCCATCCTGCGCATTGCCGACGCCAACGGGCCGATCGCCGCATTGGATCTGCGGCACCACCAATGCGCTCGGGCCGAGGACCACATCCGAGCCGCGCGGCCAGGCCTTCGCAATCTACGCCTGCACGTCACCGCCCAGAACCAGGTCTGGTTGGAGATCGTCCAGCTCGCCCTGGGCTTGCTGCCCTGGCTGCCGTTACTGCCGTTGCTGGCCTCGAGCGTGAAGCCCCGGCTGCGGCTCCGCCTGTTTCTCCGCCACCGCCCAACCGGTCACCACCGCCCGCCGCCGTCACCTGAGATTCGCGCGTACCCGAGGACAGCCGGAGCGTCACTCAGGCGGAGGGCTAGAACCTCGAGCGGTGCCCTCTGCATCCTCATTGTCAGGCGGTGTTGTTGTCTGGCTCGATGGTGGCGAGTCGGTGCTCCAGCCGGTAGATCGGGCAGTTGATGGAAATCACATCGCAGTGGTGCGGGAGGTAGTCGGGGATGGCGGTGGCAAGGATTTCGTCGCCTAAGACATCTGAGGTTGGCACTTGTTCCCTCGCAAGAGTGGGTGCTGCCAGCTGGCCGAATCCCGTCCTGTGGTCCTCGTTGGTTCTCGTGGTGGCGCCACGATTTTCCCGTGCAGCCTTGACTGTTCAGATGCGAGGAAAATATGGAGGAAGTCGAGGCCAGATTCCTGGTCATCGCGGGCGGGGCCGTCCCGAAGGGCCCTTGGCGACAAACCCGCGGCAGTCCCAGGCCTCCTGCGTCGACGTGTTCGCCGCCTCGTCGAGGGCCCGCCTTGCACGTCAGCCGGGCGACGCGCTTGCGCCCGGCTGACAGGCCGTTGATTTCGCGCAGGTCGCCTGGATGCGCGAGGCGCGATAGGCCCGTGGGACCGCTCGTAGTGCCCGCAGATCTCCTCTGAGGACGGAGTCGTCCCGCACCGGCGAATGGGCCTCGGTCGCGCCAGGCACAGTCGCCCTGTCGCCACACACCCAGTAGCCGAGCGGCAAGGGAGACATCGTCTCCCGAACGAAGAAGATCGTGGCCTTGAGGAGGACCTCCCTCTCCTGACGCAACTGCTTCACCTCACGGTGCAGCCAGGCGAGTTCCTCCTTCTCCTCGCTGGTCAGACCTGAACGCCCCGGCGGCCACGCGGTCCTGATTGGCCCAGGTACGGAGGGTGTGGGCGGACGGCTCGAACTCCTTCGTCCAACCAACTCCAGTGCCGCATCCGCGCGCCGGGCGAACGCATCGCCGCCGAATTCAAACAACGCTGGCGCACCTCCAACACATCCCTCTCTGCCCCAGCCGCATCGGCGCCATCGCCCAAGCCACCCTCGCACTCAACAATCCGTAGAAGTAACCTTCGCCGAGAAAACCTCAACGACTTGGAGCACAGAATGGATTTTTGGAACGAAGATGGACCAAGCCCCCCAGCAAAATGGGCCACAGTGAAAATCTCCATCGAAGACAAAAAGCCTTTCGATGCAATTTCTTTAGGCGGTGGCATCACAGTAAGCACGCTGACTGATTCGCAGATCGCAGAAGGGGAGCAAGTCGACGTCAAATCGTCAGATGAGTTTATATCGGAAGTCGCGGATTACACCGACAGGATTCGCCGCTGTGCATCCGGAGAGAAATTGGTGGACTTCTTTGCCAAGAACTATCCCATTCCCAGACGCCACCCCAACCGGCTCGGAACTTTCAAAGACTTCTCGGAAGAAGTTGGATCGGAATGGCTACACGCGAAGGTGGGTAGTGAGCCAGTAGGGGTTAATCTAGTCATCTATAGACGTCGCGGAAAGTATCAAAATATTTGCGCTGCGCCCTTATCTTACATTCGAGCCATGGATGGCTCCGGTTCCCCAAGCCTGATTCGGTATGATCCACGGTTCACCTTCATGCAAGACCGTAGCATTGTGGCCCCAGAACTAATCCTGGCTCACGAGATGATCCATGCAGCCCATAGTTTGGCCGGCTGCTACGTGTCACGAGAATCAGGCGACGTGCCCATACTGTGCGGTAAAGCAAAAGGAAAGTTCGCCTTCGATGAGACAAACCTCGAGGAAATGGCAACCCACGGAAATCAAGTGGGCTTGAGGTGGATCTTAGGAACATTGAACAGTAGCGGAAGAGAAAAGCTACGGATGCATCCTTCGCAGACGGCCAGCGTGGAACTGGCGTCTGCTTTTGAAGAGTACAAAAATATTTCCGATGCCAGGATAACGAAATCCCGTTGCGAGATATTCGAAATATCTGAGCTTAGAATTGCTTTGGAATTGGGCCTCGTCACTAGACCATCCTATGGCCCGATTTGCGGTACCGCCGACAAGGCGGACCAGTTTATTCTGGAGTTGAGCCGCAGGAGAGGGGAAATCTCCGATCAGGTGTTCAGTAAAGCCCAGCCCATAAACCTCAACAGAAAGGATGTGCAAAAAGACGGACTATCGAGTGGTGTCCGGTCGATTTTGAATCGACCCTCCGATGAGCCTCACATCACACAAAACCTAACACTCGACGAACAGCAACGCGCTCAATCCATCATTGAAGCAAGTGCCAATCCGAGTAAAGATAGTCTTTTGGGGTTCACCCAAGTACCCCTAAGCCACCCCGAGGATATGCAAATAGTTGACGTCCTCATTCTAGATTCGAGTGCGTGACAGAGCGACGTGAACGTCGATGACTCAATCACCATCCCGAGGCGATGAAGAAGCTCACTCATCGGCAACTTGGAAAGTTCGACTTAAATACTCGCAAAGTAGCCACCGTCTCGTTTCACAGAAGAAGGGAACTTCACATGTCCATCGATAATGCGCAACCGAGGCTTCTTCCCTACGAAAACAGAACCATCCCAGAACGGTACTACAGATTGGATTCGCGAGGGCCGAAAGAAATCTTCAAGACTGGTTTCTACTCCTTTGGGACTGGTTGGGATTTGGCGCGCCACGTCTCCGACTTTCAGGCATACTCTCCAGTCACGGGATTTATTAGCACTAGCTCCAATGCAACAAACGTCCTACGTATGTTCATTGCATGGAACGTAGATAAAGATACACTAAAGAAGACCAAAAGGATCGATAAGGCAATCATTAAGAAATTGGAGGAAGCCTGGGGTCGCACCGATCGCATGATTCGCCTGGAGAAGAATAATCAGCCGCTAAGTCCGCAACAAAATCAGGCACGGCAAGAACTGCTCGACATGCTTTACGGAAAGGAGATAAAAGTCTGGAAAGAAGTTGCAAAGTTGAACGATAGCCGACCGGGTAAAAGCTGGGTCGAACTATGGATGTACTCCATAATGTCCAGTCCTTATTTTATTGATGTTGAAAATAATTTGAGTTTGATTCCTCACAGAGCCAAGCTGGCGGGAGAGAAAGCGGCCAAGCTGGCTCGGCATGCTAACGAATGGGCTGCACCCGGATGGATACCACCCAGCATGATCATCGAAGCGATGAAAGTGAGGTTCACTCTGACTAAGATCAGAGGAAAGGTGGCGACGACACCGAACGCTGAACGTGATGGTTTGGTCTTTGATGCAGGGCTGGACTTTGAAAGCAACAGGGGGAGCGGGGAAACGCAATACAATGAGACAAGAAGGCCGTTCAACCCATTCAAGGACGAGCGCCTCAGATATAGGGGGCTCATTGGGTACTACATGGATTATAATCCACGTTTCCTGAACTTTAAGATTCGCCTTGATCCAGGAGAATTTCGGGATCCCGAGGAGTATCTTGGCGGCTCAAAATTCAAGTATCCGGACGGATGGGAAGCGGAGGATGAGTATGCCAAGAGCGGTGGTCCTGCATACCCTTACGGTAAGCCTGAAAGCATGCCTGAGCCCGATAAGAAGGTCTTTGAAAAAGACTACATCACCATGGAAGAAATGGCCGAGGCATTTCTCCTCACTCCTCCCAAAGCATTTATGTTCTGACGGGAAAGTCGTTCAAAGCTAATCGCTCACAGTGCGCGTTCTCCGTCCTCAGTCCAAGCTGGCGATATGCAGGCAGAGGACAGATTGACCAAGGTCTGTTATGCGAGTGGTCGAGCACCGGAGCTTCCAGAGAAATCGCCACGACTTGAGGGTGGCGACAACCGGCTCGACGAGGGGCGCGGATCTTTGCGCGGTATCGGTTGGCGGCTTCCCGACCTGTAGAAAGGTCTCCGGCCGGCCACAGTAGGGGGTCTCGGACTGTGCCACCCGCGCCTTGGTGGCCCTTGTCGGCCCCGCAGGTAATGCCAGCCTCTGCCAGAGCGTCGACGATGCCGGGTCCGCGGGCTGAGCAGACGTCCTGGACGGCTCCGGGCAGGGCCGAACAGTAGGGTCGATTCCTTCGGAAGCAGATTCTCGGCACCGGTGGGCAGGAGGCGGCTGGCATGGCGCACAGTGGTGGCGGGTCGGTTGCTTTCAGCGCGGCCCGGGTTGGGTAGCGGACCAGCAGGTTGGCGCTGTCGCTGTAGCCCAATGGTCGAATCTCGTGCAGTAGATGGGTGACGGGGACTGTGCGGTCGACCGCGTGGCGGGCACGCAGATGGTCACGATAGGGGTCCACAACGGTGAGCCAGCAGCGAGGGCGATGCGCATTGCCTGGGGTTTGGGCATGCGGATATGGCTTTGACGGTGTTCAGGGCCAGGCCGAGGCGGCGGGAGCAGTCGGGTAGGCCGACGCCCTGGCCAAGGAGATCGTGGATCTTGCTCTAGCGTTCGCGGGTAGTTTGTTCACGTACTACGCCAGGGCAGGGCGGGTTGACGGCGGCCCAGCAGTCGGGGCGTGCCGGGGACCTCAAGCAGGACTTCGTCGCAGAGGTTGCATCAGAGGTGCCACCGGTCGCTGACCTGCACCGCTGTGGGCAGGGCGCGGCGGACGGCCTCAGCCTAGGCGACGGAGTCGTCCCGGCACACGCCCTCATGTTCGGGCAGCACCGGGACGCGTCTACCGGTCTCGGCGTCGGTGATCATCGTGACGCAGCGGTGGCGGCGGCGCGGAGCGGAGTCATCCACGCCGATCACCCCCCGGGACCACCGGCAGCCGCAAGCGCCGCGGATGGCGCAGCGCGGTAATGCGGAAAACAGGCACGGCTACCGCGTCGACCAGGCGTGCAACTGCCCAGACGGCGTAACTCCCGCGCCACCCAGGGCCATCTGCCCGGCAAGCCGCACCGCGCGGCGCTGATCGCGCTCCAGCAGTCCGGGAATCTGCTCGCGGAAGGTCTGGCACCAACCGCCCAGGACCGGACAGGCCAACCGCCCAACGCGTAGGCACACGACGACCACGCGGCCGTCGACTGGCACGTCACCGTTCGGCGGGGGTACCCGTGCACCTTCCCCATCAGTGTCCCTCATGTCGAACACGACACCGACGCATCCCGGGTGCGGGCCGCCAACCATCACCGCGGCACCACTCACGCCACGCCTTCGACAACCAGCACCGGCAGTCCGGAAAACACCGTCCCCAATAGGGGAGTTGACATCCACCACAAGATCATGATCACCGGCGGCAACCCGACGTCAACATCAACTGCGGGCCAGACCCGTTAACTGGACACACCCCAGCCAATCCCGCCCGTCAGCAAGCGCACAGAGGCAAGCAATTAGTTTAGCCCAAATAGAACACGGGCCCGACAGAGAGAAGGTGCATTCGATGCCGGCAGCACAACCGAGCCTCAATGTAGTCACCAACAAGGTAACGGCATCCTATTTTTTGGTGGCAATGAGCGATGGGGATACCCAAAGAACGGTTCTCGTAGACGCGGGCTACACGACGGGTGGCCCCGATAGGGCCCTGAATACACTAAAGAATCTTCTGGATACATGTTCCAGACAGGAGAACGGCAAGTATGTGTTGGATTATGTGTTCATAACTCACACAAGGAAGGAGCATTGGAATCTCCTCCCAGAGCTCTTCCGTATTGCGAATGTAGGAGCGCTGAGGTATGCGGGCCGACTCTCCGACTATCCGACGGCGATCCGGGATCTCATTTCAATAAAAAATGGACGAGGTTACGATGGGTTCTATTCCAATGTCGCACAGCCGGAATTCCAGCACGGTTTCACCAAATTATATATTCTGGGGGTGGATTCTTCGGGGGGTTCAGGGAGTGGAAATCCGAATGGTAAGAGTCTCGTCCTTGCCGTAAGGCATTTGGACACCAATATCCTGCTTTTGAGTCACGCCGACAAGCTTTCGCTCAAGATGTTGGAAGAATCCGTTTATGACATCGTTCGAGATGGCGTCACTCTAGTGATGGGGCACCCGGAACCGGAGTCGTTATTGCGGTGGCCTTGGAGTGATCTTAGTGGAAGCGACCTGGAGGTTCGCATGCTCGATGCTAGCGACGGTAGGGCATGCGGACTGTTCTCTGCGGTGATACAGGCAAGGGAGAAGGCGTCAGACCCTCGGTCTCGTATTCGCGTTCTGAATCTTCCAGAGTCAGACTATCCAGTGGAATTCGAGTAAAGTGTACCAACATGCAGCAATCAATAATAGATTGCTTTAGCGCGCATTGGCATAGAGTGTTGATCGAGAATGCATAATATACAAACGGAGTTTTAGGAGGCATGGCTATGCTTACGGTCGAACAAATGATGGACCGATTGGGGAGAGCACAAGGAGGTTCGTTCTCCCTGAAACTTGAGGACCTGGGCGAGGCAGTCTTCGGCAATATTTGGGACCGCCTCTTCAGCGATGAAGTGATACTTGATGACTGCTCTACATCTCAGGAAGAGATGAAGGTATCGGGATACGGGAATCTTCCAGACTTTCCGGATCGCAGTGCCGTCGCCCTGCGGTTCCAAGCAGGCGAATCAGAAGTTCGTGGAATGGTAGTAGATATCACATTGTCCCGGCATTTACTTAGCGGTGAGATGCGGAATTTGGACATTAATTCATTGTACCAACGGTACCCCTTCCTGGGAGATGCTCACTTATTGGCGTCTACCACAGAAGATTGGGAAGTTGAACAGTGGATCGAGTTGGAGTGCACTTTTCCCGACGGGCAGTCGGAATTTCGAGTGCGCCTGGAGCCTGCCCCTCAGGGAATGGGATTCACTATGGCAGCGCAGTTCCAGAATGGAGAGTCGCCCACGTTCAACATGTCTCAGCCTCAAAGCATTCCATTCATTCCCGACCAGCTTTCCACAAAAATTGCTGACCTTAATCCTGCTGAACTGGCAATTCCAAACTGCCAGGTGCGGGAGGTCTCCCTTCGATTGGATACAAGTGCCAAAATCTATGGCGTATCCATGAAGCTCGCGATCGGTGCTCAATTGCAGTGGGATTTTATGGACGCCAAAGCGAGCTTCAACGACGCCTCTGTTGAAATTTCCACTGTCTATGTCAACGGATCATGGAGTGCTTCCGCCATCTTGTCCGGTAAGGTCAGGATTATGGGCATAGAACTTGTAGGGATGGTAGCCCTTCCAGATCTGCGTTATGAATTTTCATTGGGGTTCGGAACGGCTCAAGAACTCAGCTCGGACATTGCTCAGGCGCTTCCCGCAATTGAATCGGCACAACTTCTAAACGCCACTCTCCTCGGTAGTTGGAGAGCCCGAGAAAGTCGTTTGCACGTCGAAGTAGGCGGGACCTGGAAAGCCTGGGAGGGTGTTGCACTCTCGCATATAGGGGCTGATTTATTCCTGGACTCATCGGGCGTTGCATCCGTCCAGGTTTCCGGAGTCTTTTTGCTCGGAGATGTTGAACTCACTCTTTCGGCATCAAAGACTGCATCCTCGTGGAGGCTTTCCGGAATTTTCCAGGATGTTGACATCAGAAAGCTTTGTGAGACCATCGGAATTTCGCTACCCGATTCACTGAGCGAACTCAATATTGATGAATGCAGACTTGATGCTTTAATCGCCCCAAAGGGGTTATCTTTTCTGTGCACGGGATCCTTGGTGGTCGGGGGTATGGAGTTCCGACTAGCGGTGTCAATCTCCTGGCCGTCCATCGAAGTAAAGTTGCACTCGGAAGTCATTCTAGAGGAGAGCATGCTCTTCCTTGATGGAAGCGCAACGGTTCAAGGATTCTTACTATCTGGGGAATTCGGACAGCCAACCTCAGTCTCTCAGATGCTGAAGTCCTTCGGGATAGCAAAGGATTCTGGTCTAGATGCAGCTTTGAGTGTGCTGGATTCCCTTCCATCGCTGGAATCAATTTCTATCGATTATCGGCGAGCTTCGCCTCCTCTAACTAGTAGTTCGATGGCTGTCACTGCAAAGGCGGTGGATGTGACGGTCGGGCTAATTGCGATCTGACCTGGAGGGTTATTCATCAGAGCTTTATCATCCTCTACCGGTAGGTGCACTGGGTCCATGGCAGGTGAGGCAGTGGCGTCTCCCCAGTGAAATGATCGATACGAAACAGCGTGAACCACCCGTGCATGAGCAGGTCAGGCGAGCTGGGCCCGGCTACGGACAAACATGAAGCTCCTGGTAGGACTGGTCTCACCACAAGGTCATGTCCGTAACCACCAGAGGCTTCACCCTGGTCACAATGTTGCCACGCTTGACGTCCCGCGCCGTGTCGGGAATACCTGTCCCGTCTACTCTCAGCACACCGGCGGCGAATCGGCACTCCGCACATTAGCAGCGCGCTCGACCCGTTCCACGAAACCGTGCTGGTGCTGCGCTGATTCCGCGGATGCGTCCACTGCCTGGCCCGCGACGCCCGCGTATCCCAGTCCACCGACTAGCGCTCCCTGCATGAAGGCATCGACGTCCTCGCCACCCACGCCCCGGACCTGCACGAGATCCTGGACCAGTGCCGACGCAAGCGCATGACCCACGTGATCCTCGACGGCACTCTCACCGAAGCAGGCCTCCTCGCCGGTATCCGCGACAACGGCAATAACCTGTGGTACAGCCAGAAACACAAGACATTCGATTGCAACGTTCAGTTCCTGGCCGCCCCGGACGGCACCCCGCTTTGCGTCTCCGACGTCGAGCCCGGCTCCACCTCCGACATCACCATCGCCCGCATCCACACCCTGCCCGCGCTATACAAGGCCTCAGCCGACGGGCCTCATGGGCTGCCGCTCGCTCTGCGAAGCCGGCCAGCCGGCGGGGAAGGCCAGTCAGATCGTCCGTGTCGGGCGGCACCGAGAAAGTACCCGACGCAGCCCAGCCCTGGGCGACATCGTCCGGCACCTTCTGGCGGGCGCTCGCGAGTGAGTCGCGGAGGGTGTCGGTGAGCGACACGCTGACGACGTCACCGCCTCCTGCCACGGTGATCAGGTGCCCGTGCCGGGGGTCTCGACGGCGTCTGTGGATCTGCCGATTATCGGTACCTCGGCGGGCACAGGTCGGCAACCGGATCGACGCCCTTCACCACAACCGCGTCGTATCCGGTCCCGCGGGGCTGACCGTTCACCGGCCCCGGACGGGTCCAGGACGTGATCCACAACATCAACGCCGCCGGCTACGGCTGCGGCTCGCGCTACACCACACGCAAAGGCGCCCGCCCGGAGATTGCCACTCCCCCAAGCGCCGAGAGACCGGGAAGACCCCCACATCCAAGCCGTCCGAGCACAGAGCGCCGTGCCCGGCCCGGGCACGGCCAGGCCGGTGGACTTCCCGCCCGCCGAGGCGGTGGTCGGCGGCATCAGCCACGAGGTCCCGCAGGTCCCGCTCCGCGAAGAGGGCGTCCCTTCCCAGCGGGTGGAGACCCGGAACGCCTCCCACGGCCCCCGCCAGGCGGCCACAAAGGGCCCGCGCCGAGCGTCACCACGCGATCACCGGCGACAACACATCCGAAGTCGTCTCCCGCCCTCGGCGAGTTCGGACCGCCCAACCTCCAGCCCCACCCGGACGGCAATAGGCTGAGCACGACGGACGGAACAACGCCCGCGGCAAGTGGGCGCAATGGTGTATCCCAGGCCCCTCGGCCACGGGCCTTGAGGGCTTCACCGCCATCGGCGCGGGGCGCCGAGACCGACAACGAGGATGGCGGTGCTCGTAATCGCGGACCAGGCGGCGGTGCAGTTTCAAGATGCCGTAGGTCTGCTCGCCCCTCCACCGCTTCGGTTGCGGAATCAACCCCCGTCTCCTGCGGGTTGCGTTCGACGATCTCGACCTCGATGGCCGGGCAGGCGCCGTGCGCGATGACCTGGTGCTTGAAGCCCTGGTCGACCAGGGCCTCTCGACGGCTTCTCCGACGTTGCCGGCGACCTGGTTCCGCAGGCGGGGGTACGGCAGCAATGTTGCTGGTGCTTTTCCATACGTCCCAGATGACCCGATCGCCTTCGCGGCGCATGGTGACCTACAGGGCGCCGCAGCAGCCGGCCGTGCAGGTCGTCTCGGCGATCATGACCCGGCGAGGTTCCTTCGTGACCGCCAGCGGCCAGCGCTCGGCCGCCCCCTCCAGTGTCGGCAGCTGAGTGCCGCCCCTTCCGGATGGACCACCTTCAGGACGTCTGCGCCGTCGATCAGAGGCCGCACCTCGGCCCAGGATCCGCCGCCCAGTCGTGCGGGATCCTGTGCTGCAGAGTCAAAGGCACTGATCGCCAGCTGAACGGTCATACCCACACGATCGGTTGACGCCGCGTAGCCGCATACGCATTTTCCTGCTGGGATCACCGTCGGCCGGTCACCGAGCGCGGCCACCTCTCGTGATCGATTCGAACTGCTCGCACATTACTCACGGGTATCGGCAAGCAGTAGTCGATCAAGCGCCGCGATGAGCAGTCCGCTTCAGCCCCACCAGGAACGGACATCAGCGAACGAACCATCCTCTAGCAAGCACTGCCCTCGCCAGCCCGGCAGCCCTCGGGCTTCGCAACCACTCCTCCCCCCAACTCCCAACGAGCCACCGGCCTGATCGTCGTCGGCACCACCAGCCCGGACCACGACCACTTGCGCATCCGGCTACCGAGACACGACAAACCACCGCTGGCATTGCGTCGAGCGCATACCTCCGATGTCTCATGGGCAGAAGCCCCTCGCGCACCGCAAAGTTCAATTCGCAACCAAGGAAGGACGCACCTTTCCATGACTCCAACGCCCCGATGGCTCAAGAGATTTACTGCTGTTGCGCTTGCAGTTGGCGTTCTGTCCACCACACCCGTCGCCTCAGCCGCCTCTGCCGATCCATCCGATCAAAGCGCGTGCTCGATCGGCTCCGGGCCTGTCTTCACCAGCGGTGCCCTCTTGTGCGCGCCGCGCGCCGGAGCCGAGGTCTGGTGGGACGGGCGGGTTTCCGATCCGGCTTGGCATTACACCATGGGCCTCCTCGACGGCTCGATGCACGACTTCGCCTGCTACAGGGAAGGCGAGCAGCACAGCGGCGGCAACAACATCTGGTACTACACCTGGAGCAACGAGGTGCACGCCAGCTACGGCCTCGGGTTCGTCAAGTCCACTGACGTCTACACCGGGACGCACCCGTATCCGGGGCTGAAGCACTGCTGAGACCGCGCTGAAGCAACGTCAGGGCTCCGCGGACCTCCTCCTCCGCGGAGCCCGTCCGGGGCCAAGCCCTTCTCCAATCCTCGCAACGGCCCTCCGGGCACCCGGCCTTCGTTGCGGCGCATGCCGGGGATGCTGCGCGTCCGAGGCGTCCAGACGTCCAGAAGACGGCTGCCGGCGACTGTCGCGGCGGCTCAGTGGCCGAGTGGGTTCGCCCCGCACGCCCTCGCCACAGGCGGGATGCGTGGCGCGAGTTCGGCCTCAGTCACTGCCGCCGCCACCGCCGCAGCCGAAACCGCCGCCCGAGCCCTCGTCCGACTCCGAGGAAGTATCGGAGTCGCGGTCCAGGGCCTTGCCCATGCGGATCAGAGCCCGGCCCAAACCGGACGGAATCGGGTCCGCGCCGACGACGACGCGACGGACCGGCCCGTCCGGCAAGGCGGCGGGACCGGCGACGACATACGCCGGCAAGCTCCCGTCGCGTTCAGCCGCCCGCAAACGCCGCCTGCCCGCCCGGGTGAGCCGCGGCCGAGCCCCCGTCACCAAGCCCTCTGCTGCCAGTCGGCGGCCGATCTCCTCGACCTCCGGGCAGCGCTGCACCGCGGCGCGTACGGAGGCCAGGCTCGTGCTGCGCGGGCACAACGCGATCACGGCGCGCTCGACCGGATGCCGGGGCCGCTCCTCGCCCACGGCACGTACCCGCGAAACGCGGACCGTGACCAGTCCTCGTTCGAACAGCTCGATCACGGCGCTGTCCGCCACTCGCAGGGCCCCGCCCGCCAGGAAGGCGACGTCGTACACGTCCAGGGCCCCGCTCTCCCCCACCGCCGCCGCGCGCCTTCGGAACACCAGTCGCATGCCGACCCCCTTTTCGACACCGCCCCTGCCCGAAGTGTCACCCGACAGCACGGTGCACAACCCTCCACCGGCCGCTTCAGAGGAACACGTGAGCTTTCTCGCTGAGTTTCTCGCTGAGGGGCACATTCGCGCGCCCCGGCGGCTCGACGGGGTGGTGTATGCGGAGCTGTGGAGAGGGTGCGGGGCTGCTGCCAGTGCGACTTCGCCCGGATCGGCTATCCCTTGTGGAGGCGAGGCCCCGGCCGTCGTTGCCGCTCCGATGCGGCGGAGGCAGGGGCGTCGGTGAACCGCTCCGGGACGGTCGGTGGCAGCCCGATCGACGGCCGACGCGTGCGTGCCCCGTCCCCCGTCGCGGAGACGGCTAGAAGACCTGGGCGAAGCAGCCGAAGGCGATCACCCCTGCGGCTGTGATCGACGACAGCGTGATCAAGAGTTTCCGGATCTTCACAGGAGTCTCCCGGGGAGCAATGGCCGGTCGTTCTCAGACGTGGGGGCGCAGTCGCCATGGCGCCGAACAACACCGCGCCGACATGGGCCAACTCGGTTCACAGGCAGACGCGCACAAGCCATTCGTCGGGGTTGTACGCGTCCCGCGCCGGGTCGTGTGCCACGGCCGGTCGCTCTTCGACCGTGTCTTCGAGCCGGATGCGTTCCGGCAGCTTGGAGAATCGCAGTCGACGCACCACCTGGGCTGCGTCCCTGACCTTGCGTTCCTGTTCCATGTCGACGCCTCCTCAGCGCATGTGATGCGCGAAGTCACCGGGTCAGCGGACCATGATGGTCACAGACGCTCCCGTCACCTGTCAAGGGGGTGACGGGGCGGGGCGCTGGGCGGCCTACGACGACACGTTCGCGGCGATCCCCGACTCCCCGCTCGCGCGCTTGCGCGCCCGGTACGCGGCGGCCTTGATCTTGTTGCCGCATGGATCCATCCTGCACCACTCCCGGCGCGCCCCCCGCGAGTGATCGATGAAGAACTGGGTGCAGTCGGGATTCGCGCATTCCTTGAGCAGCGGCACCTCAGGCCCGCCGAGGACGGCGATGGCATCACGGGCGACATGGGAGAGTGCCTGCTGAACGGTGGCTTCGACGCGTCGCCCGTCCTCGGTGAGCTGAGGAACGGGTGGTGGTTGACGTGCCGTGTCGTTCACCACGCCCAGTGCCTCCTGGTCGTACCGCGCGCCGGTGATCCTCGCGACGACCAGGTGATAGATCGCCTCCCGCAGGGCGACCGCCTTGCGAAGATCAAGAGGCCGGCAGGCGATGTCGCTCTCCACGATCCGGCATTCGCGGAACCAGGAGCTGAGACTTTCCGGCGAGTGAAGCATCTCCCGGGGACTGGGACCGCGCCTTGCGCGCAGCGTTCCAGCGAAGTCGAGCGCCGGGCGTCCGGAGGGGAAGACGTGCTCCATATCACCATCCTGACAGGTGACGACTACCCCGGACAACGCCGGGTCCCCTCGCGACCGGCCGGCCGATCCCCGTGCCCAGGCCCTGGTGGATCTTCGCGGGTCGCGCTGGTCCGCAGCGGCTCGCGGTGCGGCAGCGCCGCGTTTCCCGGGTCGGGTGGCCCCTGATGGATCAGCTGCGGCGGTCCACGGCGAACCGGCGCCTCGGAGCCCGTCATCGCAGCACGTGCGGTACGGGGCCGAAGCCGGTGCGTGCGGGTGCTGTGACGTCCAGGGTGTCCTTGACCATGGCCAAGGCCGCGCCGAGCGGGCTGGAACGACCGCCGCTGACCGTGATGTCGCCCGCCTCGGGGCAGCGGTACACCACGGCCTTCTCCGGCCCGGCGAGCGCGTACAGCGGGTCTCCCGGCCCTGTTTCCTCCAACCGGACCCGGACCACGTGGGGGTCGTCGGCCTCAGCCGTCGCCACCGCCCGCAGGCGGCCTCCGGTGGCGGCCGCCGCCCGCGCCGCGCGCGCCGTGTGCTCGTCCACGCCTTCCAGGTGTGTCTGGACGGCCGATACGTCCCACCCCCACAGCAGACCTGCCAGCAGGCGCGTCTTCGTGGCCGCGTCCGAGCCGGACAGGTCGGCCGTCGGGTCGGCCTCGGCGATGCCGCGGCGCCGGGCCTCGGCGACCGCGGCGGCCAGCGAATCGCCCGCCGCGAGCCGGTCGAGGACGAAGGTGACGGTGCCATTGGGGCAGGCGCGGACCGACCGGCAGCCGAGGCCGCGTACCCCGACCCGTGCCAGGTCGCCGGCGGGCAGGGCCGCCCCGGTGGCACCCGAGATCCTGATCAGGGCGCCGCCCGTCCCGGCGGCCTCGGCCAACTGGCGCCAGTGGCTGAGCAGATGGCTCTTGGTCGCGGTGACCACGTGCACTCCGGCCCGCAGCGCGGCGATGGCCTCTGCGGCGGCCCGGTCGCGCACCTCGGGGGTGGAAGGCACCGCCTGGACCAGGACCGCGGCCCTCGTCAACCGCAGGGTCTCGGCCAGTGGGCGCAGCGGTCGCCAGGAGGCGCGCGGCGGGGGCGGCCGGCCGTCGTCGGGTGGCAGGCACTCCGCCGCGCCGGTGCGTACGGCCGCGACGCGTGGCCGTACGCCGTGGAAGCGTGCGAGCTCCGAGCCGTTGCTGAGCAGATGCTCGGCGTAGGCCCGGCCCACGGGTCCGTAGCCGGACAGCACTACAGCAGTGTCGCGCATCGTCAACGGACCTTTCTCTCCAACCCTGTTCCGGCAACTGTCCATTCGTCGGTCCCCCGCGATGGGGGCGGTGGGACTGACGGTCGTGTGGCCACCAGCAGCTCCGGCGGACAGGTCGCTCGCGGTCGGGAACCCATCCACCGAGAGCTTCACTTCGTCACTCACACGGTGGCCCGGCACCGTTCCCGCGAATCGGAGGTGCGTCTCGCACGTCAGGTCATGGAAGCGGAAGCGATATCCGTCGGCCCAGCCCGAACTCCTCGGCCTCGTCGTCGCTGATGAACGCGACCACCCCGGCGGGGACCCCCGGCAGCATGGCCAGCCGGGACGCCACCTCCAGAAGGTCGTCCAGAAGGTCCTCCAGAAGATCCTCCGGAGGGTCCCCTTCGCCGGCTCCGGTGATGAGGAAGACGTAGGCGCCTGCGTGCTCCTCTCCGTCGTCGAAGACCGCCGCATCGCCGTGGTCGTCGAGATCGGCCAGGAAGTCCTCGATCTCCTCGATCCAGGGGTACGGGCAGGCACCGTCCGGCAGGTTCGGCGCGGGCGACAAGGGCACGTGAATCTCAACGACCATGGTGGACACATGTGCATCTTGCCGCCGCCGCATCCGCCCGCCACCACCAGGGCCCGGATCCGCCCTCCGGCGAGGCTCGATTCGCGCGTCGCGTTCGCTCCTGTCACATCGTGGCGAGCCGTTCCGTCATAGGTGTGCAGTCACAGTCGCAGTCACCGACAACGGCAGAGGAGTCCGCCATGGATGCCCGTTTGAACGTCTTCGCCAACCCGACGGCAGGCAAGTTCCTGAAGCACATCGTCTCGGCCGACAAGGTGGTCTCGGGCTCGACGCTGCCTGCGGCGGCGCAGGAGCTGGTGAAGATCCGCGCCAGCCAGATCAACGGCTGCGGTTTCTGCACCGACATGCACACCAAGGACGCCGCCGCGGCCGGCGAGACCCCGCTGCGGCTCAACCTGGTCGCCGCCTGGCGCGAGGCCACGGTCTTCACCGAGGCCGAGCGCGCCGCCCTGGAGCTGGCGGAGCAGGGCACCCGCATCGCGGACGCCGCCGGTGGCGTCACCGACGCGGCCTGGGCGAACGCCGCCAAGCACTACGACGAGGACCAGCTCGCCGCCCTGGTGTCCCTGATCGCCCTCATCAACGCCTTCAACCGGATGAACGTCATCGTCCAGCAGCCCGCCGGCGACTATCAGCCGGGCCAGTTCGGATAGCCGGAGGTCCGGCGTTCAGCGCTTGTCCCGAGGGCCCTGACCGGTCCGGGCGCCGCCACGGTGCGGTGGTGCCCGGACCGGTCAGGAATGGAGAAGCCCTGGTCCTCGAGCCGCGGCTAGCGTGACCGCCATGGACATCACCATTCACTGGACCTTCCTTCCGCATGACGACCCGGAGGCCTCCCTGGCCTTCTACCGCGACATCCTCGGCTTCGAGGTCCGCAACGACGTCGGCTACGACGGGATGCGCTGGATCACGGTCGGACCCGTCGGCCAGCCCGGCACGTCCATCGTCCTGGAACCGCCGGCCGCCGACCCCGGCGTCACCGAAGACGAGCGCCGCATGATCGTCGCGATGATGGCCAAGGGAAGTTACGCCCGCCTCACCCTGGCCACCACCGACCTCGACGGCACCTTCAAGCAGGTGCAGGCCGCCGGTGCCGAAGTCGTACAGGAGCCGACCGAGCAGCCCTACGGGATCCGCGACTGCGCCTTCCGCGATCCCTCGGGCAACCTCATCCGCATCAACGAGCTGCGCTGACCGTCCGGAGCCGACCGTCCGGGCCGGGTACGCCGCGGGGGGGGGCCGGGTACGCCGAGGCGCCGCGGGGGCGGCCGTTGCGGCGACCCGGGCCGGCACGGAAGGACCAGAGGTTACGCTCGATGCTCGTCGGATCGAACCGGGCGACGCCGACGGAAGACCGCGGGGCGGCCCGCCTCGCAGATTGGGAGACACGATAAGCATGGCCACGAGGGCGGACACGCAGTCGCCGGCACTGCACGTTGCCGACAGCCACGGTTTGATCCGTGTGCACGGGGCGCGTGAGAACAATCTCAAGGACGTCAGTGTCGAGATCCCGAAGCGCCGGCTGACGGTGTTCACCGGTGTTTCCGGTTCGGGCAAGAGCTCGCTGGTCTTCGACACGATCGCCGCGGAGTCGCAGCGGCTGATCAACGAGACGTACAGCGCGTTCGTGCAGGGGTTCATGCCGACGCTGGCGCGACCGGAGGTCGACGTACTCGACGGGCTGACGACGGCGATCAGCGTCGATCAGCAGCGGATGGGTGGCGACCCTCGTTCCACGGTCGGTACGGCCACCGACGCCAACGCGATGCTGCGTATCCTCTTCAGTCGGCTCGGCAAGCCGCACATCGGGCCGCCCGGTGCGTACTCCTTCAACACCGCCTCGGTGAAGGCGAGTGGTGCGATCACGGTCGAGCGCGGTGACAGGAAGGCGGTGAAGGCGACCTTCTCCCGTACCGGCGGCATGTGTACGCACTGCGAAGGGCGGGGCAAGGTCTCCGACATCGACCTCACCCAGCTCTACGACGACTCCAAGTCGATCGCGGAGGGCGCGTTCACCATCCCCGGCTGGAAGTCGGACAACGTGTGGACCGTGGGGATCTACGCCGAGTCGGGCTTCCTGGACCCGAACAAGCCGATCAGCAGGTTCACCAAGCAGGAGATGCAGGACTTCCTCCACCGTGAGCCGACCAAGGTGAAGGTCAACGGTGTCAACCTCACCTACGAGGGCCTGATCCCCAAGATCCAGAAGTCGTTCCTGTCCAAGGACAAGGAGGCGATGCAGCCGCACATCCGGGCGTTCGTGGAGCGGGCGGTCACCTTCACCACCTGTCCCGAGTGCGACGGCACCCGGCTCAGCGAGGGGGCCCGGTCGTCGAAGATCGGCAAGATCAGCATCGCCGATGCGTGCGCGATGGAGATCCGCGACCTGGCCGAGTGGGTCCGAGAGCTCAAGGAGCCCTCGGTGGCGCCGCTGCTCACCGCGTTGCAGGGCACCCTCGACTCGTTCACGGAGATCGGCCTCGGCTACCTCTCGCTCGACCGGCCGGCGGGCACACTGTCGGGCGGTGAGGCGCAGCGCGTCAAGATGATCCGCCATCTCGGCTCCTCACTCACCGACGTCACGTATGTCTTCGACGAGCCGACGATCGGCCTGCACCCGCACGACATCCAGCGGATGAACAACCTGCTGCTGCGGCTGCGGGACAAGGGCAACACGGTGCTCGTCGTGGAGCACAAGCCGGAGGCGATCGCGATCGCCGACCATGTCGTGGATCTCGGCCCGGGCGCCGGTACGGAGGGCGGCACCGTCTGCTTCGAGGGCACCGTCGAGGGGCTGCGGGCGAGTGACACCGTCACCGGCCGCCATCTGGACGACCGGGCCGCCCTCAAGGAGACGGTCCGTACGCCGACCGGGCAGCTGGAGATCCGCGGTGCGAAGGCGAACAACCTGCAGCGTGTCGATGTCGACATCCCGCTCGGGGTGCTGACCGTGGTCACCGGCGTCGCCGGCTCGGGCAAGAGTTCGCTCGTGCACGGGTCGATCCCGGCCGCCGAGGGTGTCGTCTCGGTCGACCAGGCCCCGATCCGCGGCTCCAGGCGGAGCAACCCGGCGACGTACACCGGGCTGCTCGACCCGATCCGCAAGGCGTTCGCGAAGGCCAACGGAGTGAAGCCGGCCCTGTTCAGCGCCAATTCCGAGGGCGCCTGCCCCAACTGCAACGGCGCCGGTGTCATCTACACCGACCTGGCGATGATGGCCGGGGTCGCCACCACGTGCGAGGAGTGCGAGGGGAAGCGGTTCCAGGCCTCGGTGCTGGAGTACCACCTCGGCGGCCGCGACATCAGCGAGGTGCTCGCGATGTCGGTGACCGACGCCGAGGAGTTCTTCGGCGCGGGTGAGGCGCGTACGCCGGCCGCGCACAAGATCCTCGAGCGGCTCGCCGACGTCGGGCTCGGCTACCTCAGCCTCGGCCAGCCGCTGACCACGCTGTCCGGCGGTGAGCGGCAGCGGCTCAAGCTGGCCACGCACATGGGTGAGAAGGGCGGCGTCTACGTCCTGGACGAGCCGACCACCGGACTGCACCTCGCGGATGTCGAGCACCTGCTCGGGCTGCTCGACCGGCTCGTGGACTCCGGCAAGTCGGTCATCGTCATCGAGCACCACCAGGCGGTCATGGCGCACGCGGACTGGATCATCGATCTCGGTCCCGGTGCCGGCCACGACGGCGGTCGGATCGTCTTCGAGGGCACACCGGCCGACCTCGTCGCCGCAGGTTCCGCCACTCTCACCGGTGAGCATCTCGCGGCTTACGTCGGCGCCTGACGCGGGCGCCCGCAGGCCCCCGGCCCCCGGCGCGGCCCGCGGGCCGGGCCGGGTCGGGGGCCGGGGGGACGGGTCGGGGCCCGGGGGGACGGGTCGGGGCCGGGGGCCTGCGGGCGCCGCAGCAGAGGCGGTGTCCTCGGTTTCCTGGGGCGTGCCCGTGGGGCGGGGGCCGGGCACTGCCGTGGACGAGTACGAGGTCGACGAGCACGAACGACCGCGCGGGCGTGGTGGTCACCGGCCGGCCCTCCCGTCCTGGCAACCGACACGTCCGGGGACAACCACCCCGGACGAGACGGGGCCGGGGCGCGGCACGGCGCGGGTCTCGCCGCCGTACAGGTCGTCCCCGCTCGGCCCTGGTCAGCCCCGGTCAGCCCCGGTCAGCCCCGGCCCCGGGGCGTCGCCCGCGCTCCTCATCCCCGACCCGGCCGCTGTGGGAAACTGACCGGATGAAACGGCAGGACCTCGACGACCTCGTCCGGCTGCGGCGGGCCCGCGACCGGATGGACCGGGACTATGCCGAGCCGCTCGACGTCCCGGCGCTCGCGCGCGACGCCCTGATGTCGGCAGGCCACTTCTCCCGCAGCTTCCGCGCCGCATTCGGCGAGACGCCGTACAGCTACCTGATGACCCGCCGCATCGAGCGGGCCAAAGCACTGCTGCGGCGCGGCGACCTCACGGTGACCGAGGTCTGCTTCGCGGTCGGCTGTACGTCGCTGGGGTCGTTCAGCTCGCGCTTCACCCAGCTCGTCGGCGAGAGCCCCAGCGCCTACCGGGCGCGCAGCCATGACCACGGCGCCGCCATCCCGGCATGCATGGCCAAGATCCACACACGACCGGTCAGGAACAAAGAAGCGCGCCCTGCCGCTCAGCCGTAGCGTGACGGCATGGACATCAGGCTTTCCACCTGCTTCATCGCCGTCGACGACCACGACAAGGCGATCGCCTTCTACCGCGATGTACTCGGCCTGGAGGTGCGCGACGACGTCGGCTTCGAGGGGATGCGCTGGGTGACCGTCGGGTCGCCCGCTCAGCCGGACGTGAACATCGTTCTGGAACCGCCCCTGGCCGACCCGAACGCCTCACCGGCCGACAAGCAGGCCATGGCGGAGCTGATGGCCAAGGGCCTGCTGCGCGGCGTCCTCTTCGCGACGGACGACTGCGACGCCACCTTCGAGCGCATCAGCGCCGCGGGCGGTGAGGTGCTGCAGGAGCCGATGGACCAGTTCTACGGCGTCCGCGACTGCGCGTTCCGCGATCCTGCCGGCAACCTGCTGCGCTTCACCCAACCCCTCGACAAGTAGGCCCTGGCGTCCGGGCCCCCGGGCCGCTCGGAACCACAGAGCCCCCGGGCCCGGCCCGCGTCCTCGAGACCTCGCCTGCCGGCCGTTGCCAGGCCGCGCCGGAAACGGCCGGTACGGCGTTGATCACCACTGGTGCGTCGGTCGAACCCATGATCAGGACTGGCCGGGAGGCGCCGTCAACGCCGGGTGCGGCCGCCTCCCGCCGTACCGGGCGTCGAACAGCGCCCCGCCGTGAACCCGCACTCTCCCGCACCGGTGCCGCCCTTGCGGTGCCGGCCTTGCAGTGCCGGTCCGCATCCTGGTCAGGCGTCGAAGCGGTGGCGGGATGCCTCGATGTGACCGAGATACCGGTGGGTCCAGTCACACATCCCGTCGATCGTCACCCGCAGCGCCCGGCCCGGCTCGGTGAGCGTGTACTCGACCCGGGGCGGCACGACCGGGTGCACCCTCCGATCCACCAGCCCGTTGCGTTCCAGCATGCGCAGGTTCTGGGTCAGCATCTTGTGGCTGATGCCCTCGATCTCCCCCCGCAACTCGCTGAAACGCAGAGTCCGTTCCCCCAGCACCTCGATGATCAACAACGCCCACTTGTTGGCCACGTCCGAGAAGATCTCCCGCGCCAACGAGTCCGCGCGCCTCAGATCCGCCTCTTCCGGCGAGCCTCCGAACTGCTTGGTCACCATCAGGTTCCCCAGTCACTGAAAAGTGCGTTCTTCCACGTCAGCCGCCACTCTCCTACGGTTTCCGAGTAACCACAAGAGAGCACCAGCGGGGCGGCCCGGCGGAGACACGCCAGCCGCTCCCACGACAAGGAGGCAGACACCATGGCCATCACCCTGGTCAACCCCGGCGGGCTCCCCACCATCGACGCCTATCACCAGGTCTCCGTCGCCACCGGATCGAGACTGGCCTTCATCGCCGGACAGGTTGCCTGGAACGCCAACGGAGACACCATCGGCCCGGGAGACCTCACCGCGCAGGCCGAACAGTGCTACCTCAACATCGCCGGCGCCCTCGCCGGCATCGGCGCCGGCTTCGACGACGTCGCGAAACTGACCGTCTACGTCGTCGACTGGACTCCCGACAAAATGCCGCTCCTCATCGAAGGAATCACCCGGGCAGCCACCACACTCTCAACCGCCCACACGCCCCCGGCCACACTCATCGGCGTCGCCGCACTCGACACACCCGAGCATCTCATCGAAATCGAAGCCACCGCCGTCATCGACTGATCACCGGACAGACCGGGCGCCGGTGCACCTGCCGCACCGAGCGCCCGGCACACCGTCACCAACCCATGGCCACGAGCGGCAAGCACAACAGGCTCCTCGGTGCGGGCGCTGCGGGAGGGACGGCAATCCGGCAATCCGTCCGGGCCTGGACGGAGCAGTCTTCCTCGGTCGCCCGAGTGGGCTTGACCGGTGCACCGGTCTCACGCTCGTGGAGATCGGTCGCGGTCGTCGGCCTACGTTCGGCCTGCAGCGCAGCAGTCCCCGACAGCTGAACAGCCACACGCATCCATGAAATCGGTGGACTCACTTCGGTTGGTGGGCGAGCATCCGCAGGTGACAGATGAAGCCGATTACCAGGGACCGTCCACGCCGGGCCCGAAGCGTGTGAGTTTTGTCGAGCTGTCCGGCGGGGTGATGTCCACTCTGCTCGATGGAGACCTGTCCTCAGCCAGCAGGATGGCCGGGGTTTCGCTGACCGAGTACTTCGTGACCGACAGAGCGCGGTGGCTGTGGCGGTTCCGGCTCGGCCAGATGGCCGCCGATCCCGGCCGTACGCGGTGGATGGCGCGGCAAGCGGTCGTCGGCGACAGGGGTCTCGTCGTCGGGCATGCCGGGTTCCACGGCCCGCCCGATGGGGTCGGCATGGTCGAGATCGGCTATTCCGTCGCTCCTGAATTCCGTCGCCAGGGATACGCCCGCTCCACGCTCATCGAATTGCTCCGCCGGGCAGCAGCCGAACCCGCCGTCACAACCGTGCGGGCGACCATCAGCCCCGACAACGTGGCGTCCCTGGCCACGATCTCGGGCTTCGGCTTCGTTGAGGTCGGAGAGCAGTGGGATGAGGAGGACGGGCTGGAACTCGTCTTTGAGGTCCCTGCCCGCCGGGTTCCAACCGCTTGAGTGGAAGGGCCGCGGCGAACAGCGGTCGCCCCTGGGGGCGGAGAGGTTGTCACACCGTCACTGCGTTCGGCGTTGGTGGAGCGTCCGCCGATAACGCAGTTCGGTCAGTGTGACACCGTCGTAGTCGTCGTCCTGAACGCCACCATCCGCCCGGTAGCCCATCCGTTCATAGAAGCGACGCGCACCTTCGTTGCCACGCAACACCCACAACGTCGACACCCGGAAATGCAGATCCTCCAAACAGCGGTGCGCCTCATCCAGCAGAGCCAGGCCGATGCCCTGGCCCGTCAAATCCGGCCGCACGTACAGGGCGAAGACCTCGCCCACCGGCCCTGCACCGGCCACCGGCGCACGGCACGGACCGAAACTGATCCACCCCACCACACGACCCGCATCCGCATCCGCATCCGCATCCGCATCCGCATCCGCATCCGCAGCGACCAGGTCCGCCGATCGCCGGTGTGGATCGGCAAACCGCTTCCGACGCGCAGCGGCATCGCGCCCGACCGTCATCGCGTCCACATACGTCTGCGGCACCAACCCGGCATACGCCGACCGCCAGCCCTCCACCCGCACCGCCGACACAGCCTCGATGTCGGCCTCACCCATCTCCCGTACCAGCAGCATTCCGCCACCGTACGACCACATGCACGCCAGGAGAACCGAATAGCAACAGCCCCCACCCACCGCAGGCTGTCGCGCATTCACCGCAGCGCCCCAGGCGCCTCGCGTCACGTCCCCGCCGGCACAAGAAAGTCCAGGATCGTTCCGTCGCGCAGACCAAGCAGGTCACGGGCAGACCAGGCAGGTCACGGGCCGCGGGACGTCCATGAGGGCGGGGTCGGGGGCGTGGGCGGCATGACGGCGCTGCGGGCGGCGGCGCCGAGGAAGGCCCCGACGACCGCGAACGGCAGGGCCGATGCGGGCATGTAGAGGAGCACCCACCCGGCCCCGTACAGCTCCGAACCGAGGGGACCGGAGATCGGATCCCCGTCAATGGGGTGCACCCCGGCTTGGTAGTAGCGGGATGCCTCGATGACATAGACCGTGAAGCTCAGCAGACAGGTCGTCACCACGGCCCATACCGCAGTCTGCAATCCGGCCCGGAGCGAACGGTCGGCCAGTGCAGCCAGCAGCGACGCCGTGAACAGAGCCGCGACCGGAACGAACAGCACATACAGGCCGATGCTCTGGCCGGCGCCGATGTCGTTGAGGCGGGCGCTGAGGAACAGGCCGCCGGCGACCACTGCCCCCATGCCAAGGCCGACGCGGCGGACGCGGCGGCTGGTGGTCAACGCCCGCGGTGGGAAGAGCGAGAGCCACAGGCCGACGGCCAGCAGCACCGCCAGCGCGATCGCGCCGAATCGGCCCAGCACGACGGACGCGTCGGTTCGAAGGAAGTAGCCGGTCACGGCGATGCACGCGGTTACGCCGGCCAGTCCGCCGATTGCGGTGGGCAGGCCCGGTGCCGGCCGCCCCAGCCGCCGGACACGGAAGGCGGCAGCAGTGGCCAGGGCGCCGAACAGCACCACGAACGTCACCGCGAAGACCCGCAGTTCGGGAATGGTGCGGCCGACCGCCGGACCGGTGACGACGACCGCCGCCACGGCAAGCCCCGCAACCGCGAACGCCGGCGCCGGCCGCCCCCGCGGCGGGAACACCGCCGTGCGGGCGCAGCCGGTCGCGAACCGCCAGCGCTCCCCGCGATCCGGCACCTGCGCCAGTTCGGCGGTCATCGCCGTTCCCCAGTCGCGGCGATCGGCCGGCAACGTCGCCACCGCGGCGGCCAGCAGTGCGCCGGCGGGTCCATGGCCGCCAGCCGGACACCGATCCGCAGCCACCAGGCGATCCAGACCAGCACGCCGGCCATCGCCGCCGGTGACGCGAGAACGACCCAGAGGACCACGTACGACAGGAGGTCCTCCTCGGGTGTCCGTTCCGGACCGCGCAGCAGGACGTACACCGCTTCCACGGCGGCGAACACCAGTGCCGCACCCAGCCATGCCAGCCGGTTCATACGCCCTCCCAGCCCAGACGCAACCCGGCCGGGTTGGTGACGGTGCTGCGCGTCTGTTCGGCGAGTTCGGTGGCCAGCGCCAAGCCGGGCCGGTGAGGCGGTACATGTGCCGTGGCGGCCGGCCCGCCGGTGCGTCGGACTCCCACGCGGCTTCCAGCAGCCCGCGGTCGGTCAGCCGGATCAGGATCGGATACATGGACCCTGCCTGGATGTCGAGCATGCGGCACAGCTCGTAGCCGTACCGCCAGGCAGCCGGGGTTTCGGCCAGCGCCAGCACCACCGCGACGACGGACGTCGTGACCGAGTCATACGGAACCTCTATATAGGAAGAGTTAGCCCGGCAAGGGTCGCGACCGGCCCCCGGCTCGAGGGATGTCGCCAGGTGGCGAACCACCCGGCGCTGTCACCGGCGCGCCTGACAGGCCCCCATAACAGGGTGCACGGAAAGTGATGTACATGGACGATCTGCTCACCCGAGTCATCAGAGCCCATGGCGGATCCGCACGCTGGAAGGAACTGAGCGAGGTGCGGGCCGCCATCGTCAGCGGTGGCGACCTGTTCGCCGTCAAGGGCGTGCCGCAGGATTCCGCGCCGCGCGAGATGACCGTCCGGCTGCACGAGGAACGCGCTTCGGTGCAGCCCTTCGGTGCCCCCGACCAGAGGACCGACTTCACGCCCGGGCGGGTGAGCATCGAAAAACTCGACGGGCGAGTGGTGGCCCAACGCACCGATCCGCGCGCGTCGTTCGCCGGCCATAGGCTGGAGACCCCCTGGGATCCGCTGGACCGCGCCTATTTCAACGGCTATGCGTTGTGGACGTACCTCACCACCCCTTTCCTGCTGGCCATGCCCGGAGTCACCGTCATCGAGACCGAACCCTGGCAGGAGGGCGACGAAGTCTGGCGGGGTCTGCGCGCCGCCTTCCCGCCCGGGATCGCCACCCACTGCACCCACCAGGACTTCTACTTCGGTCCCGACCACCTCCTGCGCCGCCACGACTACCGCGTCGACATCGCCGGCGGATTCGCTGCCGCGCAGTACGTCCACGACTACATGGACGCCGACGGCATCCTGCTGCCCACCAAGCGCCGGGCGCACCGCCGCGACACCGACGGCCGACCCATCGCGGACGAGGTCATGGTCGCGATCGACCTCAGCAACGTCCGTTTCAGCTGACCGAGGTTCTCGCCCGTACCGAACCCCGGAGCGGGAGGGAGCGATCGGGCGCTCGTACCTGCTGCGCGGACCAGCGGCTGCTGACGGCAGGGCGCCGGCTCACCGAGCCTTGGAGGAGCGGTCTTCCGTGACCGCCCGAGCGGTCTCGACCGATGCGCGGGTGCCGCGCTCGTGGACGTTGGCCATCCGCGTGCGTTCGATCTGCAGGCTCAGCAGTTCGGGGCGGCTGTAGTGGCCACGCGCGTCCATGAGGCGTTTTCGCACGTCGATCTGTGCGAGGTCCAGGTCGGCGACGACTGCGCCCGTGCCGGACTTGAGCGGCTCGCCCACGATGCGGCCTTCCGGGTCGACGATGGCGGTGAAGCAGCCGCCGGAGGAAATCACTCCGGCGGGCCCGCCGGTGTCCTCGGTGATCCGTGCCTGCTGGCCGGCATCGAGCCAGGCGGTGGCGTTGACCACGAAGCAGGCTGATTCCAGGGCATGCTGGCGGATGTTGATCTCGATCTGCTCGGCGAACAGCGGGCCGCCGAAGGCTCCGGGGTACATCGCCGCGTGGAGCTGCTCGCCATCGGCGATCAGGGCATAGCGCGCCAGCGGCAGGTAGTGCTCCCAGCATGCGAGCTGGCCGATGCGGCCGACGGCGCTGTCCACCGCGCGCAGGCCCGAGCCGTCGCCCTGGCCCCAGATCATGCGCTCGTGATAGGTCGGTGTGATCTTGCGGCGGCGCTGGATCAGCGTTCCGTCCGCGTCGAACAGCAGCTGTGTGTTGTAAAGGGTGCCGCCGTCACGCTCGTTGACGCCGATCGCGACGACCATGTGAGCTTCCCTGGCCGCTTCGGCGATCGCGTTGGTCTCGGCGGACGGAACGGTCACCGCCTCCTCGAGCAGGCGCAGGTGTTCCCTGGCCATCGCGCAGGGCGGCTGCACGAAGGAGAAGTAGGGGTAGTAGGGAACGACGGTCTCGGGGAAGACTGCGAACTGGGCGCCCTTCGTGTGCAGCTCGCGGATCTGCTTCACGACTCTGTCAACGGTGCCTGCGCGGCTGTAGAGCACAGGACTGATCTGAACCGCAGCGGCCCTGACGACAGTCATGGTGTGCTCCTTCGTGTCTGTCTGCCGTGCCTGTCAGCCATGTCTGTCGGCCGTGTCTGTCGGCCGAGCAGCAGGCGCTGATCCGCCAGGGGTACTCACCAGCCGGCCGTCGCCGTCACCACCACCGTCAGCACCACTGCCACCACCACCCGCTGCCGACCCGGCCGCCCCACGGTCACCGGATACCGGCCGGCCCGAAGACCGGGCGCGCCCACGCGGGCGGATCAGGCGGTGGACCGGAGACGTCCGGGAGGTCGGCGAGGACGGGGTCCACTCTGGTCGGCGGGTGCGGGCCCCTGCTGGGGGCGGTCACGGCGGAGCGAAGTGCCGCGACGAACTCCAGGCAGGAGTCGTAGCGATCGTCGGGGACCTTCGCCAGTCCCTTCGTCAGGATCTCGTCGACGCCTGGCGCGACGCCCGGGCGTCTGCCGCTCAGTGCGGGCGGCTGGTCGTACTGGTGTGCCCACAGCAGCGCCATGTCCTCCTCGCGCTGGAACGGCGGCCCGCCGGCGAACATCTCGTAGACGACGCAGGCCAGGCTGTACAGGTCGCATCTGCCGTCGACCGGGCGTCCGGAGATCTGTTCCGGCGCGACGTAGTCCAATGTGCCGACGAACTCCCCGACCGTGGTGAAGCCGGTCAGGGACAGGGACTTCTTCGTCAGTCCGAAGTCGGTGAGGTAGACGTGCTCGGGATGGTCGATGTCGGTGCCCTTGGCGACAAGGATGTTGCCGGGCTTGACGTCGCGGTGCACCAGGTCGTGTTCATGTGCCGCGTCGAGCGCGGACGCCACCTGGGCGGCGATACGGACCGCGGCCTCCGCCGGGAGCGGCCCGTCGCGGTCCAGCAGGGCCCGCAGGTCCAGGCCGGAGACGTAGCGCATCGCGATGTAGAGGACGCCGTCCATCTCCCCCGCCTCGAAGACCGGCACGATGTGGGGGTGGTCGATCGCCGCGGCCACGCGGGACTCGTGGGTGAAGCGGCGACGGAAGGTGTCGTTACGGGCGAGTTCCGGTGCGAGCAGTTTGAGGGCGACCGTGCGGTCCAGTCGCAGGTCCCTCGCGCAGTAGACGACCGCCATCCCGCCCCGGCCGATTTCGCGCTCCACCCGGTACGCGCCGATCTGGGTGCCGATCAGCTCGGAGGGACGGCCCGAGTACAGGCTCGTCTCGCGTTCTGCCGGGGCCATCAGACAGCACCCCCGCCCCGGCCGTGTCCCGCTGCGAGGCGGGAAACGGTCGACAGGACGGACCGCTCACCCATGGATGAATTCTATCCATTGACCCATAAAGGGGCGCATTCAGATCAGGAACGCCTCACACCGCATCATGGGCGTCTGCCAGAGCGATGACACGGGCGACGGCGGTCGCCGTCGCGATGAGCGTCCCCTCGGGTGCGGTGAGGCGGGCCTCCAGGTGGGCGAGGTCGCCGTCACGCTGCACCACGCGGCCGCTGCCCCGCAACCGGCCGGGGCGGGCCGGGCGCAGGAAGGTGACGTTGAACTCGTGCGTGGACTGGAACTGGTCGGGTTCGATCGTGGCGAGCAGTGCGGGTCCCACGGTGTCGTAGAGCATGGCCGCGAGGAAGCCGCCCAGGACGTTGCCCGAGGGGTTGGTGAACTCCTCCCCCGCGGTGAAGGCCAGCTCGATCGTGCCGCCGGCGGGGTCCGCCGACACGAGTTCCAGTCCGAGCGTCGCCGCCGCCGGCGGTAGCGGGTGACGACCCTCGACCGCGTCCCAGAAGGGACCCGAGCGCCGGACCATCGCGCCTCCCTCGGTGTGCATCGGCATGCCCTCGGTGTGCCCCTGCTTCCTTGCGTCGCAACGTAGCAGGGGAACAAGTCGGCAATTTTCAGGCAAAACCTACAGAAAGAAGGCGTACGCTGGTCGGAACGGCGTAATGCACCGCACATGAGCGATGGAGGCGGCGCATGACCGACCCCCATGGCTTCCTCAAGTTCCCCCGCCGCCCCACTCCGGCGCGCCCCGTCACCGATCGGCTCGGCGACTTCGAGGAGGTCCACGCCGGGCAGACGCTGCTGCCCCTCGTATCGGAGCAGGCTGCCCGCTGCATGGACTGCGGCATACCGTTCTGCCACAGCGGCTGCCCGCTGGGGAACCTCATCCCGGAGTGGAACGCCTACGCGTCGCACGGCGACTGGCAGGCCGCCGCCGAGCGGCTGCACGCGACCAACAACTTCCCCGAGTTCACCGGCCGGCTCTGCCCCGCCCCCTGCGAGGACGCCTGCGTACTGGCGATCAACGCCGATCCCGTGACGATCAAGAACGTCGAGCAGGCCATCGCCGACGAGGCCTGGGAGCGGGGATACGCTCCCCCGCAGCCGCCTCAGCGGCTCAGCGGCAAGACCGTCGGTGTGATCGGGTCCGGGCCCGCCGGGCTCGCGGCGGCGCAGCAGCTCACCCGCATCGGCCACACCGTCGCCGTGTACGAGCGCGACGACCGCGTCGGCGGGCTCCTGCGCTACGGGATTCCCGACTTCAAACTCGACAAGCGCCAGCTGGACCGGCGCATCGAGCAGATGCGCGCCGAGGGCACCATCTTCCGTACCGGCGTCGATGTCGGTACGGACGTCGACGCCGCCGAACTGCTCCACCGGCACGACGCGATCATCATCGCGGTCGGGGCCACCGAGCAGCGCGAACTGCCCGTGCCCGGCCGTGAACTGCCCGGCATCCACCAGGCCATGGACTATCTGACGCACGCCAATCGCGTCGTCCAGGGCAGCAGCCCGCAACCCGCACTCGACGCCCGGGACAGACACGTCGTGATCATCGGTGGTGGTGACACCGCGACCGACTGCCTCGGCACCGCGCTGCGCCAGCAGGCCGCCTCCGTCACCCAGCTCGACATCAATCCGCAGCCCGGGGAGACGCGGCCCGAGACGCAGCCCTGGCCCACCACCCATCCCAGGATCTACCGCATCTCCCACGCCCATCAGGAGGCCCGCCACCGCGCGGGCGCCGACCCGCGCCTCTTCGGTACGGCGACCCTCCGCTTCGAACCGGGCCCCGCCGGCCGCGTCGGCGCCCTCCACGTCACCCTTGTCGAGGTCGGCACCCGGGCGCCACGTCCCGGCACCGAGCACACCCTCCCCGCCGAGCTCGTGCTGCTCGCCCTCGGTTTCACCGGCCCTCCGCACCACACGCCCCTCGCCCAGCAGCTGCGTCTCGCCCCCGACCACCGTGGGAACTACGCACGGACCGATGCCTTCACCGCGCACGCCGGGCACGCCGGGCCCGCCGGGCCCGCCGGACAGGACGACCGCAGGGCCGCGGACCGCGTCTTCATCACCGGCGACGCGGGACGCGGTCAGTCGCTGGTCGTCTGGGCGATCGCCGAAGGACGTGCCACCGCAGCCGCCACCCACCAGTACCTCACCGGCCATACCGACCTCCCGGCGCCCATCACCCCCACCACCTGAGCGCGCCCCGGCCGACGCCGACAGGGCCGACGGCGGGCCCTGCAGGCCCCGGGGCCCGGTGGCAGGCCTTCTGTGGGCCCAGTGGCCGGGCTTCTGTGCAGCCTCTAGCGTCAGATCATGGACTCGGCGCGCGGCAAGCCGGCCGTCGAGACGGCACCCGGCCTCTCCGCCGGACCCATCGTCCTGGCCTGGCTGACCCAGTTCCTGGTGGGAACCGACCTCTTCGTGGTGGCGCCGTTGCTCCCCGCCATCGCCGCGTCTCTCGGCGTCTCCACGACCAGTACCGGCCTGTTGATCACGGCCTTCTCGATCGCGTACGTGGTGGCGTCGCCCTTCGCCGGCTGGCTCTCCGACCGCTGGGACCGCGCCACCGTCCTGGTGGGGGCGCTGGTGCTGTTCTCGCTGGCCAACATCGGCACCGCTCTGGCGCCGGGCTACGGCCTGCTTCTCGTGACCCGCGTGGTGGCCGGTGTCGCGGCCGCCGCCACGGGGCCCACCGTCTACGCCCTGGTCAGCACCCGTGTCCGGCCCCAGGCCCGGGCCCAGGTGCTGGCGGTCGTGGGATCGGGCCTGCTGACAGCCCTGTGGGTGGGCGCCCCGGCGGGGGCGCTGCTGGGGCGGCACGTGGGATGGCAGGCGGCCTTCGTCATCCTGGCCGCGGGCACGTTCCTGCTGGCGTTCCCCCACGCGTTCGTCTGGCGCGCCCGGCCGGTCCCGGCGGCCGCGGCCCCGTCCCAGGCGCCGGAGCGGGCCGGTCGGACCGGTGCGGGCGTCGTGGTGTGCGCCGTCGCGGTCACCGCTCTGTGGGCCCTTTCCGTGTATGGCCTGTACACCTTCCTGGCCGTGGCGCTGCACTCCGACGGCAGGGCGGGCGACGTGGCGTGGCTGCTGGTGGTCTACGGCGTGGGCGCGGTCATCGGTGGGCAGGTGGGCGGAAGGTTCGCCGACCGGACGGGGGCCGTGCGGGTCACCAGGACCGCGCTGGCCCTGACGGCCGTGCTGGAGGTGGCCGTGGCGCTTCTGTACCCGGTCACCTGGGCCCTCGCCTGCGCGCTGGGGCTCTTCGCGCTGGCCGGTTACGCCTTCTTTCCCGCCCAGCAGCGCCACCTGGTCGACCTGTTCCCCGAGCGGGCGACGGCGATGCTGTCGTGGAACAACAGCGCGCTGTTCGTGGGCCTGTCCCTGGCCGGCGCTGTGGGAGGGCAGATCGTGGACGCCCTCGGCTATCCGGAGCTGCTGTACGTCTGCGCCGCCGTGGCCGTGTCGGCGTGCCTGGTCGCCCGTGGCCGGCCGGCCCTGAACCGCGGGAAGCAGCCCGGGGACAAGGCGTCCAGGGGGAAGCAGCCCGGGGAGAAGGAGTCCAGGGGGAAGGAGCCCGGGGGGAAGCAGCCCGGAGGGAAGGAGGTGCGGCCGTGAAGGGCTCGTCCCCCCGCAGTGCACCCGCTGCCGGCGACGGCCGGTACGGGAAGGACCTGTTCCAGCCCGAGCATGCGCGCGAGGCCGAGCGGATCGACGCCGGCGCGGCGGCCTACGACCCTGTCACCACCCGTCGGTTGCGGGCCCTGGGCGCCGGGCCGGGCCTGCGCTGTCTGGAGGTGGGGGCCGGCACCGGCACGGTGGCCCGCTGGCTGCTGGAGGAGGCAGGTGTCTCGGAAGTGGTCGCCCTGGACCGGGACACCGGCGCGCTGGCCCACCTGGCCCACCCGCGGCTGCGGGTGGTCACCGCCGACCTCACGGACGAGAGCCTGGCCCCGGGCACGTTCGACCTGATCCACGCACGGTTCGTCCTCATGCACCTGCCCGAGCGGCGCCGTACCGTCTCACAGCTGGCGGGCTGGCTGAAGCCCGGCGGACGGCTGCTGCTCGGCGACGCGGTGGAACTGCCCGACGCCCTGGACACCTCCTCCGCCTACCGGCGGACCATGGACGCCATGTGGGAGGTGCTGCGGACGACGATCGGCACCGACATCTCCTCCGTGCCGGCGTACCCGCACTTCTTGCGGGAGGAGGGTCTGGCGGACGTCGCCGCGGAGCTGTACTGCCCCCCGCTGGTGGCGGGCAGCCCTCTGGCCCGCTTCTGGTCGCAGACCTGGGAGCGGATGCGGCCCGCGCTGGAGGCGACGGGCCGGGTGGACGCCGCGGTGCTCGATGAGTCCCTGGCCTACCTGGCCTCGCCCCGACTCGCCGAACTCGGGCCGGGCATGCTCATGGCATGGGGGCAGCGGCGCCGTCGCTGAGGCAGGCGGGCTCAGCCGGCGGACTTCAGGAGGGACGCCACCAGAGGGCCCGCCGATTTGCCGCCGCGGCCGCCCTGCTGGACCACTGCGGCAGCGGCGAGGTCGCCGCGCCATGCGGCGAACCAGCCGTTGGGCTCGGACTGGCCGTCGACCTCCGCGGAGCCGGTCTTGCCGCCGATGTCCGGGCCGAGCCCGGCCATGGCCTCCGCGGCGGAGCCCGAGGTCGCGGTGGAGTGCAGCAGTTCGTGCAACTGCTCCTGCGTGGAGGGGGACATGGTGCGCGGGGCCGTGGCGAGCGCCCGGTGGTCGACGTCGGGTCGGACGAGGTAGGGCTGTTTGAAGACGCCGGTCTTGGCCGTGGAGATGACGGACGCGACGTTGAGCGGGTTCATCCGCACCATGCCCTGCCCGATGAGCGACGCCGCCATCGACGCCTTGCTCTGCACCGGCACCGAGCCGTCGAAGCTGGGCACCCCGATCGACCAGTTCCCGAGCCCGAGGCCGAAGACCTGCTGGGCCTGCTTCGTCAGGTCGTCGTCGTTCAGCTTCGTCGCCTGGCTGATGAAGGCGGTGTTGCAGGAGGCCGTGAAGCTCGTGCGGAAGCTGCCGTTCTTGATCTCGAACTCGTCCACGTTCTGGAACTTCCAGCCGCCGTACGAGGCGTACTTGGGACACGGGTGCGGCTGGTCGATCGATTCGACGATCTTCTTGTCCAGCAGCATCGAGGCCGTCACGATCTTCATCGTGGAGCCGGGCGCCAGAGAGCCCTGGAGCGCCGTGTCGACGCCGGGGTCGGAGTTGGCGGCGGCCAGGATCTCACCGGTCGACGGCTTGACGACCGCCACCGACGCCCGCTCGCGCCCGGCGACCTCCGCCTCCGCTGCGGCCTGCAGCTTCGCGCTGAGCGTGGTCCGCACCGTGCCTGGCCGGCCCTCGGAGAGGGTCAGCAGCGTCTTGTCGGCGGCCTTCTCGTCGGAGGACTTGGCCTCGGGGGTCTTGGCCTCGGAGGTCTTTCCGCCGTCCTTGCGCACCACACGCAGCTCGATGCCTGCCGTGCCGCCGGCCTTCTCGCCGTACTTCTCGCGCAGCCCATCCAGGACCGGCCCGAGCGAGGGGTACTCCTTCGCGGTGAGCTCCGCGCCGTCGCGGTCCACCGCCTTGACCGCCGGGTCCTCCGCCTCGCCCGTGACGAGCCGGTCGCCCTCCTTCAACTCCGGGTGCGCGACGGACGGCCGCCACTGGACGACCGGCTCGCCGTCCGCCGCGCGACGCACGACCGTGAGCTGGGAGTCGTAGGCGAAGGGCTTGCTGTCGTCCCCGTACGAGACGGTGGCCGACACGCGGAAGCTCAGCTTCGCACCGGATGCCGCGCCCGAGGTCAGCGTCGCCTCGCTGATGTGCGCGTCCTTGCGGTAGGCGCCGAGCGCGGTATGTGCCGCGCTCGGGTCGTCGGTGTACGAGGCGGCCTCCTCGGCGTCGCCCCGCTGCCATGCCGCGAGGAACCGCCCGGCGGTGGTGCGTACTTCGGCCGCTGTCACGGGGCCCGCCGGAAGCGCGGCCTTCGGCTTCGTCCCCGCCGCCGACAGCCGGCCTTCTTCCGAGCCGCCGCCGTACAGGCCGTACGCGGCGAATGCCGCACCGCCCACGGCCACCGCGACCGCTCCGCCGATCAGCGCGGGGTGCGCTTTCCTGTCTGCGGCGCGCCCTGTCTTCCCCACGAACTTCCTCCGCTGCTGCCCGATGCCGAACTCACCCTAGACGAACGGTTCAGCTGCCGGGCACGCAGGATCCACGGCCCGCCGGACCCGACCGGGATGGTGCCGGATGTGCGTATTCGGACCCGGGAAGAACAGCCTGACGTGCCCGCTGCCGCCACGCATGTCGTGCGGAGGGCCCCCACCCGCGCGGGGCAGCCGGTGGGACGCCGCGGGGGCGGCGGTAGGGCGCCGGTGGGACGCCGGTGGTTCAGTGCGATGGCGCCTGGTTCAGTGCGCTGGCGCCGGATCGCCCGGGGGACGCGCTGCGACCGTGAAGAGTCCGCCGTCGGGGTCGCGCAGCGTCACCGTGGTGGTGTCCGCGGACCCGGCCGCCGTGACCGCGCTGCCGCCGAGTTTGGTGGCGGCGCGGACGGCGTAGTCGATGTCGGGTACGTAGAAGTGGACGTGCCAGCGCGGGCGGATCTGCGGGTCGGGGGCGGCTTCCACCGCGCCGCCGGTGATCTGGGCGAGGGCGTCCCCGCCGTGGCGGAGAACGATGCGGTCGTGTTCGTACGTCACCTGGCAGCAGTCGGGGCGTTCGCATGCCCAGTCGAGGACCTCGGCGTAGAAGATGGCCGCGTCGAAGGCGTCCCTGGTGCGCAGCTCCAGCCAGGCGGGTGCCTTGTCGCGGCCGACGCACCAGTCGGGGATGGTCAGGCCCTGCCAGATGCCGAACACCGCTCCGTCGCGGTCGGCGGCGAGGGCGCCGCGCCCGGTACCGAAGGTGATGGGGCCCACGGCGACGGTTGCGCTGCGTTCGCGGATGCGGGCCGCGGTGACATCGGCGTCGTCGACGGCGAAGTACGGGGTCCAGGCGACCGGTACCGCCAGGCTGCGGGCGAGGGCACCGATGCCGGCGACCGGGATGCCGTCGAGGAGGGCGACGGAGAACTCCTCCCCCAGACGGGTGGGCCGGAACTCCCATCCGAACACCCTGCCGTAGAAGTCCTGTGCGGCTTGCAGGTCGCGGGCCATCAGACTGACCCAGCAGGGAGCGCCGGACACCGCATGACTTGAGGTCGACACGACCGCCACCTCTCCGCCGCGCACACCCATTCGGCTCGAGCCCTCTCAGACTACCTCCCGGGCGCGGGCCGCCGACTGCGGACAGTGACTGCCGGTGTGCGGTCGGGGACGGCGGCCCGGGACGGCGCGGGGCGCCCGTGCGGTGTATCCAGGGGTCATGGGTTCTGGACGGCTCAGGGGGGCCGGCCGCTGGTCGTGGGAGGAATCCGGCCACGCGTTGCTGGTGGTGCCGCTCGGGCTGATCGCGGTCGTGACGGTGGTGGACGTCGTGGCGCCGCCGGAGGTCCACCTGGGCCCGTTCCTGGTCGCCGCTCCGGCGGTGACCGCGTCCTTCGCCGGTCCCCGGACGACGGCCCTGGTCGGTGCGGCGGCGGTGCTGGCCCAGACGGCCGTCGCGGCGTTGCGCACGAGCGTGCTCGACCTGAACCACACTTTCCAGATCATCTCGCTGATCCTGATCTCGATGATCGTGACCTTCTTCGCACATCTGCGGGAGCGGCACGAGAAGGAGCTGAGCCGGCTGCGTTCGGTGGCGCGGGCGGCGCAGGAGGTGGTGCTGCGGCCGCTGCCGGACCGGATCGGCTCGCTGCGAGTCGCCGCCCTGTATCTGGCGGCCGAGGCGGAGGCGCGGATCGGCGGCGATCTGTACGCGGCGGCCCGGACGGCCCAGGGCACGCGGCTGATCATCGGGGATGTGCGGGGCAAGGGTTTCGAGGCGATCGGCGACGCGGCGCTCGTCCTCGGTGCTTTCCGCGCCGCCGCGCACCGGCAGGTGGATCTGCCGGTGCTGGTGGAGTTCATGGAGGGAACGGTCTCCTCGGACCTGTCCGATCCAGCCGTCACCGGGGACGGCCCGGTGGATCACAGCGAGGCGTTCGTCACCGCGGCGGTGCTCGACGTCCCGGACGAGGAGCCGGCTCTGCGCGTGGTCAATTGCGGGCATCCGCCGCCGCTGCTGCTGCGGCGCGGCGGTCAGGTCTCCTTCCTCGAGGTGCGCCAGCCGGCGCCGCCGCTGGGGCTCACCGAGTTCGTCGCCTGCGAATTCGCCGTGGAGTGCTTCGTCTTCGAGGCCGGTGACATCGTGCTGCTCCATACGGACGGGGTCGTGGAGGCCCGCGACGCCGCCGGCGTCTTCTATCCGCTGGCGGAGCGTGTCGGGGCCTGGTCCGGCGGCAGTCCCGGGGCGCTGCTGCGCCACCTCTGCGACGACCTGCTCGCTCACGCGGGCGGGCACCTGGGGGACGACGCCGCGATGGTGGCGATCGAGCGGGTCTCCGGGGGCGGCGCCGGCGAGCGGCCGTGCGCGATCGGCGGATGAGGCGTGGCGTGGACCCGCCGCGGCTCGTCGGTGCGGTTCAGTCCGTGGCGGCGGCTGTGATCGTGGGGATCTGCGGTTCGCTCGTGTCACGGAGGTACCGGAGGTAGTCCTCCGCGCGGCAGACGGCTTCGAGTGCGGTGCGCCGGTCCATGAGGACGCACAGGGTGTAGGCGGTGTCCCGGAATGATGCGGTGATCTCGGGATCGGCCGGATCGTGCAGCATCCGGCGTTCCTGCCGCCGGTAGTTGCTCAGGACCTCGGCCACCTCGGAGTGGTTGGGCATCAGCATGTCTCTCTCCCCTGAAGCGCGTCGGCACGACAGCGGACAACGGCAATGCTCGGCGCGGCACCCGAATGGGCCAGCCGCGCCACACCATTGTTGGGTCCCTCCGCCCGGCCCGCCTGTTGGGCGATCAACCATTCGGCGTTGCCCGTCGCGCTCAGTAGCGTGGAGGCATGGACGGTACGGGCGGCGCGGGCGCGGCTCCGGCGGCCGACGAGCCGGCGTTCGTGGCGCATCACGCGTCCCGGTGCGCCGGTCTGGACGAGCTTGACGGGCTGGTGGTCCGGTGCCGGGCATGCCCGCGGCTGGTGGCCTGGCGGGAGGAGACCGCGCGGGTCAAGCGGGCCGCGTTCCGTGACTGGGAGTACTGGGGCAGGCCGGTCGCCGGCTTCGGGCCGGCGGACGCGGCGGTCGCGGTGGTCGCGGTGGTCGGACTCGCACCCGCCGCTCACGGGGGCAACAGGACGGGGCGCATGTTCACGGGGGACGCGGCCGGTGACTTCCTCTCCGCCGCCCTGTACGAGGTCGGCCTCGCCTCGCGGCCGGAGTCCGTGCACGCCGGGGACGGGCTCGCGCTGCACGGCGTACGGCTCACGGCGCCGGTGCACTGCGCGCCGCCGCAGAACCGGCCCACTCCCGGGGAGCGGGACACCTGCCGGCCCTGGCTGGCGGCGGAGCTGCGGCTGCTCGGCCCCCATCTGCGAGCCGTGGTCGCCCTGGGCGGCTTTGCGTGGCAGGCGGTGCTGCCCGCGCTGCGCGAGGCGGGCTGGCAGACGCCGCGGCCCCGCCCCGCCTTCGGGCACGGTGCTCATGTCGTCCTGCCTGCCACCGCACCGCGCCGGCAGTCGCTCCATCTCCTCGGCAGCTACCACCCGAGCCGGCACAACACGTTCACCGGCCGGCTCACCTCCGCCATGCTCGTCGACGTGCTCCGCCTCGCCCGCGGCCTCGCGGAGGCGACACCCCCTGGCTCGTGACGTACTCGCGCAGGTGGCGGGCCGTGCGGGTGTCGCCGCCGGCGGCCAGGTCGGCAGGGGCGCCGGTGAAGACCACGCGGCCGCCGTCGTGTGCGCCGCCCGGGCCCAGGTCGATCAGCCGGTCGGCGTGGGCCATCACGGCCTGGTGGTGGTGCTGGGACTCTGCGGCGTTGGTGCCGAAGACGAGTGAGGACTTCCCGGATCCCGAGACCCCGGTGAGGACCGTGAGGCGGCGCTCGGGGAGATCGAGCGAGACGTCCGCGAGGTTGTTCTCGCGGGCGTCGCGGATCTGGATCATGGGGTGGCTGTCGGCTGCCGGGCTGGGCCGGGGGCTGCTGCCCGGGGCGGCGGGCATGCGGCTCTTCTTGGGTACAGCCGTACGGCCTGGGGGCGCGTGCGGCGTCCTGGACCTCGGGACTCCCGCATTTCTACCGTCCGGGTCCGACAGTCCCGGCCCGGCGGCCGGGGAGGGATCGCAATGCTCGCGGCGCCGTCCGATTCCCGCTGATTCCGTCCCGGAATTCCCGTCGAAAATGCCCTGAGCGTGTGAGCCCGCCCATGCGGCGCAGGTCACATACTAGGCGGCCTCGTAGCGCCGGGGCGGACACCGCCGTACGAAGTGGCCCCACAACTACCCATAACAGACATTCCTCCGTAATCCGGTAGTACGTCACATCATTGCGCTCGACGCCCGTCAGCCCTAACCATGGCTGACGTCCCGGGGAGCCCGTTCCGGACCGAATGGATCCGGACAACGCATCCCGCCGACCGCCCCTGTTGTCCATCATTGGAGAATTCCTTGCGCACCATCGCCCGCACCCAGACCACCGCCCGCCGCATCGCCCGCCTCCGCACCCTCTCCGTCGCCGGCCTGGCGACCACCGGTGCCGCGGCAGCTGCCCTGACGATGGTCTCCTCGCCCGCGCAGGCCGCCGAGGCGAAGCCCTCGACCGCTTCCGCCTCGGGCATTGCGGCGAGCCAGGCCAAGCCGGCCGGCAAGGGCGGCAAGACCCACGCCAACAACCTCGACGGCTGGATCAAGGAGTCGCTGGCCATCATGAAGGCCAAGGGCATCCCCGGCAGCTACGACGGCCTGAAGCGCAACATCATGCGCGAGTCCGGCGGCAACCCGCAGGCCCAGAACAACTGGGACGTGAACGCGAAGAAGGGCACGCCGTCCAAGGGCCTGCTCCAGGTCATCCAGCCGACCTTCAACGCCTACCACGTCACCGGCACCGCGAACGAGCTGACCGACCCGGTCGCCAACATCACTGCCGCCGCCAACTACGCCGCGCACCGCTACGGCTCGATCGACAACGTCAACTCCGCCTACTGACGCGGCAGTCGTTGTCGCCGCCGTGCCGCGCACCGGCACGGCGGCGGTGAGACCGCGGGACCGGAGATCCGGTCCGCAGGTTTTACCTACTCACCGGTAGAGAACTCTTGCGGCGTGCTCGGCGCGGCCCTACCGTCGGGGCACCGCGCGCCCCGGGACCGCCGCACAGGCCGGTGACACCGGCCGGAACCGGGGGCCTCAGGCCCTGCCCCCACAGGAGGTTCCGTGCCCCACGTCCGCCACGCGTTCCCCGGCAGACTCCCGCTCGTCACGCTCGCCGCGGCCCTGGGGATCGCGGCAGCGGGCCTGCCGTCGTCCGCCTCGGCCTCCCCCGGCGCGGCCTCCCGCGGCCCCGCCGTCTCCCCGCGCACCGTCTCCCCGCGCACCGTCTCCCCGCCCGCCGCCGGCTCGGACAGCCAGGACGAGGGCGGGTACCTCGTCGGGCGCGGCATCGCCGATGTGACCGGGGAAGCCGCCGAGACCGGCATGATGGGCTACTCCAGCTTTGACCAGAAGACGTCCGGCATCCACCAGCGGCAGCGCTCCCGTGCGTTCGTCGTCGTCGACCGGTCGAGCGGCCGGCGCGTGGTGTACGTCAACGCCGATCTCGCGATGATCTTCCAGTCCGTGCAGCAGGGCGTCGTCTCCCGTCTCAGGGAGCGCTACGGCGATCTGTACGGCGACGAGAACGTCCTCCTGTCCGCCACCCACACGCACTCCGGGCCCGGCGGATACGCGCACCACCTGGCGTACAACCTCTCCGTGCTCGGCTTCCAGAACGGCACCTACCGCGCGATCGTCGACGGCATCGTCGAGTCCGTCGTCAAGGCGCACGAGGACCTCAGGCCGGGCACCATCAGCCTCGGCACCGGCACGCTCACCGACGCCAGCGTGAACCGCTCCCGTACCGCCTTCGACCGCAACCCCGCGGCGGACAAGGCCGCGTTCCCCGGTGCGATCGACCCGGCCATGACCGTGCTGCGCTTCCGCCAGGGCGGCGAGGACACCGGTGCGATCAGCTGGTTCGCCACGCACAACACCTCGGTCACCAACAAGAACACGCTGATCAGCCCGGACAACAAGGGCTACGCCGCGTACACCTGGGAGCACGACCACGAGGACGTGCGCTACCTCGACGACGCACCGGGCTTCGTCGCCGCGTTCCCGAACACCAACGCCGGGGACATGTCCCCGAACCTCAACCTCAGGCCGGGCTCCGGGCCCACCGAGGACGAGTTCGAGAACACCCGCATCATCGGGGAGCGCCAGTTCGCCAAGGCCCGTGAGATCCACGGCAGTGCCACCGCCCCGCTCACGGGCGGCGTCGACGCACGGCTCGTCCACGTGGACATGGAGAACGTGGCCGTGAGCGGGGCGTACACGCCCGACGGCAAGGAGCACCGCACCTGTCCGGCCGTCGTCGGCGCGTCGGCCCTCGCCGGCAGTGTGGAGGACGGACCCGCGGTCCCCGGCTTCACCGAAGGCATGCGCAACCCGGTCTCCCACATCATCGACGCGCTGCGCACCGAGACCCCGTCCTGGCTCGCCGCCTGCCAGTACCCGAAGGCGAGCCTGATCCCCACCGGTCTGATGAGCGCCCTCCACCCCGTCACTCCGCGGATCCTCCCGCTGCAGATCGTCAGGATCGGACAGCTCCATCTCGTGGCGGGCCCGGGCGAGTTCACCATCACCGCCGGCCTGCGGATCCGCCGCACGGTGGCCGAGCAGCTCGGGGTCCCGCTCGACCACGTCCTGCTCCAGGGGTACGCCAACTCCTACAGCCAGTACGTGACGACGCCGGAGGAGTACGACGCCCAGCAGTACGAGGGCGGCTCCACGCTCTACGGCCGGTACACGCTGCCCGCGTACCAGCAGGAGTTCGCCAAGGTGGCGGCCTCGCTGCGGGACGGCACCGCCATCGGGCGGGGGCCCGTGCCGCCGGACGAGTCGGGCCGGCAGTTCACGCTGCAGACAGGGGTCGTGTACGACAGCCCGCCGCTGGGCAGATCGTTCGGTTCGGTCCTGGCCGGGCCGGCGGCGTCGTACGCGCGCGGTGACACGGCGACGGTCGAGTTCGCGACCGGGCACCCCAAGAACAACCTCCGCCGGGGCGGGACCTTCCTGGAGGTGCAGCGGCTCGTCGACGGGCGGTGGGTGCGCGTCCTCGACGACGGCGACTGGCGGACGACGTACCGGTGGACGCGTACGAACGGTCTCACCGGCACGTCGAAGGCCACGATCACCTGGGAGATCGGACCGGAGACCACGCCGGGGACGTACCGGGTGGTGCACTTCGGTGACGCGAAGAACCTCTTCGGGACGATCACACCGTTCACGGGCACGTCGGCGGCGTTCACCGTGCGCTGAGGCACGAATTGCCGTGCGGCGCGCGGTGCGCCGTTGCTACGGTGGCCGGCATGAAGCGCGCCGCGATGACGACGACGCCGGAGAGTGTCCCGGCGCGCTGAGCGATGTTCTGATCAGAAGCCCCGGGGCGAGTGCCCCGGGGCTTCGTGCTGCGGTCGCTCGCCCCTCGTCCGCGAGGAGACCGCCATGCACGACCACCGCAGACTCGGCCGCGAGCTGGGACTGTTCGCCACCGACCCGCTGATCGGCGCGGGCCTTCCGTACTGGCTGCCCGCCGGGGCGGCCGTGCGGCACGCCCTGGCGCGCATGCGCGCGGTGGTCGACGCGCACGGCACCGCGCTGTGGAAGGAGGCGGCGGCCTGACTCCGGTGCCGCTCACTCGCCGGGCGGGTCGAGCAGCACCCCGGGGTTGAGGATGCCCGCGGGATCGAGCGCGTCCTTCGCGGCGCGCAGGGCGAGGGCGAACGGAGCCGGGCGCTGGCGGTCGTAGCCGGGGCGGTGGTCGCGGCCGACGGCGTGGTGGTGGGTGACCGTTGCTCCGTGGTCACCGAGGATCTGCATGGCGGCGGCCTTGATCTCGTCCCACATGGCGACCTCGTCGCCGCGCCTGCCCGGGGCGATCACGGTGAAGTAGGGCGCGGCGCCGTCCGGATACACATGGGTGAAGCGGCAGTTGATCAGTCCGGTGGAGCCGGTCACCTTCTCCACGACGGCTCCCAGCTCCTGGCGCACGGTCTCGTACAGCCCGGGGACCCGGTCCCAGGTGCAGGCCGTCTCGAAGGTCTCGCTGATCACGCTCATCCGGGTGAGCGCGTCGCGTACGTACGGCATGCGCAGGAACGCCGAACGCCAGGTGCCGGCGGCGGAGTCGGCGGCGCCCGGTGAGGAGGGCGCGGGGGTGCCGCCGTGGTCGCGGGCGAGGGCGACGAGTTCGGCGAGGCGGTCGTCGACAGGGGCGTGGGCCGATTCGACACCGAGTACGAGAATGCTCGTACCGTCGTGGGCCACGCCGGAGACGGCGGCCTCGCCGGGGTCGAGCAGCCGGCAGTTGGCGGGGTTCAGGCCGGACTGGGCGATGGCGCGCACCGCGTCGGTCGCGGTGCGGAAGTCGTCGAACCGGACGGTGGCCGACGCCTTGTGGCGGGGGCGGTCCTGGAGCCGCATCCATGCCTCGGTGATCACTCCGAGGGTGCCCTCGGAGCCGAGGAACAGCCGGTCGGGCGAGGGTCCGGCCCCGGAGCCCGGCAGCCGCATCGACTGGCTGACACCGACCGGGGTCACGACACGCAGGGACTCCACCAGGTCGTCGATGTGGGTGTGGAGGGTGGCGTAGTGTCCGCCGGCGCGGGTGGCCAGCCAGCCGCCGAGGGTGGAGAACTCGAAGCTCTGGGGGAAGTGCCGCAAGGTGAGGCCGTGGGGCCGCAGTTGTGCCTCCAGGGCCGGGCCGAGGGCACCGGCCTGGATCCGCGCCGCCCGGCTGACGCGGTCGGTCTCCAGCACCCGGTCCAGTCCCGAAAGGTCGAGTGAGACCACGGCGTTGTGCCGGCCGGCACGGTACTCGACACCGCCGACGACCGAACTGCCCGCTCCGTACGGGACGACGGCGGCGTCCGCGCCGGCCGCCCAGTCGAGGATGTCGATGACGTCCTGCTCGGAGCGGGGGAAGGCGACCTGGTCGGGGGCTGCCGCGAGATCGCCGTTCAGCGCGCGGACGATGTCCCGGTATGCCTTGCCGTAGGTGTGGGCGGCGCGGTCTCCGGGTGCGTCGGACATGAGGCGGGCGAGTGCGGGTGGTGGCGCGAGGCGCGGCTTCGGCAGGGCGAGCGCGGCGATGTCGGGTACGGGCAGCGGGTCGGCCGCGGATCCGGGGACGAGCGCGCCGAGCGCGCGGCATTCGGCGTCGGGCAGGGCCTTGTCCTCGGTGCCCCAGCCCCACCATGAGCGGCGTGCGGGGGTGCCGGGGCGGGGATCGGCGCCGGCACGGCGTCCGGAGTGATGTCGACCATGGGGGGTGGCCTTTCGGTGGGTGTGGTCCGCTTCGGCGGCCTGGTCGGCCGCCCGGTCCGCTGCGTTCTCACCTCGCGTGGGGCAATACTCGGGCCCTGGGGTTCCGCCAACAAGCCCCGGTGGCGCCCCGCTTCCCGGCTGCCGCCCCTATCCGGCCGGGCTGCGCGGCGGGGGTTCACGGCGGGGCCGGCGGCCGGGGTTCGCGGCGGGGTGGATGTTGCCTACAGGCGAGCGTTACGGATATGTCCGTATTTCGTAACGCAGACCGTTTCCGCCAGTTGTGTCCGTCTCGTGGCGGCAATGTGAGGGCCCTCGGCACCCGCCGGGATCATCACCGCACCTGCGGCCCTGGCCAGGGCCCCGTGTGCTCGTACGCGAAGGGGCAGTTCATGCCTGTTTCCCGTCACATTCGCCGTCTCGTCGCGACCGCCCTGGCGGCCGGCGCCGTCGTCACCGCCTCCGCTCTGCCGGCCGGCGCCCACGACGGAAACGGCCGTCACGACCGGGACCGCCACGGCGTCGTCGTCAGCGGCGTCCAGCACAGCGGCCCCGGCCGCGACGCCCGCTCCAACCGCAGCCTCAACGCCGAGTGGGTCGAGGTGCGCAACACCGGCCGGCACTCGGTCGACCTGCGGGGCTGGACCCTCACCGACAGCGACGGCAACCGCTACCGCTTCAGGAACGTCCGCCTGGACGGCCGTTCCAGCGTCAGGGTCCACACGGGGCACGGCCGTGACACCCGCCACGACGTCTACCAGGACCGCGGCTACCAGGTCTGGGACCGGCGCGACACGGCCACGCTGCGGGACGACCGCGGCCGTGTCATCGACGAGGACTCCTGGGGCCGTGACCGTGGCTTCGACGGCGACCGCCGGGACCGTGACGGCGGCTTCGACCGCGACCGCCGGGACAGTGACCGCGGCTACGACGGCGACCGCCGGGACCGCCGCGACGACCGCCGCTGAGCCGGCCGGCCGCGTCCCCGCCGCGGGACGCGGCCGCCCCTGACCGCATTGCGCGCCACGGCCCGCCCGGCCGTGGCGCGCTCGCGCGTCCGGGCCTCGTTCAGGCGCCTTCGCCGACGGCCGCGAGGGCTTCGGCCGCGGCCGCGCGCGCCGCCTCGCGGTCGTGCGGGACCAGGCCGATGCGGGTGCGCCTGTCGAGAAGATCGGCCTCGTCGAGGGCCCCCTCGTGGCGTACGGCCCACAGGAGTTCGGCGCCGGTGACGGGGTGGCCGGGGACGACGGGGCGGGCCAGGGCCGGGTCGGCGAGGGCCAGGGCATGGACGTCCAGGGCCTCGGTGCCGTAGCGGCGGACGAGGCGGGCGGGTGCGTCGAGGGCGGCGAGGGTGCTGGGCCGGGCGGCGCCGACGAGCGGGGTGGCGGTGGTCCGGCAGGGGCCCGCGGTGAGGGCCCGCACGGTGACGGCCGCGTCGACGGCGTCCTCGGCCATACGCCGGTAGGTGGTGAGCTTTCCGCCGACGACGGTGACGACGCCGTCGGACGAGGTCAGCACCGCGTGCTTGCGGGAGATGTCCGCGGTGCGGCCCGGGTCTCCCGTGCCGGAGGTGTCCAGGAGGGGGCGGAGCCCGGCGAAGGCGCCCACGACGTCGGCGCGGCCGACGGACACGTCGAGCGCGGAGCCGAGGACGTCGAGGAGGAAGCCGATGTCGGTCTCGGGCACCTCGGGGACGTCGGGGATGCCGCCGTCGACGGGTTCGTCGGTCAGCCCCACGTACACCCGGCCGTCGCCCTGCGGAAGGACGAGCACGAACCGGTTGCTCTCCCCCGGGATCGGGATGTGCAGCCCGGCCGAGAGGCTGCCGAGGCCCTCGGAGCGCAGGACGAGGTGGGTGCCGCGCGAGGGCCGCAGCCGGATGTCGTCGACGAGGCCGCCGGCCCACACACCGGTGGCGTTGATGACGGTGCGGGCCCTGATGTCGACTTCCTCGCCGGTGAGTTCGTCGCGGACCCTGGCGCCTGAGCCGGTCAGGGTGAGGGCGCGGGTGCGGGTGAGGATCCGCGCGCCGTGGGCGGCGGCGGTGCGGGCGATGGCGGTGACGAGGCGGGCGTCGTCGGTGAGCCGGCCGTCCCAGGAGAGCAGCCCGCCGCGCAGGCCGGTGGTGCGCAGCGCGGGTGCCATGTGGCGGGTCTCCACGGCGCTGAGGGTGCGGGGGGCGGGCAGGGTGGTGCGTGAGGTGCGGGCGGCGGCGCGCAGCAGGTCGCCCGCGCGGAATCCGGCGCGGGCGAGCGCGGCCTGGCCCCGTGAGACGAGCGGGGTCAGCGGCAGGACGAAGGGCTGGGCGCTTACGAGGTGGGGTGCGGTGCGTTCCATGAGGACGCCGCGCTCGACGGCGCTCTCGTGGGCGACGTCGAGCTGGCCGGAGGCGAGGTAGCGCAGTCCGCCGTGGATGAGTTTGGAGCTCCAGCGGGAGGTGCCGAAGGCGAGGTCGTGGGCGTCGACGGCGGCGACGGTCAGTCCGCGGGTGGCGGCGTCGAGGGCCGCTCCGGCGCCGGTCGCGCCGAGGCCGACGACGAGGACGTCGACCCGGCTGCCGTCGGCGAGCCCGGCGAGTTCCCGGGTGCGGCGTGCCGCGTTCAGGGAGGCGGCGGAGGTGGCGCTGCTCATGGCGTGAGGGTCCTCTCCAGGAGGGTCCGCAGCTCTTCGAGGAAGGCGGCGTCGGTGAGTTCGGGGTCGGCCTCGTCGGTCATCGTGCGCAGCGAGAGCGTGAAGGACTGCACGACGAGCAGCAGGGAGCGGGCCTGGAGGTCGAGGTGGGCGACGCGGACGGATCCGTCGGCGTGGCCCTCGGCCAGGGCGCCGGTGATGAGTCCGAGGAGCGCGTCCTGGCTGGCGCCGCGCCGGTCGAGGACGTACGGCAGGAGGAGTTCGGGGTCGACGTCGAGGATCTTGTGGAAGAGGGGGTGGGCGCGGAAGGCGGCGACTCCGGTGACGAGTCCGCCGACGAGCCTGGCCCGGGTGGGGGCGGCGGGGTCGGGGGCGGGCATGGCGGAGACGGCGAGCCCGATCCATTCCCTGGTCATGAGGTCGCCGACCAGGGTGCGCACGTCGGGCCAGCGGCGGTAGAGCGTCATCCGGGACACGCCGGCGCGCCGGGACACGTCGGTCAGCGTGGTCCGGCGGACGCCGACGGCGAGGACGCAGTCGCGGGCCGCGTCGAGTACGGCGTCCGTGTCCGAGTGGTTGTGACGAATGGGCGTCATCTGTCACAGTGTAATGGCAGTGTGGATCCTGGGCACGGCGCCCGGCTGAAGGCCCGCGAAACCGACGGTGAGGAACAACCCAAGTGGACATGTTGTGGAGCGGCTGGGGCGACCCGGCCAAGGCGGCCCCGCTGCCCGACACGGTGATCGGCCTGCTGCGCGACCTGCTCGGCGTCACACCGCGCGAGGCCGCCGCGGCCTCCCTCGACGCGATCGCCGTCCCCGCGTCCCCGCTCGGCGGCGAGCCCCTCCGGGCCCTCGCGGACTGCGTGGGCGGACCGTCGCACGTGCGCACCGACGCGGAGAGCCGCGTCCGGCACACGCGCGGCAAGTCCACCCCCGATCTGCTGCGCATCCGCGCCGGCGAGGTCGACGACGTCCCTGCCGCCGTCGTGCTCCCCGGAGCCCATGACGAGGTGCTTGCGGTCCTGCGGGTCTGTGCCGAACTCGGCCTGGCCGTCGTGCCCTTCGGCGGCGGGACCTCCGTCGTGGGCGGCCTCGCACCCGAGGGCAAGCGCGGCTTCGTCGCCCTTGACCTGCGCCGCCTGGACGCCCTGCTCGGCCTCGACGACATCTCCCGCACCGCCACCCTCCAGCCCGGGCTGCGCGCACCGCAGGCAGAGGCGCTGCTCAACGAACGCGGTTTCACCCTGGGCCACTTCCCGCAGTCGTACGAGTGGGCCTCGATCGGCGGTTTCGCCGCGGCCCGCTCCAGCGGGCAGGCGTCGGCCGGTTACGGGCGGTTCGACGAGATGGTGCTCGGGCTGACCGTCGCCACGCCCGAGGGCACCCTGGACGTCGGCCGCGCGCCCCGCTCGGCGGCCGGCCCGGACCTGCGCCAGCTGGTCCTCGGCTCGGAGGGCGCGCTGGGGGTGATCACCTCGGTGACCGTGCGGATCAGGCCGCTGCCCGAGAAGCGGATCTACGAGGGCTGGCGCTTCCCCTCCTTCGAGGCGGGGGCGGCGGCGCTGCGCAGGCTCGCCCAGGACGGCCCGCGGCCGACCGTGCTGCGGCTGTCGGACGAGACGGAGACGTTCATCGGTCTGGCCCAGCCGGACGCGATCGGCCGTTCTTCCGAGGCCCCGCTGCCGTCCGGCTGCATGGCGATCGCCGGGTTCGAGGGCACCGCCGAGGAGACCGCGGAGCGGCGGGCCCGAGCCCGGGAGGTACTGCTGGCCTGCGGGGGCGAGTTCGCCGGCGAGGAGCCGGGCGAGCGCTGGGTGCAGGGCCGCTACAACGCCCCGTACCTGCGTGACGCGCTGCTGGACGCGGGGGCGTTCGCGGAGACGCTGGAGACCGCGGCGTTCTGGTCCGGGCTCCCGGCGCTGTACGACGCCGTGCGCGAGGCGCTCACCGCGTCACTGACCGACGCGGGCACCCCGCCCCTGGTCATGTGCCATATCTCGCACGTGTACGAGAACGGGGCGTCGCTGTACTTCACCGTGGTCTCGGCGCAGGGCGAGGACCCGGTCGCCCACTGGGCGCCGGTGAAGCGGGCGGCGAACGACGCGATCCTGGCGGCCGGCGGCACCATCAGCCATCATCACGGCGTCGGGACCGACCACCGGGACTGGTTCGTCCAGGAGACCGGGCCGATCGGTGTCCGTGTCCTGCAGGCCGTCAAGGCCGAGATCGACCCGGCCGGGATCCTCAACCCCGGCGTGCTCATCCCCGTCCGCTGACCGGCCCCTGCCTTCCGGAGGCATATCAATGCGACAGTTCACCGCGGTCGTCAACCCCACCGCAGGGGGCTCGAGCGGTACGGCGGCCCTGCTTCCGCTGGCCCGTCTGCTGAGGGAGGCGGGGGCCGGGCTCGACACGCAGTACAGCCGCAGCCTCGAACACGCCGCGGAGGTGGCGCGGCACGCGGGCGAGCAGGGGCGGATCGTGCTCGCCGTCGGCGGTGACGGGATAGCCGGCTGCGTCGGCGGCGCGCTCAGCGGCACGGACACGGTCTTCGGCCTCGTCCCCGCCGGCCGGGGCAACGACTTCGCCCGGGCGCTGGGACTGCCCGCCGACGCACCGGCCCTGGCCGGGCTGCTGCTGAACGGCTCGCCCCGGCCGGTCGACACCATCCGGGTCGACTCCGCCGTGCACGCCGGGGTGTCGGTGCTGGGCAGCGTGTACGCGGGGGTCGACGCGGTGGCCAACCGGTACGCCAACACCTCCCGGCTGCTGCGCGGCGCGGCCTCGTACTACGCGGGCGGGCTGCGGGCCGTGGTGACCTGGCGGCCCGCGCACTACCGCATCACCGTGGACGGGGTGCTCCACGAACGCAGCGGTTACACGGTGGTGGCGGCCAACTCCGGCTTCTACGGCTTCGGCCGGCAGGTCGCCCCCGGCGCCAGCGTCGACGACGGTGTGCTGGACGTGGTCGTGATCCGCCACGCGCCGAAGCGGCTGTTCTTCGCGGTGATGAACGAGCTCAAGACGGGCGAGCACCTCAAGCGCCCCGAGGTGGAGGTGCTGCGGGGCAAGGAGATCCGCATCGAGGCCGACCGCCCCGTCCCGTACGGCGCGGACGGCGAGGTCGACGCCGTGCTGCCGGTGACCGTACGGGTGCAGCCGGGCGCGCTCAACGTGCTCTGCTGAGCGACCCGGCCGGCGCGGGCGCACGGGGGTCGGCCCGGTTCAGTCCTCGCGCATGCCCCACGGCGAGCCGTACTCGGTGAGGAGTGCGAGGAAGGGCCGGGGGTCGAATGCCTCCGGCCCGAGCACGCCCTTCCCCGCCCATGCACCGGTCGCGATCAGTTCGAGGGCGACGACGGGGTTGACGGCGGTCTGCCAGACGACGGCCTGGGAGCCGTACTCCCGCATGGACCACTCGTTGTCGACCACGTGGTAGAGGTAGACCTCGCGCGGGCGGCCGTTCCTGGTGCCCTTCACCCAGGTGCCCGCGCAGGTCTTGCCGCGCATCCGGTCGCCGAGCGCGGCCGGGTCGGGGAGGCAGGCGGCGACGACGTCGCGGGGCGAGACCTCGACGGGGCCGCCGGCGCCGGGCACCGTGACGGGGTCGGTCCGGTCCAGGCCCACCTGGTGGAGGACCTGGAGGGTGTTGATGAAGTCGGCGCCGAGCCCGTACTTGAAGGTGACACGCTCGGCGTCCACCCAGCGCGGGATGAGCAGGACCTCCTCGTGCTCGACGTTGACGCATTCGACCGGGCCGATGCCCTCCGGGAAGTCGAAGACCTCTGCCTCGCTGAACGGCGGCGTCGTGAACCAGCCGCGGTCCTTCTCGAAGACGACCGGCGGGTTGAGGCACTCCTCGATCGTGGTCCAGATGCTGAACGACGGCGCGAAGTCGTAGCCCTCGACGGTGAGGTTCGCGCCGTCGCGGACGCCGATCTCCTCGATGGTGTCGAAGAGTTCGTCGGCGGCGTAACGGGCGAAGACATCGGACAGGCCGGGCTCCACCCCGACGCCGACAAGGGCGAGCCGGTCCGCCTTCTCCCAGTCGGCGGCGAGGGCGAACTGCTCGTCGCCCAGCTTGATGCCGCACTCCTCGTACGGCCGGTCCGGGTGCGGCCGGGACAGGGACATCGCCATGTCCAGGTAGTGGGCGCCGGCGGCGTGGGCCGCGCGGAAGAGCGGCATCACGAAGCGCGGATCGGTGGCGTTGAGCAGGACGTCGCAGCGCTCGCGTGCGAGGAGTTCGGCGACGGCGGCCTCGTCCGACGCGTCGATGCGGGCCGCGGCGAACCGGTCCTCCGGCCGCCGGCGGTCCCCCGCGCCGCCGTTGGTGGCCGGCGCGCCCTCCGTGGCCGGCGCGCCCTCCATGGCCAGCGCGGCGACGGCCGCGGCGGCGCGCGACGCGTCGTAGTCGGCGACCACCATCCGCTCGAAGAAGCCCCGGCGGGCGGCGATCCGGGTGATGGCCGTGCCCACTCCGCCGGCGCCGATCAGCAGTACACGCATAGCTAGGTCCTCTTCTTCCGCTTCTTCCGCCGGGTCTTCTTCCCTCGGCTTCGTTTCCACGGGCCCAGACCGCGCAACGACTTCGCACTGGCCAGTGCCCCAGCCCGGGCCTCGATGAAAGGCGGTGGCCGCTGTTACGGTCAATGGTGTTGGCATAAGGATGGGGAGACGCGCAGACATGCCGAAGAAGGTCGTGCCGGAGTCCGAGCGGCGACGGCGCCGCGCAACGAAGGGGGGTGTGGTGCTCTCCGAGCAGCTGATCGTGGAGACGGCCCTGCGCATGCTGCGGGAGCACGGCAGCGCCGGACTGACGGCGCGGCGGCTCGGGACGGCGTTGGGCGCCGACCCCAGCGCCCTCTACCGGTACTTCCGCGACATGGACGAGCTGACGCTCGCCGTGGGCGACGAGCTCATCGGCCGCGCGCTGGAGGACTGGACGGCGAGCACCGACTGGCGGGCGGACCTGCGCGAGCTGGGCCTGCGGATCCACGCCGCGTATCTGGCCCACCCGCAGGCCGCGGTGCTCACGGCGAGCAGGGTCTCCGGGCGGGCGCACGAGATCGCCGCGGACGAGTGCATCCTCGGCGTGCTGCACGGCGCGGGGTTCCCCCCGCCCGACACCGTGCGCGTCTACCACTGTTTCATCGACCAGACCCTGGCCTTCGCCGCGCTGGACGCCGCGGCTCTGGCGCTGCCGGATGCGGCCCGCCGGGCGGACGAGGCCGTATGGCAGGCGGCCTACGCCCGGCTGCCCGCGGCGACGCATCCGCACATCGCCTCCGCGGCCCGCCATCTGATCGCGGAGATGAACATCAGCGCCTATCCGCGGGCCCTCGACATGCTGATCGCGAGTGCGGCGGCGCAGCTCGCATCCGGGTGACCCGATCGGGGGGAACTTCCCGGAGGCCCCGCCGGTCTCGGGACCGGCCGCATCGGCGCTGCCAGAGTGATCGCACAGCCCTCATCCGCCGTCCCGCAGGGAGCCCCGCCGTGCCGATCACGCTGTCGCGGACCCGTCTCGCCGTCGCCGCCACCGCCGTCGCGGCCCTCGCCGCGGGGACGCCTGTCGCCTATGCGGCGCTGGACCGTGAGCCGTCCGTCGCCGCGGCGCGCGGTCAGGCGTATGTGCAGACGCGGTTGTTCTTCGGCACCGAGCGGCCCGACGGCGGAGCGGCGGTCACCCCACGGGAGTTCAGCGCGTTCATCGACCGCCATGTGACGCCCGCGTTCCCGGACGGGCTGACGGTGCAGGACGGGCAGGGGCAGTGGCGGGATGCCACCGGGACCATCGAGCGCGAGCGGTCGTACGAGCTGATCCTGCTGTATCCGGCGGGTGGGAGCGGCAGCCGGGACGGGAGCATCGAGGAGATCCGTGCGTCCTACCGGAAGCTCTTCGGGCAGGAGTCGGTCGCCCGTGTCGACGAGAGGGTGCAGGCGGACTTCTGAACGGGCACGGGGTACCCGGCGTCGGCACGCGCTGCGGGGGGGTAGCGGGGAGGCGAGCCGGCGTGGTCGGGGGCGCACTCCGAGATGGTTTATCGTTCATATAGAGCGCGACCGCCGCTGGAGTGCCGGCGGTCCCACCGACTGCCCATGCAGTCGCCACAGAGCCGCCCCGGCCGGCCTCCCCCGACCGGCCGGGGCTTTCCCCTTGCGGGCGGTTTCTCCGCTTTCAGCCGGTGTCGCCGCGTGCCGCGGCGAGGACGCGGTCGATCGTGTCCGCTTCGGTCGCGGTCTTGTCCGGGCGGTGGCGGATGACGCGCGCGAAGCGCAGCGCCACGCCCGCCGGGTAGCGCGGGGAGCGCTGAAGACCGTCGTAGGCGATCTCGACGACCAGCTCCGGACGTACGCGTACGACGAATCCGTCGTCGGAGACGGCCAGTTCGCGCAGCCGGTCGGTCTGCCAGCGCAGCATCGCGTCCGTGAGCCCCTTGAAGGTCTTGCCCAGCATGACGAAGGTGCCGTCGGCGGCGCGGGCGCCCAGATGGAGGTTGGAGAGCAGGCCGGTACGGCGGCCGTGGCCCCATTCGACGGCGAGCACGACGAGGTCGAGAGTGTGGACGGGCTTCACCTTGAGCCATGAGCGGCCGCGGCTGCCCGCGACGTAGGGCGCGTCCAGGGCCTTGACCATGACGCCTTCGTGGCCGCGGTCGAGCGTGGCGGTGAGGAAGTCCTCGGCGGCGCGGAGTTGGGCATCGGATCCCGGGTCCTGCACGACGACGCGGCGCACCCGCATGGGCTCGGGGACCAGCGCGGCCAGGGCCGCGTACCGCTCGCGGCCGGCGAGGTCGAGCAGATCCTCGCCGTCGGCGGCGAGGATGTCGAAGAAGACCGGCGAGAGGGGCACGGCGGCGGTCGCCGCTGCCACATCGGTCCGGGACCCGACGCGGGAGGCGATGTCCTGGAAGGGCAGCGGCCGGCCGGCCGCGTCGAGCGCGATCACTTCGCCGTCCAGGATGAACCGGTCGCCGGGCAGCTCCCGCACGGAGGTAATGACGTCGGGCAGCCGTGCGGTGATGTCGTCAAGGGAGCGCGTGTGGACGCGGACGTCGTCGCCGCGGCGGTGGACCTGGATGCGGACGCCGTCCAGCTTCTCCTCGACGCAGCAGGCGCCCAGCGCCCGGACGGCGTCGGCGACGGACGCGGCGGTGTGGGCGAGCATCGGCTGCACCGGCCTGCCCACCCGCAGCCGGAAGGCGGTGAGGACGTCCGGGCCTTCGGCGAGCAGGGCTTCGGCGACGCGGGCCAGCGAGCCGTCGAGCATGACGGCGCGCCGCACCTCGGCGGCCGGAGTTCCCGCGGCCCGGGCGACGGCCTCCAGCGCCACGGCGTCCAGGGCGCCCTGACGCACCTCGCCCGTGAGCAGCCGGAAGAGGAACTCCTGCTCGGGCCCGGTCGCCGCGCCCATCAGCTCCCCGACCAGGCGTTTGCGCTCGGCTTGGGCTCCGGCCCCGGCGACCCGGGCCAGGGCGGTGAGGACGGTGTCGGTCCCGGTGACGGTCAGGCTCGGTTCACCGGCCGGCGGAGGCTGCTCCTTGAGGACGCTCCAGCCGACGCCCAGGCGCCCCTGCGGGAGCCGTCCCGCGAGGTAGGAGATGACGAGCGCGGCCTCCTGCGGACCGGCGTCCGCGAACAGCGACGCAAGAGCCGCGATCTTGCGGGTACGGGACGGCTCGGCGGCGACCTTCCGTGACACGTCCGCGAGGCGGGCCAGCAGCATGCCGTCATCGTGCCCGTCCTTCGCGCACGCCGCACACGCTGGCGGGGGCGGGCTCGGCCGAGGCGGCGGCGCCGGCGGGGTCACGCCGTCGACCGGGCCGAGGCGCAGGCGCTGCGACGGACGTCGCCGCCCTTCTTTGTCGAGCGGGCCGGTCCCGCCCTGGGAGCCCTGGACCGGTCCCGCCCTGGGCCGGTGCTCCACAGGCCGGTGCTCCACGGGCCGGTGCTCCACGGGCCGGTCACAGCAGCGGACCACCGCTGGCGAAATACCCCTGGGAGGTATGTGACTGTGGTGTGGGAGGCCAGGAACGGACCACACTGGACGGGAATGGGGATGAGAGTCATGGACCACACCGCTCACCACACCGGCACCGGCACCGGCACCGGCACCGGCACCGGCACCGCGCACGAGCACGCCGCGCACGAGGGGCATACGGGCCGTCAAGGTCACGGCGGCCATCCGAGGGCGTCCTGGAGTGCGGCGGCGAAAGCAACCCTGCACTGCCTGACCGGGTGCGCCATCGGCGAGATCCTCGGCATGGCGATCGGCACCGCCCTGCTGTGGGGCAATGTCCCCACCATGGCGCTGGCGATAGGGCTGGCCTTCGTCTTCGGCTACTCGTTCACGCTGTTCGCCGTACGCCGGGCCGGTCTTGGCCTCAAGAGTGCGATCAAGGTGGCGCTGGCGGCCGACACCGTTTCCATTGCGGTGATGGAACTGGTCGACAACGGCATCATCGCCCTGACCCCGGGAGCGATGGACGCCCACCTGGACGAGGCGCTGTTCTGGGGCGCGCTGCTGGGCGGCTTCGTCGTGGCGTTCTTCGTGACCACGCCGGTCAACAAGTGGATGATCGGTCGAGGCAAGGGCCACGCTGCCGTCCATGTCCACCACTGATCTCCCGAGCGCCGCCGCGCGGCCGGGAGCCCCGCCGAGGCCGGCCTCAGGCGCATGTCACAGCGCGGCGGGAAGCGGCCGCTCGCGGCGTCGGCGCCGCCCGTAGCGGGTCATGCCGCGCGGCTTGAACACCGACAGGGCAGCCGCAACCGTCAGCACCACGGCCGCCGCGGCCGCGTCCGCGTCAACTGGATCCGCATGCCCCCCGGTTCACCGCCGCCCAGGCCACCCCGGGCGGCAGCGTCGGCGAGGTGGCCGACCGGCTGCATGTGTCTCGCCAAGCCCGACCGATCCTGACCCGGCACCACCGGCAAGCCGTTCGACCTGCGCCAGCGGACAGGGGCGGCATCCTCGGGAACCCAGAACGCACGCCAACCCGGCACGCATCCGCCCCTGCTCGATCCGCTTCCGCAGGGGAGGCGGATTTGCGCCTCAGCCGGGCGGCGCGGTCGACGGTTTGCGCAGGCGCAGCCGTGCGAGGAGTCTCCTGGGCAGCCGCCGGGTCGGTGCCCGGTGCCGGCCTGGGGCGCCGCTGTCACGCCCTGGCGGGGCGGGGAGGCGCAGGTCAGGGCCCCGTGGGGGCAACGGGACGGCGGGTGCCCCTTCGGCGCCGGAGCTCACGGCCGCGGACCCCGGACGAAGGTCGGGGACGGTGCCGCCGAGGGCCCGGGAAGCGGGGACGCCGAGGCGGGGCGGCCTCGGCCGGGGCATGTCCGGGCGCGGGGCAGGGGTCGAGGCGCGGGCCTCTTCCAGTGAGTGGCCCAGGTGCATCCGGTGCCACTGGATCTCGTCCGGGTCGTCGGCGCGCAGGAGACGGTCCGTCGCCTCGCGGACCGCAGGTGACTCCGTGCGCGCATAGGGCGGTTCGGGCCGCAGCCGCTCGAGATGCGCCCGCTCGTACGGATCGCCGACCGTCTCGGCCACCAGGACGGGGTCGAGCAGCGACGCGATCGCGGCCGTGCGCTCCCAGGGGTCGTCGCAGCGGCGCAGCAGGACGCCGAGGCGGCGGCCCCGCCAGTTACGGGCGCGCCAGTCCTCGCCGTCGTCGAGTCGGGCGCGCAGCGGCGCGGGGAGCCGCCCGTCGAGCAGGTCCGGGTTGCGTGCCGCGAACTCCTCCAGGTCCGGGGCGAGATAGAGCCAGACCACCGCGCGATAGCGGTTCAGGTAGAACCGCACGGGAATGACATGGCCCGTGCGCGCCAGTCTTGTGAAACGGCCGGGTGTGGTCGAGATGAGCCGGGCACCCTCGGCGGTGCCCACCGTGCGCACACGCTCGCGCAGCGCTTCGGGGAACCCCTCGGCCCCCCGCAGCCGGTCGATCTCCTCGCGGGACACCCTGGCCCTGCCCGGGGGCTTCCCCTGCATCGCACGGACGTGGCCGAGCTGCACGGCGAGGTCGAGCTCGCCGCCCTTCAGCTCCAGCGCCGTCGCGGCGCGCCCGAAAGCCATGGTCTCGGGCAGGCCGGAGCTCGTGCCGGTCGTCTCATCGGTGTCGGTCATGCCACTCTCCCCCGTCTCAGGCGCATACTCTCAGTGACGAGAGTAGCCGCACGGAGCGACGCTCCGTCAGGTCTGTGGATAACCCTCAACGACCCCTTGTATCCACCGCACTTACCCACGGAAACACCTTCCGCGCAGCCTCCTCCTGCTTCACCATGGGCTCTTGTTTCCCCGCGAGTAACACCGGCTGGACAGGCCATGGGCAGCCAATGGGCAGGCGCTCCGGCGGCGGGAAGGCGGCCCGGCCGGTACTGCCGTACTGAACGAGGGGTCAAGAGGGTGCCAGAGCTCCAACGGTTCGGTCCGGTTCCCGCGGACGAGAAGACGGACTGCACCACCCTCTCGGACGCCGAGCTCACCGATCGACTGCGGGCCGGCGCCCTTCACGCCCATCCCGCGGCCCAGGAGCTCAAGCGCCGCCACCTGCCCGCGGTTCTGGACTACGCCCGGCTCTGCGGGCGCCATCAGACCGCCGGGAACCAGCTGGCCGTCCTCGCCTTCGACCTCGCCGCCAAGGAAGCCTTCCGGGGCCTCCGGCCGCGCGGGACCTGGCGGCACCACCTGCTGATGCTCGTTCAGCGGGCGGGCGCCGCCTGGGCTGCCGGCGGCAGGCGGGAACGGCTCGTGTCCGGCTTCGCCGAGTGGACGGACCAGTACGCCGATGTCGCCGCGGACTCTTCGGCCGGTGCGGCCGGTGCGGCCGATGCACCCGGTCCGGCCGCTGCGGCCGGTCCGCGGCCGCTTCGTTTCGAGGCGTCGTCCGCCATGGTCACGGCGTTCTACGGGCTGCCGGAGCCGACGCGGGGCGTCCTCTGGTACGCGGTGGTGGACGAGGAGCCGGACGCCACGGTCGCCTCGTACCTGGGCGTCCCTCCGAGGCTCGTCCCCGAGCTGCAGGACAGGGCGCGGGACGCTCTGCGCCATGCCTATATCCAGGCGCACCTGGAGCGCGCCGGAGAAAGGAAGTGCCTCGGCTTCCGCCGGATCATCGAGGCCGCGGCGCGGCCGGAGGACGGGCGGCGCAGCGAGGATCTGACGGTCCATCTGGCGGAGTGCCCGAGCTGTACGCGGCTGGTCGCGGAGCTCGCACGCATGGCGGCCGACCCCCGGGCCGTGTTCGCCGACGGCCTCCTGGGGTGGGGCGGCGCCGCGTATGCGGACCGAGGCCGAGGCCACCTCCACGGCCACCTCCAGGACCGCAACCGCAACCACAACCACAGCCAGGGCGAGGGCCAGGGCCCGGTGCTCGGGCTGCCGGGCCTTGTTCCGGCCCGGCCGGCCGCTCCGGAAGCAGCCGTCGGCCTCACGGCGTTCATCCCCTCCGCCACCGCGCCGGGGTGGGATCCGCGGCGGCCGGTGCGCTCGGGCGTCCTGGTCGCCGCAGCGCTGGCGGGCGCGGCCGTCGCCGGCACCGTGCTGGCCGTTGCCTCGGACGGCCCCGCCCCGGCACCCGGCCACGCCGAGGTACCGCCGGCTCAGGATGCCCGGGACACCGTTCCTGGAATCGTCCCCACACCCACCCAAACCGCGCCGGCGAGCCCCTCCGGGAGGCCGTCGAAGAGCCCTTCGCACGCACCGAGTCCCGCGCCTTCGCCCACGGTCCCCGCCGCGCCGCCACCCGCGCCCACGGTGTCGACGCACGCACCGCACCGGCCCGCGCCGATCGTCCCGGGAGGCGGCTACGTCCAGGTGGTCAACGCGGACACCGGACTGTGCCTCGACATCGAGGACGGAGTGATGGAGAACCGCACCGATGTCGTCACGGCCCGCTGCGACGGTGCCCGGACCCAGCAGTGGAGCCTGGACTCCAGCGGGCTGCTGCGCAGCAAGGCGGATCCCGGCTACTGCCTCGACTCGCGGGGCGACAGCGACCGCGGGGCCGGTATCTGGTCCTGTGCCTCCGTCGACGGCAGGAACGGTCTCAACCTGCTCTTCACCGTCGACGGTTCAGGGGCGATACGCCCGCGGGTCGCGCCGGATTTCGCCCTTGAGCCCCTCGGCGACTCCGAGGGCAGTGCCCTCGGCTTCGACCCGGCCGACGGTGACCGCGACCAGCGCTGGACGGCCGGAGCGTGACCGGCGGTCCCGCGCGGATCCAGGGACCCGGGTCGGTCAGAAGCCGGAGAGGGTGACGCGGCCGGGCTGCCGCGCGTCCACGGCGAGGTGCTCGCCCACGCGGTTCACCAGCAGCGTCATCTCGTAGGCGACCTGGCCGACATCGGCCTCCGCCTCGCTGAGGACGCACAGGCAACTGCCCTCGCCCGCGGCGGTGACGAAGAGCAACGCGTCGTCGAACTCGACCATCGTCTGGCGGGCCTTGCCCGCCCCGAAGTGCCGCCCCGAGCCCCTGGCGAGGCTCTGCAGTCCGGAGGAGACGGCCGCGAGGTGCTCCGCGTCCTCCCGTTCGAGACCCGTGCTGGCTCCGGTGACCAGGCCGTCGTTGGAGAGCACGAGTGCGTGCCGTATGTGCTCGACCCGCTTGGTCAGGTCGTCCAGGAGCCAGTCGAGTTCCTTGTCCAGCGCCATTAACAGTCCTCCCCGTTCATGTGTTCCCCGTTGCCCCGTGTATCGGGTAAGCCTTCCTCACCGGTCCCGTTGGGGCAAGGCGTCATCCGGGGCGCACGGCGTCAGCGGGGACCGCCGGGCGGGCGGATCGGCGGAGAGTCGCCTTCGCGGGAGGCCGTCGGCGTCGCAGGATGGCGGACATGGCGAAGCAGATGACACAGGAGCAGTGGCGGGCGTTCGTCTCCGAGGGGACGCGTACGGGAAAACTGTCGACGGTGCGCGCGGACGGGAGTCCGCATGTCGCGCCGGTGTGGTTCGTGCTCGACGGTGACGACATCGTCTTCAACACGGGCAAGCGCACGGTCAAGGGCCGCAACCTCGTGCGGGACGGACGCGTGGCGCTGTGCGTGGACGACGACCGGCCGCCGTTTGCGTATGTGCTGATCAGGGGCCGTGCCGAGGTCAGCGAGGAGCCGACCGAGCTGCGTCTGTGGGCGACGAGGATCGCCGCGCGGTACGTGGGCGAGGAGCGCGCCGAGGAGTTCGGCGCGCGCAACGGCGTGCCGGGCGAACTGGTCGTACGGGTGCGGGCCGAGCAGGTGCTGGCCGAGGCGGGGGTGGCCGACTGACGGGCACGGGCGGGCGGACCGGGAGACCCGCGGGCCCCGACTCCCTCGCGCCCCGACTCCGCGCGCCCCGGATGTCGGCGTCGGCGAGACGGGGCGGGGCGGGGCTCGCGCGGTCAGGCCGTACGCGCGTCGTACAGCACCGGGTTGCGCGGGGTGTCGGGGATCTCCCCGGTCCCGGTGCCGGGCATCCAGCCGAGGTCGGCCTTCTGGTGCTCGTTGACCGGCTCGGCGACGCGGGCGTCCGCGTCCATGTAGATCACCGTCATGACGCGGCGCGCGGCGGTACCGCGGTTCGGGCAGGCGTGGTGGAAGGTCCAGCCGAGGTGGAAGCTCGCGTCGCCGAGGGCGAAGGGCTCCACGACGTCCTCGAAGTCCTGCCGTGCGAGGGCCTCCTTGAGCCGCGCCTCGGACGCGTCGCTGATCGGCAGGTCGCGGCCGTGGGAGAACCGGTGGCTGCCGCGCGCGAAGGCCAGCGGGCCCATCTCGTACGGGGTCTCCTGCAGCGGAAGCCAGATGGTGCAGCAGCGGTCCGAGGCGAGCGGCCAGTAGTACTGGTCGGCGTGCCAGGGCGTGATGCCGCCGCCGGGCTCCTTGTACAGCGCCTGGTCGTGGTAGAGCCGGACCGCGTCCACGCCGAGGAGGCGGGCGGCGATACCGGCGAGGCGCCGGGAGTGGACGAGCCGGCGCACCTTCTCGCTGTGCTCCCACAAGTTGCCCACCTGGAGGAACGCCTTGCCGTAGGTGTCGCGCTCCGCCAGCGGCAGGTGCTGGGTGTTGAGCCGGATGACCTCGCTCGTCACCTCGGGTTCGTAGGCGCCGATCGTCTCGGGCGAGAGCACGTTCGGCAGATGGACGAAGCCGTCGCGAGCGAAGTCGGCGGCGGCGGTGTCCGGCAGCTCGTAGGGAAGGCTGAGCTCGTTCACGGTGGATGCTGGCGCCCCAGCGGTGGCGGTCATGCGGGCAAGCCTGGCAGCCGCGTCCGGGCCGGTACCACGCCCCGCTTGCCAGGAACCGGTACGCAGTTGCCCATGCCGCTCCTCGTGCTCCTCGTCCGAAGGGCGGGCCCGGCGGTGTCTGGTGCGTGCGATCCGCACGGCGGAAGACGGAGTCCATGCGGTGGGGTCACCTCCAGTGCCCGAAGGGCCACAGGGGACATCGGCGACCGACGACAACGCCGCGAGCGAGCGTGCCAGACGTCACCGGGCAGACGGGACTGTGAAGACACGAACTAGCCTTCCCGGCGTGAAACCACGCTTCGAGCAGCCCGGCGTTCCCTCGGACACGACGTGGACCAGCTTCGTCCGCCGGGAGCAGGCGTACGACTTCTCCTGGCACTTCCACCGGGAGTACGAGCTCACGCTGATCACCCAGGGCTGCGGTACGCGCTATGCGGGTACCACCATCGAGCCGTACCGGCCCGGCGAGTTGGTGCTGCTCGGCCCCGACCTGCCGCACACCTTCACGTCCGTGGCCCGTCCCGGCGGGGTTTCGGAGGCGGTCGTGGCGCAGTTCCGCGAGGACTTCCTGGGCCCGGAGTTCTTCGCGCTGCCCCAGTTCCGGGACGTCGCGGCGCTGCTGGCGTCGGCAAGCCGCGGGTGGCTCTTCGCCCAGCCGCCGCAGGCACTGCGGGAATCACTGGCGGTCCTTCCCTCGCTCGACCCCGCCACGCGCACGACCGCGCTGCTCGCCGCCCTGCACGAGCTCGCCAGCAGTGGCACGGGCGAGCCGATCACCGGTCCGGGCTACACGCCCGCGCCGGACACGGGCGTCCGGGACCGCGTGGACCGGGTCTGCCGGTATCTGCAGGAGGTGCACACCCGGCCCGTGGGGCTTGCCGAGGTCGCGGAACTCGTCCATATGTCGCCGACCTCGTTCAGCCGCTTCTTCCGCCGGGCCATGGGGCGCACGCTGACGGACTACGTCAACCAGCTCCGCGTCCAGACCGCCTGCCGGCTGCTGGAGGCCACCGAACTGCCCGTCACCGAGGTGGCGGCGCGCAGCGGCTACCAGAACCTGTCGAACTTCAACCGCCGCTTCCTGGAGCTGACGCGGACCCGGCCGCGGGACTACCGCACCGCTCACCGGCCGGGCGGGCTCGCGCGGGGCTCACGGCCGGCGGAGTCAGGCGTCCGGGTCAGCCGACCGAGTTGAGCAGCCGGGCGGTGTGCATCCGGCCCGCGTACTCGACGAGGCGGATGAGCACCTCCTTGCCGGAGTCGCGGTCGCGGGCGTCGCACAGCACGACGGGGGTGCCCCGGTCCAGGTCGAGGGCGCGGGAGACCTCGTGTGCGCCGTAGGTGCGCGCACTGGGGAAGCAGTTGACGGCGACGACGAAGGGGATGCCTCGGTGCTCGAAGTAGTCGACCGCGGGGAAGCTGTCCTCGAGGCGGCGGGTGTCGGCGAGGACGACGGCTCCGAGCGCGCCCTGGGAGAGCTCGTCCCAGAGGAACCAGAAGCGGTCCTGGCCCGGCGTGCCGAAGAGGTAGAGGGAGAGTCCCGAACGGATGGTGATGCGGCCGAAGTCCATGGCCACGGTGGTGGTGGTCTTCTGATCGACGCCCCCGGTGTCGTCGACCGTCTGGCCGGCCCGGCTGAGCTGCTCCTCGGTGCGCAGCGGGCGGATTTCGCTGACGGCTCCGACGAGGGTCGTCTTGCCGACCCCGAAGCCGCCGGCGACCAGTATTTTCAGCGCGAGAGCGGCGGATTCTCCGCCGGTGCTGCCAGAGACCTCGGGGGGCATTGATCACTTCTCTCGTCGGTTGTGCGCCGCGAATGAAACCCCAGGTCAGAGCCGCCTCGGGGACGGCGGGCTCAGCGAGAGGCCGGCACCAGTACACCTGTTCTGTGTGGCGTCAGCAGTATGGCAAGCAGGGCCCTGGACGGGGTGGCGAGATCACTTTTTGCGCGATGTGACTGTTCCGGTCACAGTTGATGTACGGATGAATTCGAAATTCGCGTGGGTGCGACAGTTCGGTCGTCGCGACGAGCGTTTGCGGGGTCGGTGGACGGGCACCCGGAGAAGCGAACCAGGCACATGTCCGGCATAGCCGCAGCACATCGCATGGGAGGCGTTTCGCCGTGCCGTCCCGGATCGTGATCGTGATCGTGGGGGCAGGGTTCGCCGGTTACCGCACCGCCCGGGCACTGTCCCGGACGCTTCCCCGGGACCGGGCCGACATCGTCCTGCTCAATCCGACCGACTACTTCCTGTACCTCCCGCTGCTGCCCCAGGTGGCGACGGGGATCCTGGAGCCGCGACGGGTGACGGTGTCGCTCGCGCACACCCTCCCCCGCGTCCGGCTCGTGCTCGGGGAGGCCGCGGGAGTCGACCTGGAGGCGCGCCGGGTGGCGTACACGGATCCGGAGGGCAGGCACGCCGAACTGGCCTACGACCGGCTCGTGCTCGCCGTCGGCAGCGTGAACAAACTGCTGCCGGTGCCGGGGGTCGCCGAGTACGCCCACGGCTTCCGCGGTCTGCCCGAGGCGCTGTACCTGCGTGACCACATCACACGGCAGACGGAGCTCGCGGCGGCGGAGACCGATGCCGGCGAGTGCGCGTCGCGCTGCACGTTCGTGGTGGTCGGCGCCGGGTACACGGGCACCGAGGTCGCCGCGCAGGGCAAACTCTTCACCGACGCGCTGCATGCGCAGACGGCCCGGCCCGGGCCGGCCGGTAGGTCCGCCTGGCGGTCGGGCGGGACCCGGCCCCGCTGGCTGCTCCTCGACATCGCTCCCCGTGTGCTGCCCGAGCTCGACCGGCGGCTGTCCGCGACGGCGGACCGGGTGCTGCGGAGCCGGGGCGTGGAGGTCCGTACGGGCACGTCGGTCCGGGAGGCCACCGAGGACGGAGTGTGGCTCGACGACGGCGAGTTCGTGCCGACGAGGACGCTCGTCTGGTGCGTCGGTGTGCGGCCCGACCCGCTGGTCGGCGGGGTCGGTCTGCCCGTCGAGCGCGGCAGGCTGCTGGTGACGCCGCAGCTGAACGTGCCCGGGCACCCCGAGGTGTTCGCGTGCGGGGACGCGGCCGCCGTACCCGATCTCACCCGGCCCGTCAGCAAGGCGGACGGGCACGGCGCAGACGGTGAGCGGGAGTTCGAGCTGACGCCGATGACCGCGCAGCACGCCTCCCGCCAGGGGGACGCCGCGGCCCGGAACCTCGCCGCGTCCCTCGGGCACGGCGAAGCCCGCCCGTACAAGCACCACGATCTCGGGTTCGCCGTCGACCTGGGTGGTCTGAAGGCGGCGGCGAACCCCCTCGGCGTGCCCCTGTCCGGGCCGCTCGCGGACGCCGTCACCCGCGGCTACCACCTCGCGGCGATGCCGGGCAACCGGGTGCGGGTGGCGGCCGACTGGCTGCTCGACGCGGTGCTGCCGCGTCAGGCCGTGCAGCTCGGCCTGGTCCGCTCGTGGTCGGTGCCGCTGGACACGGCCTCCCCCGAACTCGCCCGGGTCGCCGGTGCGCCGGCGAAGGAGGGACCGCACCGGGCCACCGAGTGACACAAGGAGTGACACAGCCACATGCGGTACGAGGAACTCGCCGAACTGGCCCAGCAACTGCGGGTGGACGCCGTGCGGGCGGCCGACGCCGCCGGCTCGGGGCACCCCACCTCGTCGATGTCCGCGGCCGAGCTCGCCGCCGTGCTGCTCGCCCGTCATCTGCGCTACGACTTCGACGATCCCGGCAATCCCGCGAACGACCGGCTCGTCCTGTCCAAGGGACACGCCTCTCCCCTGCTCTACGCCCTGTACAAGGCGGCGGGAGCCGTCGACGACGAGGAACTGCTCTCGTTCCGGCGGCTCGGCAGCCGTCTCGAAGGGCATCCCACGCCCCGGCTGCCGTGGGTGGACGTCGCCACCGGCTCGCTCGGCCAGGGCCTGCCGATCGGCGTCGGCGTGGCGCTCGCGGGCAAGTACCTGGACCGGCTGCCGTACCGGGTGTGGGTGCTGTCCGGGGACAGCGAGATGGCGGAGGGCTCGGTCTGGGAGGCCGTCGAGCACGCCTCGTACGAGCAGCTGGGCAATCTGACGCTGATCGTCGACGTCAACCGGCTGGGACAGCGCGGGCCGACCCGGCACGGGCACGATCTGGAGGCGTACGGGAAGCGGCTGCGGGCGTTCGGCTGGCACACGATCGAGGTCGACGGCCATGACGTCGAGGCCGTCGACAAGGCGTTCACCGAGGCGACGGCGGCCGACGGGGAACCGGAACGGCCCACGGCGGTCATCGCGGCCACGTTCAAGGGGCGGGGCGTCGCCGCCGTGGAGGACCAGGAGGGCAAGCACGGCAAGCCGCTCCCGGACGCGAAGGCCGCCGTCGCGGAACTCGGCGGCCGGCGCTCCATACGGGCGGAGGCAGGCAAGCCGCCACCCGCGCAGGTGGCGCGCCCCGGCGGCAGCGGCCCGCGGGGAGGCGGCCCGCTGGAAGGCGGCCCGCTGGAACTGCCGCGCTACGACACCGGCTCCGAGGAGGCCACCCGTACGGCGTACGGGGAGGCGCTGGCGGCGCTCGGCTCCGCACGCGGCGATGTCGTCGCGCTCGACGGCGAGGTCAGCGACTCGACGCGGGCGGAATACTTCAAGAAGGCGCATCCGGAGCGGTTCTTCGAGTGCTACATCGCCGAACAGCAGCTGATCGCGGCGGCGGTGGGGTTGCAGACGCGCGGCTGGGTGCCGTACGCGTCGAGCTTCGCGGCGTTCCTGACCCGGGCCTACGACTTCGTGCGGATGGCGTCGGTGAGCCGGGCCGGGATCAATGTCGTCGGTTCGCACGCCGGGGTGGCGATCGGCCAGGACGGCCCGTCGCAGATGGGTCTCGAGGACCTGGCCATGTTCCGTGCCGTGCACGGTTCGACCGTGCTCTATCCGTGCGACGCCCATCAGACGGCCCGGCTGGTCGCGGCGATGGCGGACCTGGACGGAGTCCGCTACCTGCGCACGACCCGCGCCGCGACGCCCGTCCTCTACGGGCCCGACGAGGAGTTCCCGGTGGGCGGCAGCAGGGTGCTGCGACGCAGCGACGAGGACCGGGCGACGGTCGTCGCCGCGGGCACGACCGTCCATGAGGCGCTGCGGGCGGCGGACACACTGGCCGAGGACGGCATCCCGGTGCGGGTGATCGATCTGTACTCGGTGAAGCCGGTGGACGTCGAGGCGCTGAACGACGCGGCGGGCGCCACGGGGTGCCTGCTGACCGTCGAGGACCACCATCCTGAGGGCGGCCTGGGAGACGCCGTCGCGGACGCGTTCGCCGACGGCCGCCCGGTGCCGCGGCTCGCCCGCCTGGCCGTGCGCAACATGCCCGCGTCGGCGACGCCCGAGGAGCAGCTGCACGCGTCCGGCATCGATGCGGAGTCGATCGCGGCGGCGGTGAAGCTGCTGGTGGAGCGGGTCGTGGTGCGTTGAGCCCGCGGCTGTGTGGCGGACGCCGGCCGCGGGCAGCCGACGACGATGAGTACGACACGCACGTGTGCGGGCCGGGCGCCGCGTCGGTGCGCCAAGGCCGGTTCATGCGGAAGGAGCCGCCCGACGGCTTCCCCGGCCCGCCGCACCGGGCCGAGGCCGAGAAGGAGGACGTAGGCGGTACGGTCACGCACACGCTGTGCGACGCCACCGCGACCCTCGTGCAGCTCGCCGGCCCGGCGTGCGTCGCCGGAGTCGTCGCGGGACGCGGACGGCACGTGCGATGCGGTACGGCGTGCCGCCCTCCTCCTCGGGGAGCCGGGCGGCGAACTGGGGCCGGTGCCGGTGCTGCTGACGACCGGCACGCGAGAGGTGCACATCATCGCGCCGCTGAGCGGCCGCAGTAGCTCGCCACGCAGGTGCGGAAAGCGGCGCGCGGCGATCGGTTCTACCTTGATGCACAGCGCAACGGATGTGCGCAGACGGCACTCGCCCCCTTCTCCGTGCGGACCCGGGACGGCGCGCCGGTCACCACGCCGCTCGCCTGGGAGCAGCTGCCGGGCAGGCGGAGGAGGACCCTTGGGAAGGTGGCCGAGCGCGCCGGTGGGCAGACGGTGAGGTCGTCGTGACGGGTCGGAAGGGCGAGGAGGGCGAGCGTGCCGACCGGCGAACGCGGCTGACGGTCGTGGTCGCCCTCGCCGCGAACCTCGTCATCGCCGTCGCGAAGTCGATCGGCGGGCTCGCGGCGTCGTCGCCCGCGCTGCTGTCCGAGGCGGCGCACTCCGTGGCGGACAGCCTCAACGAGATCTTCCTGCTCGCCGCGCGTTCGTCCGTCGTCCGCGGGCGCCTACGGCCGCCTACGGGCGGCGCAACAGGGCCCCGAGTCCGCCCGCAGGGACGCCGCGATCGCCGGTGCCGGGCGCCGGGTGGACGCGCAGGACCTCGGCGCCGTTGACCGCCGCCGACCTCAGCAGGGCGTCGTCGGCGCGTCCGGGCTCGGGGGCGTGCTCCTCGCCGAAGTACCGCGTGCCACCGCGGTCCACCGCGATCTGGTCGGGTTCGGGGCCGACCTAGACCTCGCGGCACGGGTCGGGTCCCTCGGGGCGTACGAGCAGCTCGGCGATCCGGTGCTCGCGCGCCGCGACAACGAGGGCGGGCAGGCCCTCGGCCGTGAGAGCGCCGGCCGCGCGGTAGCGGTCGAGCTCGGTGCGCTCGATACGGCGCAGATGGGCGCGCCGGGCGCGCTCGATCTCCTCGTCGGGCAGCCGGGCGCCGGGGCCGCGGGCGGGACCGCCGTGCTCCGCGGCGACGGTGAGCGGGCGCAGTGGCTGCGGCAGGTGCTGCGTGACGGCGCGGCGTTCGCGGTCGCCGCACACGAGGACGATGAGGTCCGCCCGCGTCTCCTCCTGGCAGAGCGCGAGCGCCGCGGCGACCTGCGAGGCGTTCTCTTCCCAGGTGTTCTCGTCCCAGCTGTTCTCCACGTGCATCGGGAAGTGGCGCTCGGACCAGTCGGCTGCCGCGGTGCGGTACAGGGGCCAGTCCTTGCCCTCGGCCTCGCCCGCGGGGCGGCTGCCGAGCGGGCCGCGGAGTTCGAGGTCGGCCCCGGTGCGGTCGACGTACGCGACGAGGCACACCGGTTCCTGGACGGCGAGGTCCAGCAGCGGGGCGACCCGGGGCAGGGACGCCCAGTGGATCCCGGGGGTCCCTGGCGCGGCGGTGAGCGGCGAGTCGAGTACGACCTCGCCGTGCGTGGCGTAGATCGCCCGGCCCTCCGCGCCTGCGGCTCCCGGCCACTCGGTCAGCGCTTCGTGGACGGCCCTGCCCGTGGCCGCGTCGACGCCTTGGCGGCCCAGTTCCCGGCAGATCTCGCGGGCGGCGAGCTCCCGTTCGCCGGGGCCCGACTCGACCGACTCGGCCGCCTCGGCCGTCTCCGCCCCGTCGGCCGCGTGGGCCGCGCGGGGCACGCCGACGCAGACGCTGGCCCAGGGGCCGGGGCGCTCGTAGAGGGGGGTGAGGTGTACGAGTCGCATGGCATGCCCCGAGGGCCCGCCGGGGACTCTCCGACGGCCTCGGGTCCTCTGACCGTGCACCTACCCGGCCGGACCCTCGTGACACAGGCGCCTCCGCGGAGGCCACACCGCGGAGGCGACACCTCGTGACCGGCCGGGACGCCGGGTCAGGGCCGGGCGCCCGACCCGGCGGACTCCTTCGCCAGCTCGTCCGTGAGGGCCGAGCAGAAGGCTTCGAGGTCGGCCGGCTTACGACTGGTGATCAGCGTGTTCGGGCCTTCGCGGCACACCTTCACCTGTTCGTCGACCCAGATGCCGCCGGCGTTGCGGATGTCGGTGCGGAGGCTGGGCCAGGACGTCAGACTCCTGCCGCGCACCACATCGGCCTCGACGAGGGTCCAGGGCGCGTGGCAGATCGCCGCGACCGGCTTGCCCTCGTCGAAGAACGCCCGTATGAAGGCCACGGCCTTCTCGTCCATCCGCAGCGCATCGGGATTGGCCACGCCGCCGGGCAGGACGAGGGCGTCGAAGTCGGTCGCGGAGCCGCCGCCGGGGACGACGAGGTCGACGGGGAAGCTGTCGGCCTTGTCGAGGTGGTGGAATGCCTGGATGCGGCCGGGCTTCGTGGAGAGCAGCAAAGGCGTGTCGCCTGCGCGGGCGACGGCCTGCCACGGGCGGGTGAGTTCGATCTGTTCGACGCCTTCCGGCGCCATGAGGAAGGCGATGTTCATGATGGTCGGCGCTCCTCTCCCCCCGTTGGGCGTGCCGGTCCGGCGGGCGGAAGGGGGCGCATGCCACCGGAGCCACCGGACGCGGCCTGGCTCGGCTCCCAGGTACCCCCGTATCGCGTCGTTATGCCTGGATCGCCGGACCGACCGCCGCTGAAGGCATGGCCGGGGGCGCCCGGCGCCCGCGTTTGCGCCGACAGGGGGTGTGGACGCGTACCAATGTGCTCGACCGCGTCCACTGGCCGTTCGGCACCGCTGCGACCGCCAACCGTCGTCAGCACCTCGTTCCAGGAGCTGAGAGTGATCATGCGTACGCACGACGGCACCGGTTTCCCGATCCCGTCCTCGACCGCGAAGCCGTCAGGCCACGGCCGAGCCGTCTGCCGGAAGCTGATCAGCCGCTGCTGCGCTGGGTTGCGGGACGAGGTCCTGCGGGACGCCGTGCAGCCGGGGCGGGAACGGGGCGGGCTTCGTGTCGGCACGCGCGCGTACGGCGGCCGGTCACGAGGCCGCGTGTGCGGCGCCCGGTCATCCCTCCCTTTTCCCGAGCGCGTCGACGGCGGCGACCACCCGGTCCCAGAACTTCGCGCTGTCCAGGGAGACCGCCACCCGCGCGTTGACGGGCCGGTCCAGGTACTGGTGCAGGTCCACGACCGTCGCTCCTCGGGTGTATTCGCCGCGCAGTTCGACGGCCACGCTCGCGTCGGCGCACTCCACGATCGAGGGGTCGATGAGCCGGGCCACGGCGACCGGGTCGTGCAGCGGCGGGGCCTCGAAGCCCCACAGGCGGCGGTACGTCGAGGCGAAGTAGGTCATCAACTCGACGCAGATGCGGCCGAGTTCGGTACCGAGCCCGTCGAGCCGGGCGAGCACGTCGGGCGTCGCGAGCGCCTGGTGCGTGACGTTGAGCCCGCACATGGTCACCGGTACCCCGCTGCGGAAGACGATGTCGGCGGCCTCGGGGTCCACGTACATGTTGAACTCGGCGGCGGGCGTGCGGTTTCCGCGCTCGGTCGTGCCGCCCATGAGGACGATCTCGCGGATGCGCGGGACCACCTCCGGATAGCGGGTCAGCAGCAGGGCGATATTGGTCAGCGGGGCGGTCGGGACGAGAGTGACGGGCTCCGGATGGCCGGTGAGGATCCGGTGCATGAGGTCGACGGCGTGCTCCGCGACAGCGTCCACGGTGGGTTCACCGAAGTGGGGGCCGTCCATTCCCGAGTCGCCGTGCACGTCGTCCGCCACGTACAGCGGTTGCACCAGCGGCCGGGCGCAGCCCGCGGCGATGGGGACGTCCGTGATTCCGGCCGCGGTGCAGATCCGTCGGGCGTTCAGGGTGGTCTTCTCGACCACCTGGTTGCCCGCGACCGTCGTGATCGCGAGCAGGTCGATCGCGGGATCCCCGGCCGCGAGCAGGATGGCGACGGCGTCATCGTGCCCGGGGTCGCAGTCGATGATGATCGGGACAGGCACGGTGCTCCTCGGCGTCGGCGTCCGGTCGGAAGCGTGCCCCACCAGTCTGCCTCCCGAGTGCGCCGGGGCACATGCCGTGCCCGGACACGTGCAGGCGGCCGGAAAGGGGCCCGCCGGCCCGGCGACGCCTGGCACGCTCCCCCCAGAACTCGCGCCTGGGAGGTGCCCCCACGCCGCGTTGTCGCCGGTCGCCTATGTCCCCCGTGGCCCTTCGGACACGGGAGGTGCCCCCCATGGGCTCCCTCCTCTGCCTTGCGATCGCGCGCACCAGACACCGCCGGGCCCGGCCTCCGGACGGACGAGGCTCCTTCGACGACAGTCCCTAGAGCGCCCTGAGTCCCTCGATCACCTCCCGGAGGATCTTCTCGTCGGGCAGCTGCGCGGGCGGTACGGGCCGGCGGACGGTGACGTAACCGGCCTCGAGGAGGTCGCCGAGGAGCACGCGGACGACGCCGACGGGCAGGTCGGCGTCCGCGGCGAGTTCGGCGACCGACTGGGTCTCGACGCGGCAGAGGTCGAGCAGGGCCCGGTGCTCGGGGCCGAAGAGCGACTCCTCGGCCCGTCCCGCCGCGTCGGGGGCGATGTCGACGAGGGCGATCAGGTCGAACCGCACGGAACCGGGACCTGGCTGCGTACGGCCTCCGGTCATGGCATACGGGCGGACGAGCGGACCCGCGTCGGCGTCGTACCAGCGGCTTCCCTCGTGCTCCTGGCTTTCCTCGCCGGCGTCGTTCATGGTCGTGGAGCCTCCCTCCGGTCAGCCGGCGGCGGGCGGGGTGGTGGACATGCGCGGTGGGGTGTGCAGGTGCTCGCCGACGCGCTTGACGAGGCGGGCCATCTCGTACGCGATCAGGCCGATGTCCGCGGTCACGGCGCTGAGGACGGCGAGGCAGGAACCGTCCCCCGCCGCGGCGACGAAGAGGAAGCCGTCGTCCATCTCGACCATCGTCTGGCGTACGGAGCCGGCGTGGAAGTGGCGCCCCGCGCCCTTGGCGAGGCTGTGGAATCCGGAGGCGACGGCGGCGAGGTGCTCGGCGTCCTCGCGGCTCAGTCCGCCCGAGGCGCCGACGGCGAGGCCGTCGTTGGAGAGGACGACCGCGTGCCGGACCTCGGTCACTCGCAGCACCAGGTCGTCGAGCAGCCAGTCGAGTTCTCCGGAGCGGTGCGGGGCGATCCTCTCGTGGTCGATCATGCCAGGTCTCCTTCGCTGCTGTGGGCGCTGCTGTGGTGGCCGTTCCGGCCGGGGGCCGCACCGCCGCCGCGCGCCCAGCCGGCGCGGTAGGCGGCCATGCGGTCCCTGGCCTGCTCCGGGGTGCGTTCCGTGATGTCGCGCGGGCTGCTGCCGGCCGCTTCCGCCGGTTCGGGCCTGGGGGCTTCGCGCAGTTGCTGTACGAGGCTGGCCTGCCGGACGCGGCGCGGGAGCCCGCCCGCCTCGTCCTCGGCGTGGGGCGGCGACGGAACAGGCGGCTGCCCCTGGGAGTGGATGTGCGGGTGGGGCTGGTGCTGCTGAGGGTGGGGGTGGGGGTGCGCTCCGGTGTCCGGCTCGGTGTGGGACCCGGGCTGCTCGGCGGCGTGAGGGCGGCCGCGCAGCCGCAGGGCGATGACGCCGGGGGGCGGCGGTGCGGCATCGAGCCTGCGCTCCAGGGCGCGTGGGCCGGTCGCGCCCGGTTCGGACTCCTCGTCCTGCGCGAGCGCGTGGGCGACGGGCGGGGCCGTCTCCTTGGCGCGGCCGGCCGGGGAGGTGCCTCCCGGCGGCAGTGCGCTCTGCAGGAGCGGCATGGGGATCAGGACGACCGCCGTGGTCCCTCCGTACGGCGAGGTCCGCAGCCGGACCCTGATCTCGTGGCGGGCCGCGAGGCGGCTGACGACGAAGAGTCCGAGCCGGTCGCTGTCGAAGAGGTCGAGGGCCTCGGACTGTTCGATGCGGCGGTTGGCCTCGGCGAGGGCCTCCTTGCCCATGCCCAGGCCGCGGTCCTCGATCTCCAGGGCGTAGCCGTTGCCGACGGGCTCGCCGCTGACGCGGACCTTGGTGTGGGGCGGGGAGAACTGGGCGGCGTTCTCGACGAGTTCCGCGAGGAGGTGGGTGACGTCGGCGACGGCGGAGCCGACGACGGCGCTCTCGGGCAGCTGCCGCACTTCGACGCGTGCGTAGTCCTCGATCTCGGACACGGCGGCGCGGACGACGTTGGTGAGCGGTACGGGCATGCGCCAGGCCCGGCCGGGTGCGGAGCCGGAGAGGATGATCAGGCTCTCGGCGTGGCGGCGCATACGGGTGGTGAGGTGGTCGAGGCGGAAGAGGTCGCCGAGTTCGTTGGGGTCCTCGGCGCGGCGTTCCATGCTGTCGAGCAGGTTGAGCTGCCGGTGGACGAGGACCTGGCTGCGGCGGGCGAGGTTGACGAAGACTCCGGAGATGCCGCTGGCGAGTTCGGCGCGTTCGACGGCGGCGCTGAGGGCGGCCCGGTGGACGGTCGAGAGCGCCTCGCCGACCTCGGCGATCTCGTCCTGCGGCGGCGGTCCCGGCGGTGCCTCGGCCTGGACGTCGATCTCGTCGCCGGTACGGAGCCGGCGCATGGCGTGGGGCAGTTTGTGGCGGGCGATCTCCAGGGCGGTGTTGCGGAGGCTGACGAGTTCGACGACGAGGGCGCGGCCGATGCGCACGGAGATGACGAGCGAGGCGGCGACGGCGGCGAGGCCGAGGAGGACGGCGGCGCCCGCGGCGGTGAGGAGTCCCTGGCCGAAGGGGTCGGCCCGGTCGGCGGCGCTGCGCCGGGCGTTCGTCTCGATGTCGCGGGCGGCGGTGCGGACGGTGCTGTGGGCGGCCTCCCAGGTGCCGGCGGGCACGGCGGTGGCGGCACGGCGGCCGGCGGGCGCGGCGAGGGTCCTGTTCTCTGCCGCTTCCAGTGCCCGGTAGGCGCTCTGGGAGGTGAGTTCGCGCCAGGCGGCGCGTTCGGGCGCCCGTAGATCGGCGACGGCGGATTCGGTGAGGGCGCGGCGGGTCTCGACGGCGCCGGTGAACAGTCGCAGACGCTCCGCCCCGAAGGATCCGGTCGTGTGGGCCGTGCTGAGCAGCGCGTCCTCGCGGGCGAGCATTTCCGAGGCGCGGCCGAACTCCAGGAGGACGCGGGCGTCGGAGCCGGGAGTGGTGTCCTGGATGCCGGTGAGGGCGCCCTGCACGGCGAACGCCGCGGTGATGGCGCCGGTGTACGTCTCGTACGTACGGTCCCAGTCGGCCTTGCGGTCGAGGACGGAGGTGCGCAGGGCGGGGATCGCGGCGGCCGAGTCGACGAACCGGCCGAGGCGCTCGGTGACGCCCGCGGGGAGGCCGCCCGCGTCGGCGACGGTGTGGTTCTCGTCGAGGGAGAGCCTGGCGAGCGCGGCGTCGGTGAGCCTGGCCTGCTGCTGGAGGTCGGCGGCGCGTTCGGCGGCGGGGGCGGTGAGCTGGCGGAGTGCGGCGCGGCGTTCGGTCTGGAGGGCGGTGACGGCCTCGGCGACGGGTTCGCGGACGCGGTTCTCGACGTCCTGGAGCTGGCGCAGCCGGGCGACGTCCTGGGCGGTGGTGACGGTGGCGAAGCCCCAGAGGGCGAGGAGGGAGACGACGGGGACCATCAGCAGCGAGACGATCTTGGCGCGTACCGTCCGCGGGCGCAGCCGCCATCCCTCGCCCGCGCCCCGTCCCTGGGCACGCGCCGTGGCCGGGTCGCGGTCGGCTCCCGGTTCGGGCTGTTCGTCCGCGGGCGGTCCGGCGTGGGCGCGGCGCCCGCGCACCGGCTGCGCGGCGGATTCGGCGGTGGGGAAAGGCGGAGTGGGGCCGTGCGGGTCTGGCGTGTCGGCGCCGGGGGTGCTGCGTGGTGTGCGCATGGCCTCCTCGTTCCGGATACGGGGTGTGGGTGCGTCGGGCGGTGTCGCGGCGGGTGGTGGACGGGCGGGCTACCGGGGGACGCCGGCCGGCTCGGTACTCCGTCCGCCCGACTCGGTGCTGCGTCCGCCCGGCTCGGTGCTGCGTCCGCCCTGGTCGGGGGCCCGTTCGCCCGGTTCGGTGATCCGCTCGGCCGAGGCGTAGGCGGCCCGTTCCCGCGCCGTCGGGGAGAGGGCGACGAAGGCGGAGGTGAGGAAGAGGTACGACCCGAGGCCGACGGCGAGGGGGAAGATGAACTGCATCGCCGTGGCCCCGGGCAGTGCCGGGCCCGAGGGCTCGACACGCACGCTGACCGCGAGCATCCCGGTGTAGTGCATGCTGCTGACCGCCGCGCCCATGACGAGGGAGGCGACGGCGACCGCGACGGGTGACTTGATGTTGAGCGCCGCCCAGAGGGCGGCGGTCGCGGCGATCACGGCGATGGCGACGGAGAGCGCGACGAGCAGCGGGTCGTAGCGCACTTCGCCGTGCAGGCGGAGCGCGGCCATGCCGAGGTAGTGCATGCTCGCGACGCCGAGTCCGGTGGTGAGCCCTCCGAGCAGCAGGGCTCTGACGCGGTCGCGGCTGTAGCCGACGGCGAAGACCCCGGCGCCGACGACGAGCATGGCGACGATCAGGCTGAGGATGGTCAGCGGCACGTTGTAGCGGATGTCGGTGCCGGTGACACCGAAGCCGAGCATGGCGACGAAGTGCATCGTCCAGATGCCGGTGCCGATGGCGGATGCGGCGGTGATGAGCCAGTTGCGGCGTGAACTGCCGCTCGCTTCGAGCGCCCGTACGGTGCAGCGCAGGCCGAGGGCGGCGCCGATGCAGGCCATCACGTACGACAGCGCGGGGGTCAGCCAGCCGAAGGTGGCGTGGTCCAGGTGTCCCATGGCTCAGGGACGCTAGTCCCGCGGGGGGCGCGCGACAGGGGCGCAGTTCGAAAGCTGATGGAATATGACAGAGAGATGTTTCAGAACGATCGTGCCGAGTTCGAACATGTGCACCGAACGTCTGAGTGAGACGCCGGACGCCGCGGCTGCGGACGACCGCCATCGCAAGGCCCGGAGCCTGCGGGATCATGGCCGCATGACCGACGACCACACACACGTCCAGGAGTTCTTCGGCGCCCGCGCGGCCGGCTGGGACGCGCGCTTCCCGGACGACGGACCCGCCTACGCCGCCGGGGTCGCCGCCCTCGGCCTGCGCCATGCCGACGCCGTGCTGGACGCGGGCTGCGGCACGGCGCGCGCACTGCCCGCGCTGCGCGAGGCCGTGGGTCCGGCCGGCACGGTCGTCGGTGCGGATCTGACCCCGCAGATGCTGGACGCCGCCGCCCGCGCCGGGCGGGACCGGGCGGGTGCGCTGCTGCTCGCCGACGTGGCGCGGCTGCCGCTGCGGACGGGCGCGCTGGACGCCGTGTTCGCGGCCGGTCTGATCGCACATCTGCCGCAACCTGCCGAGAATCTGCGCGAGTTGGCCCGAGTGGTGCGCCCCGGTGGACGCCTCGCGCTGTTCCATCCGATCGGGCGGGCCGCGCTGGCCGCCCGTCAGGGCCGCATGGTCAGCGACGACGATCTGCGCGCCGAGCCCCGTCTCGGGCCGCTGCTGAGCGTCGCGGGCTGGCGGCTGGTGTCGTACGCCGACGAGGACGCGCGCTTCCTGGCCCTGGCGGTACGCCAGGACTGAGGCACCGCCCCCGGCGGCGGCCGTCGCCCGCCGCCGCCCCGTTGCGAGCCGGGCCGAAACAGACGTTCGTTGCAGGCCGCACCGGGGGAAGACTTGTCGCACCGGCGACTACGCCGAACAGGTGAACGGGTCGAAGAAGGGGGCCATCGTGTTCGACAAGGTGATCGGGAACATACGCAGATTTTTCACGGCGGGGCGGAGCGGTGAGCACGGCGTCGCTCCGGCCGCGGCCGCGCGGGGACGGCAGCACAACATCTTCGAGGCCGCGGCCACGTATGTGTCGGCGTGCGCCGAGGACGACCAGCAGGGCATCGACGAGGCGTCGAGCTGGGTGTCGCCCGAGGCGCTGTCGTTCGGGGTGAACGAACTGGCCTGCCGGGCGGTCATCGCCCTCGCGCGGGAACGGGACGAATCACCGCAGTCCGTGGCGCGCAGCCTCCTCGGGCTGCCCGTCGGCTGAGCCGGCCCGCCGCCGGACCGGGGGCCGGGCCGGGGGCCCGGGAGCAATTCCCTGCCGCAGGCCCTCGACGAGGCGGTTACCCACTGGTTAGGGTGCGCCGACGAACGATCGGATGGGAGGGTGCTGTGGCCGGGACGGACGGTGTCGCCGACGACGACACGCTCTTTGTGCTGACCGCCTTGCTGCTGACGCCCGCGCAGTTCCCGAGCGTGCTCGGCGACGACTTCCCGGCGGCGTGCGAGGCGCTGGGTCTTGAGCCGTACGGCGAGGGGTACGGGCTGGTGCTCGGCCAGGACAGCGCCGGCGCCCGGTGGACGGTCGTCGTCGACGACGTCTCCCTGGTCGCGGTGGCGATCGCGTCCTGGGACTGCGGCATGGAGTACGACCTGTCCCCCAGCGACCGCACTGTCGTCGCGGCCCTGCCCGGCTGGCCGCTGGCGGTCGCGACCGTCGCCCCGGGCCTGCCGGCGCCGCACGATCCGCAGGACGACGGCGAAGGGCCGCGCCTCTCCCCGCCCGACACGGAGGTCTGGGGGCCCGCGCAGCGCAGGATGGGCGCGGACGAGATCGCCCTTCAGTGGGCCAGCTGGCGCGATCAGGTGGGCGACGCGACGGACGAGGGCGCCGAGGACGGGGCGGACACGCCCGGGGCGGACGCCGCGACCGGGTCGGGCACCCCGGACGCCGAGGCGAGTGCAGACGCCTCCGAGGAGGAGCGGACCGTGTCGCACGAGGGTGTGGCGCGGGTCCTCAAGGAACTCCACGGCTATGTCGACGAGGCACCGCCCACGGGCCGGGTGCGCTCCAGCTTCGCTCCGGACGGGGCGCGGATGCTGCGCGCGGACGGACCGGGCTGGTCCATCGTGGCCAGGACCGACGACATCGCCTTCGTCCTCCTCGACGAGGAGCCGGGCGAGGTGCTGCCGGTCGGGCGCGGGCCCGAACTCCCCGGTCTGCTCAAGGCGCTGGACGCCATGGCCGTGCGTCCCTCCTGAGCACGGGAACGCGAGCGCCGTTTCCGAACTCGTGCTCCAGGCAATCGCACAGCGACACGCGGGAGTTGGACGCACAGGGCGCGAACACGCGATCATCCGATCAGGGGTGCCGAAACACGCTGGTGTCCTGATCCGTGGCGCCCCGGCCGGGCTGACGGCGTCCTCAGCGCATTCCAGCGCGGCTACCTGACCTGCCTTGACGTACTCCCCTGTGATATCGAATCCGAAAACCAGCTCTCCGGGCATGGGCAATGATCAAGCCATGTCGCAGGGTCCACTTGAAACCCCGGGATACGTGGTGAGAGCATTCATCCATCGCGTTCATGACCCGTTCTCCGGATCGAGAAGCCCTCACTTGACCCTGGAGCGCGACGCACATGTAGATCCACATTTGAGCCACCTGCAACAGCCGCAAGAAGGAACGCCCATGGGCAAAATGTTCAATGAATTGGCGCGAGCCACTCGACTGAAATGGCTGAGGTCGGCAGCCTTCGAGACTCTTGAGCATTACGCGATTCCCAGAAACAGACTGAAGTTGCTCCAATACGAGGACAATGCGGTGTACCTCGTCGAGGGTGATGGAATGCGCCATGTCCTGCGCATGTCCGTGCACGACGGACGAAGCGCGCAGGAGCAGAGTTCGGAGCTCGCCTGGATCGATTCGCTCGTCTCCGGCAAAGCGGTGATCGCTCCGAAGCCCGTACCCACCCGCTCGACGGGCATGGTCACGAGCCTCGCGCTCCCCAGGTGGCCCGAGCCGGTGACGTCCGTGGTCTTCGAATGGATTCCGGGGGAGTCGTCTCCGGCGAGCTTGAGCGCGACCGCCGCCGAACAGCTGGGACGTCTCACGGCGAACCTCCATGAGCATGCCATGCAGTACCGCCCCCCTGCCGATTTCACGCGCCCGACCTGGGGGTACGGGGAGATCTTCGAGGGCGGCGCGGCGGTGACCGACCCGGTGGCGCACGACCGGCTCAGCGATACGGAGCGAGCCCTGCTGCTTCAGGTGTGCAGAACTGTGTGCGACCGGCTGCCCGAACGGACTCCTCACGAGTGGGGCTTGATTCACGCCGACTTGCATCGCGGCAACGTGGTCGCCACCCCGGATGACGATGTGGCGGTGATCGACTTCGACGACTGCGGCCCCGGGTACTACATGCTCGACGTAGCCTCCGTACTCTCGTCGTTCCTGCGCACCTGCGACCCCCAGGAGTATCCGGAATTCACCGAGAGGTACGTCCGCGGATACCGCTCGATCCGCGGACTTCCACCCTCGGCGGAACGCCTCAGTGAATTCTTGGTCATGCGCGACATGATCATTTTGAATTTTGTACTGAGCTCCAGGAATGAAGCGGTTCTCGAGTGGGGACCAGCTCGCTCCAAGGGGATTCTCAACACCATGCGGGATTACCTTTCATCCGGAAAGTACCCTGGGCATCTGAATCTTGCCGCTCTATAGCTCAAAGCAAGAAAGGGCAGCCGCAGATGAAGAAGACGACCTTCCTGGAATCTCGGCCGAGGCAGACTTTCGACGGGTTTTCCATTCGATTGCGCCGCCTGTTCTCGCCGGCCACCGGCAGAAGCCTTGTCATCCCGCTCGACCACGCCATCACCATCGGACCGGCTGGAGGTCTGGAGCATCCTCGCGCCATCGTTGAGGCCGCCGCTCTGGGAAACGCGAACGCGGTCATGCTCCGGCCGGGCATGGTCGACTGCCTCTCGGTCCCGGGGGCCGAGCGGCTCGGCGTCATCATGGCGCTGACCGGTCGGCTGGCGGCGGGCGTGGACCACGTCCTGCTCAACTCGGTGGAGTACGCCGCGGCCCACGCCGCCGACGCCGTATGCGGAGAGTTCAAGTTCGGCTCGGCCGGCGATCTCGAGAACGCACGCGTCATCGCTCAACTCGCCGAGCGGGCTCACGGCATGGGCCTGCCCGTCCTGGTCACGGTCTACAGCCTTCCCGATGCCTTGGACAGAATGGGCCCGAGCGCCTACGCCCACGCCTGCCGGATCGCCGAGGAAATCGGGGCCGATGTCATCAAGACCTCGCTGCCTGACGACGCCGAGGTCATCGCCCAATGCGTGGACAGCACCTCGGTCCCCATCGTGCTGGCGGGTGGACCGCCCAATGCGTCGACGGAGCTGGAGCGGTTCCTGCGCCGCGCGGTGGACCAGGGTGTCCGCGGCGCCGCGATCGGTCGCCGCGCCTGGGCTGCGGACAAGCCGGTGGAGGCCATCCGCAGCCTGGCGTCCGCGGTGCACGGGGGCTCGCCCCATGTCTGAGCCAGTTGATCTGCTGGTCATAGGTCTGGGCTATGTCGGGCTGCCGCTCGCCAGGGAAGCCGTTCAGGCCGGTCTGAGCGTCCGTGGCTTCGATGTGAGCCCGCAGGTGGTCGGGCGGCTCAACGCGGGAGTCTCCCCCGTCGACGGCGTGAGTGACGACGACATCGCACGTATGCGCGCTGCCGGCTTCGCCGCCAGCTGCGACGAGGACAACTTCGGCGCACCACGCGTGGTGGTGGTGTGCGTGCCGACGCCGCTGGGCGCAAGCGGCCGGCCGGACCTGTCCCATGTGATGGAGGCCGCCGGTATGGTGGCACGTCGCCTCAAGCGGGGCATGCTCGTCGTGCTGGAGTCCACGACCTTCCCCGGCACGACCGACGACATCATCAGGCCCGTCCTGGAGGAGTCGGGACTGCGCGCCGGTGACGACTTCCAGCTGGCCTTCTCGCCCGAGCGCATCGATCCCGGGAACTCCGATCACGGCGTGCGCAACACCGCCAAGGTCGTGGGCGGTTACACCGAGGACTGTACGCGGCGCGCCATGGCGTTCTACGCCCGCTTCGTGGTCAAGGTCGTGGCGGCCAAGGGCACCCGGGAAGCCGAAATGGCCAAAATCCTCGAGAACACCTACCGGCAGGTGAACATCGCGCTGGTCAACGAGATGGCGATGCTCAGCCATGAGCTGGGCGTCGACCTGTGGAACGCCATCGACTGCGCCGCGACCAAGCCCTTCGGCTTCGCCGCCTTCCAACCCGGCCCGGGCGTCGGCGGCCACTGCATCCCCATCGACCCTCGCTACCTCTCCTACCAGGCACGTGAGCTGGGCCGGCGGTCGCAGCTCATCGACCTGGCCCATGAGATCAACGACGGCATGCCACGGTATGTGGTCGAGCGCGCCGCCCACTTGGTCGCGCGCACGGGTGGCGAACTGACCGGTGCTCGTGTCCTGGTGCTGGGGGTCACGTACAAGGCGGACATCGCCGACCAGCGCGAGTCCCCTGCCGGCGATGTGGTGCGCCATCTCAGGCAGCAGGGCGCCGACGTCACGTATCACGACCCGTATGTCGACACCTGGGCCGTCGACGGGCTCGACGTCCCCGCCGCCGACGATCTGGACGTCGCGCTGTGCGCCGCCGACCTGACGATCGTGCTGCAGTGGCACGCGCAGTACCGGGAGCACGTCGACGGCTCCAGGACCCGAGCCCTTTTCGACACCCGGGGCCGGCTGACCGACCTCGGCGTCGCGGTGCTGTAGGCGCACCCGGCCCCACTCTTTTCTCCCCCTGACATTCCATCCCGCTGCACGGAGGTCGCGATGCGCGCTGCCCGATTACCTGCCGAGGTACCGGATGTGTCAGACACCTGGCTGATTACCGGTGTTGCGGGCTTCATCGGCTCGCACCTCCTGGAGACGCTCCTGCGAGCGGGGCGGCATGTAGTGGGCCTGGACAACTTCTCCACCGGGAAGAAGGAGAACCTCAACGAGGTGGAGGCCCGGGTCGGTGCCGAGCGATGGGCGCGCTTCCGGCTCATCGAAGGGGATCTGCGGTCCCGGGACGCCTGCGACGCGGCCGTGCGGGGCGTCGGCGTGGTTCTGCACCAGGCCGCGCTCAACTCCGTACCCCGGTCCATGGCCCATCCGGTCCAGGTGCTTCGGACCAACACCATCGGCTCGGTCAACCTGTTCAGCTCCGCGGCACAAGCCGGAGTGTCCCGTGTCGTGTACGCCAGCTCCAGCTCCGTCTACGGGGACGTCTCCACCGCACTGCGTCGTGAGCCCGTCCTGGGCGAGCCGATGTCGCCGTACGCGGTGAGCAAGCGTGCGATGGAGCAACTGGCGGCGGTCACCCACCGGAACACCGGCATCGCCCTCACGGGCCTGCGCTACTTCAATGTCTTCGGGCCACGGCAGAACCCCGACGGACCGTACTCGGCGGTGATCCCCCGCTGGATCCGGGCCCTGCTGGCCGCGGAGTCCCCCGTGATCCACGGCGATGGCACCCAGTCCCGGGACTTCACCCACGTGGAGAACGTCGTGCGCGCCAATCTCCTGGCGGTGGCCCGCCCGGCCGGTTCGTGCGGCGTCTTCAACGTCGGTACGGGGCGGGGCACTTCACTCAACGCCCTCTTCGAGATCCTGCGCTCGCATGTCGCCGCGGTACCAGGACGCTCGAAAGCGTCAGCGGTACAGGCGTCGACCGCGCCTCCGCGCGCCGGCGACGTGGCCTCGGCACTCGCCGATCTCGGACTGGCACGGCAGGAGCTGGGCTACGAAGCCGTCGTCGGCCTGGACGAGGGCCTGCGCGAGACCGTTTCCCATGTCGCCGGAGTACGCGGCACACGCCATTCCGCGGAAGCAAGGAGGTAGACCGTGCGGATCGCCATGTACTGGCACAACGGCAGAAGCCTCGGGCACACCGCAGAGAGCGCGAAGGTGGCGCACGGGCTTTCCGGCAGCGGTGAGGAAGTGCAGATCTCGGGGCTGACCGGCGCCTATCGCGGGCTCGACCTGCTGCCGGCCGGCATGGACGTGGTGAAGCTGCCCGCCTTCACCAACTACGACAGCGTCGCCGGATGGGGCACCCGCGGGCGGACGGCAATGGAGACCGGGCCTCTCTTCCGGATGCGCGCGGAGATGGCCGAGGTCTTTCTGCGTCACTACGCGCCCGACGTCCTTCTGGTCAACCATCTGCCCAGGGGTGCCGGAGACGAGCTGGTCCCGGCGCTGACCGGCACCAGGGGCAGCGGCGGTCGGCGCGTGCTCACCCTGCGCGGTGTCCTCTTCGACGCCGGCAAGACCGACCGTGAGTACTTCCGCGGGGAAAGCGCCCGCTGGATCGACCGGCACTTCGATGCGATCCATGTGCACACCCACCCCGAAGTGTTCCGCCTCGAAGACCACTACAGCGTGCCGGATTTCCTCCGGGGGCGGATCCAGTACACCGGCTACCTGGTCGCCGAGTCCCGCCTCGGCAGGGACGCGGCACGGGCGGAGCTGGGTGTCGACGACGGCGAGCGTCTGGTGCTGGCCGCCATGGGCGGTGGGCAGGGTGCGATGCCGTTGTGGACAGCGCTCATCGACGCGCTGGCCGAGCGCAGCACGGAGTTCGACCGGGCGCGGCTGGTGACCGGCCCGTATCTGGAGCCGGCGGACGCCGAAGCGCTGCGGGAGCGTGCCGCCCCGCTGCCGTGGCTGGAGATCGTCTCCTACGAGCCGTCGATGATGACGTGGATGGCGGCGGCCGACCTGTTCATCGGGGCCGCGGGCGCGAACATGCTCAGCGAGGTGCTCGCGGTCGGCTGCAACAGCGTCGTCATCCCGCGCCAGGTAAGGGAGTCCGAGCAGCGCATCCACGCCCGGCTGCTCGCGAACCGCGGACTGGTGCGCATGAGCGACCTCGACGAGGTGCTCTCCGGCGCCGTGGGCCCGACCCTGACCGAGGCCCTGCGCGAACCCCTGTCTCCCAAGGCCGGGCACCTGCTCGGCGGTGCCCGGCGTTATGCGGCGCTGCTGGGGGGTGGCGCATGAGCGAGCCGAGGAAGGCCGCGGCGCCGGACCGGTCCGTCTCCGGCCTGCGAGTGTGCCTGCTGGTGCGCTACTTCACCGTCGGCGGCCTGGAGCGGGTGGTGACCTCGCTGGCCAACGAGCTTGTGGCGCGCGGTGTCGAGGTGCGCGTCGTGGCACTGGCGGTCGCCAAGCGCAACGCGCTGATGACCGAGCTCGACCCGCGGGTGAAGGCCGTCTCCCTGTCCGGCTCGCCGGCGCGGCGGCTGGCGGCGGTGGCCCGGCTCACCCGCGGCCACGTGGTCCACATCCACTTCGGCGACGGCCGGATCCACCCTCTCGTGCGGTTCGCTCTCAGGGGCCGGCCGACGGTGGTCTCCTATCACAGCGTCTACACCCACAAGCGCACATGGCTGCGCAACCGTCTCGACCGCTGCCTCAACGCCCGCGTCGACCAGGTGATCGCGGTGTCGGAGGCGGTGCGGGACTTCTGCACCACCCAGGTAGGGCTCCCTGCGGCGCAGGTCGAGGTGGTGCCCAACGCCATCAGGGTGGACTGCCCGGAGCGCGTGGACGAACGCGGTGACGGCGGTCTCACCGTGATCAGCCTGGCCGGTCTGTACCCGCACAAGAACCAGGCGGCCGTGCTGGCCGGAGTGGCGGAGGCCCGTCAGCGCGGCGTGGACGTCCGGCTGCGTGTGATCGGTGACGGACCTGAGATGGCCGACCTCTACCGGCGCGGTCTCGTGCTGGGGATCCACGAGGCGATCGAGTGGTACGGCCAGGTCTGGCGCAGGGACCTGGTGCTTCCGCTGTTGATGTCGTCGCAGGCTTTCGTCTCGGCGAGCAGGTTCGAGGGCATGCCCATCTCCATCCTGGAGGCCATGGCGGCCGGCCTGCCACTGGTGCTGTCGGACATCCCGTCCCACCACGAGACAGCCGGCGATGCCGGGCTGTACTTCGACCCGGACAAACCCCAGGAACTCGCCTCAGTGCTGGAGTCGCTGGCGAAGGACGCCCCGCAGCGCAAGGTACTGGGCGAGGCCAGCCTGGGACGCTCCGGGCTTTTCGACCTCGACGCGTTCACCGCCCGCCATCTGCGGGTCTATCAGCGGGCGGTGGGCCGGTGAGGGACGAGCGGTGCACCGCCGTCGTGAACGCCTCGGTAGTGCACACCGACCGTGTCGGCTCCGGCGAGTGCCTCTTCCTGAGCGACGGAATGATCGAATACGTCGGCGAGCACCGCAGGCCACCGGCCGACTGGCAGGTCATCGACGTCGGCGGCCGACTCGTCCTGCCCGGGCTGGTCGACATCCACGCCCACGGTGCCTTGGGCCGCTCGTTCAACGAAGCGAGCGCCCAGGCCTGGCGGACCGTCACCGCCGCCCATGCGGCGGCGGGCAGCACCAGCCTGTTGGCCACTCTGGCGACGGACAGCCTGGCCGAGATGATGGCCGCGCTCGCTGTCGGCCGACGCCGGTGGACCGGCGACCGGCCCATCGGCGCACACCTCGAAGGCCCGTACCTCAACCCGAAGTTCCGAGGCGCGCACCCGCGCGAGGCCCTGCGGTCGCCCGACGACCACTTATGGCGGGACCTGGTGGCCGAGCCCGGTTTCATCCGCATGGTGACGCTCGCCCCGGAGCTGCCCGGAGCGGACGACATGATCTGGGCGCTCGCACAGGGGGGTGTGGCCGTCTCGGCCGGGCACAGCGGGGCGTCCACCGAGGTGCTGGCCGCCGCCCACGCGGACGGACTGCGGCACATCGCCCATCTGTGGAGCGGCCAGTCCACGCTGTGCAAGGAGGGACCGCGGCGCACTCCCGGCCTGTTGGAGTCGGTGCTGGCCTCTACGGAGTTCACCGCCGAGCTCGTCGCCGACGGCCGGCACCTGCCGCCGGAATTGGTGCACATCGCCTACCGCTGTCTGGGGCCGGACCGGCTGTGTCTGGTCTCGGACGCCTCGGCCGGCACCGGGCTGCCCCGGGGCACCACGTTCTCCATGGGCGCGACCCAAGGAGTGGTCGCCGACGGGGTCGCCCTCGACCGCAGCGGAGCGTCGTTCTGCGGAAGCACCAGCTTTCTCTCCGACATCCTCCGCTTCACCGTGCTGCGCGCGGGGGTTCCGCTCGTGGATGCCACGCGGATGGCCGCGACGACGCCGGCCCTGGTGCTGGGTATCGCGGACCGGGTCGGCTCCCTCAGACCGGGTCTGGCCGCCGACCTGGTCGTGTTGGACGACAACCTGCGGGTGCTCCGCGTCGCGCGCGGCGGCCGGTGGCTGCACGAGGAACCCGACGGCTCCGGGGACATCGAAGTGGAGGAGGCCGATGGCTGAGCAGGGGACCACCCGATACGCACTCAGCGGGGCGGGCAATCGGGCCTGGACCGCGTATCTGCCGCTGTTCGGGCCGCAGGCGCACGCCTCCGGCATCGGCACACTCGTCGCGGTGGCCGACACCGATCCGGCGCAGCTGTCAGCGGTGGCGGAGCGGTGGGAGGTGCCGACGTACCGCGGCGGCGTACGGGCCCTCCTCGACGACGCACGGCCGCACGTGCTGATCGTCACCGCGCCTGACCACGCGCACGCCGAGCAGATCGAGGCCGCGCTGGCCGCGGGGATCGACGTCCTGACGGAGAAGCCGATGACCTTGACGGCGGCGCAGGCCGCCTCCGTCGTGGCCGCCGAGCGCCGCTCCCCCGCCTCCGTGCGGGTCGCGCACAACATGCGCCATCTGAACCTCCATCAGGCCATCAAGCGCCTGCTTGACCAAGGGGCGATCGGTACGCCGACCCAGGCGCACCTGTCCTATCGGCTGCGGCCCGGCCACGGACACAGCTACTTCCTGCGCTGGCACCGCAAGGCGGCGGCGTCCGGCGGCCTGCAGATAACCAAGAGCTGTCACCATTTCGACCTGCTCAACTGGTGGCTGGCGGACCGGCCGCAGGAGGTCGTGGGCTGGACCCGGCGTGTCCACTACCAGTCCGGGCCCGGCACGGACCACGACCGCCGAGTGCCGGTGGACGCGGACATCGCCGACACGCTGTCCGCCGCTGTCCGTTATCGGGGCGGTGCGGTGGCCCACTACTCCCTGTCGGCCCGCTCGCCCTGGGAGGGCTACACGCTGACCGTGCAGGGCACTCGTGGCGAGCTCACCACAAGGTACGAAGTCTCCCCGCCCGACGGGGCCCGCATGACGAGGCACTACACGATCCGGCTGAGTCGGCTCGACGGGCCGGTCCAGTCCGTCACCATCCCTCGCGAGAGGGGCCGCCACTCCGGCGCGGACCTGCGCATGATCACGGCGCTTCTGCGGCAGCCCGCGCCCGAGCAGGAGAACCAGGCCGCGACAGCAGTCGACGGTGCCTACGCCGTGGCCACGGGTGAAGCCCTGACACGTTCGGCGGCCGGCGGTGGACCGGTCGCCGTCGACGAACTGCTCCCCGGGATCTGCGGACCCGCCGACATCACCGCGCCGGCGGCAACCACTACGCGAAGGGACGTCTGAATGGCCGCCACCGGATTGCCGGTCGCCCTGCGCGTCGGTGAACTCGCCCCCGGCCAGTCACAGGAGCACCGGCAGAGCGACGAGGAAGCCGTCGTGGTGGTCCTCGGCGGAAGCTGCGACGTCCGCTTCGACACCGGCGGCCCGCGCTGGGAGGGGCTGGGCGAGCGCGCCGACGTCTTCGACGGCCGGGCCACCGCCATCTACGCACCGGCGGACCGAAGCTGGCGGATCACGGCGGGCCCCGCGGGCGTGCGGTTCGCCGTGGCCTCGGCGCCTGCCTCGACTCCGCGCGAGCCGTACGTGGTGCGGCCGGACCAGGTCCACGCGGAAAGACGCGGCAGCGGGGTGTGGGAGCGGGAGGTCCACGACATCGTCGGGCCGGATCAGCAGGCGGACGGAGTGCTGGTGGGTGAGACCTTCAGCACGGAGGGCGTGTGGTCGAGCTATCCGCCGCACAAGCACGACGCGCACGATCCACCGTACGAGAGCCACCAGCAGGAGGCGTTCCATGTGCGCGTCTCCCCTCCGTCGGGGTTCGGCCTGTTCGTCCACTACCCCGCCGTCGAGGCCGGCAGGCAGGCGCAGGTGGTGCGCGACGGCGACACCGTCACCGTACGGGAGGGCTACCACAGCTTCGTCGCCGCGGCCGGCCACCGGTTCTACTACCTGTGGGCGCTGGCCGGGACCGAGCGGGAGCTCCGCTTCCGGACCGACCCCCGTCACCTCTGGCTCCTGGACGCCTGCGCCCATCGCGACGCGGACGGTGCAGGGTGACCGGCCCGGCCGCGACGGCCCTCCCGGGGCGGATGCGGGCTGCCGTCTGGCACGGCGCCGGCCGGCCGCTGACCGTCGAGGAGCTGCCCACGCCGCAAGTGGAGGAGCCCGGGGACGTGGTGATCCGGGTGCGCGCCGCGATGTTCGGCGCCTCCCTCGTACGGGCGGTCACGATCGGCCACCCGCGTATGACCCCGCCTTCCGTACTGGGCACTCTTGTCGCCGGTGATGTGGTCGCCGTCGGCGACGCGGTGCGCCGCCTCGCTCCCGGCGAGACCGTCACCCTCGACCCGCACCCACCGTGTGGACGCTGCGACCAGTGCGACGACGGGCTACCGGCCCTGTGCGCCACCAGGAGCGGAGTCACGCCGGGGGCACACGCGCAGTACGTACGGATCCGCCCGCCGGTGACGGCCCACGCCAGGCACGTGCCCCCAGGTGTGTCTCCGGCCACCGCGATGCTCACCGAAATCGTGGCCTGCGTGCTGGACGCCACCGACACAGCCGGCATCGGCCCGGGCCAGGACGTCCTGGTCATCGGCTGCGGGCCGGTCGGGCTGATCCAGGTGCGCCTGGCCCGGCTGCGCGGGGCGCGGCAGGTGCTCTGCAGTGTCAACCACCCCTGGCGACGTGAGCTGGTGAGGCAGGCGGGCGGCGTCCCCGTGGACTCCGGCGACGTGTCCGCCGACCACGTGGCCGCACTCACCCGAGGGCGCGGTCCGCACGTGGTGGTCGAGGCGGTGGGCAGCGCCGCGACGTACAGCAGCGCCTTCGACGTCGTACGGGACGGAGGGACGGTCGTCGGATTCGGCGGCTGCCCGCCCGGAACTGCGATTCCCCTCGACATCAACGCCGTCCACTACCGCCGGATCCGCATTCTCGGCAGCTACCACTACAAGCCCGGTGTGTTCGAGGAGGCCGCCCGTCTCCTGGAGACCGGCCGGCTCGATCTGGAGTCCCTTCTCACCCACCGGATCCCTCTTGAGCGGATCGCGGACGCCGTGGCCATCGCACGCCTACCGGACTGCCTGGTGCCGGTCGTCGAACCCTGAAAGGACTGTGGAACCCATGCACAGCACTCATGTAGTGATCACCGAGCCGGGGCGCGTGGAACTGCGGCGTGAGGTGCTGCCCGAGCTCTCCGGCGACGACCTGCTCGTCCGTACGCGGCTGACGCTCCTGAGCTCAGGCACCGAACGCAACTGCTTCCTCGGGGATTTCGAGCGGCCGTCACACTGGGCATCCTGGGTGCGCCACCCCTTCGCGCCCGGCTACAGCGCGGTCGGCGAAGTCCTCGCCGTCGGCCCGATGACTGCCCGCTACTGGCCCGGCGACCGGGTGGTGCTGCGCCGCTCGCACCAGAGCCACATGGTGGTCTCGGAGGGCTCGGTGTACCCGGTGCCGGACGAGGTCACCGACGAGGCAGCGGTGTGGTTCGCCCTGTCCGCCATCGCCCAGCACGCTGTTCGGCGTACCGGCCCGCTGTTCGGCGAGCCGGTCGCGGTTGCCGGGCTCGGGCCGCTGGGGCAGCTCGTGCTGCAGTACGCGGCCGTCGCCGGCGCCGGGGAACTCATCGCCCTGGCCCGTGGCGATTCCCGGCTGGCCGCCGCCGCGCAACACGGCGCGACGACGGTCCTCGCCGGTGGAGTGCCGGCGGTCGGCGACGCGGTCATCCAGCTCACCGGCGGTGAGGGTGTCGGCGTCGCCTACGACGTGACCGGCGCCCCCGACGCCCTCGCCGGGTTGTCCGACCTCACCCGCGAGGCCGGGACCCTGGTCCTCGTCGGGGACACGGCCTGGCCTGGTCAGCAGGTGCTCGGCGGCACGGTGCTCCGCAGGGCCCAGACCGTCGTCGGCGTGCACGACAGCGATATTCCGCGGACCGGCGCCGGACGCCATCTGCGGGGGACGTTCGCCGAGAACGTCAAGCTGTTCTTCCGACTGCTCGCGCAGGAACGCATGGCGGTCGAGGACCTGGTCACCCACACCTTCGTGGCCGCCGAAGCAGAGGCGGCGTACAAGCTCATCGCCTCGCCGGACAACGATGCCATCGGCGTGCTCCTGAACTGGCGCGACTCCGGTTCATAGGACGTAGCCCGGCCGCGTTTCCGCGTTGCCGCGTTGCCGCGTTGCCGCTCTCCCAGCGACACAGAAGAGAAGGGACCACCATGGCTGTACGCATCGGCTTCGTCGGGGTCGGGTACATCGCGAAAGAGCACCTCAAGCGGGTGCTGACCGATCCGGAGGCCAGAGTGGTCGCGCTGTGCGACACGGACCCGGCCGCCGCGGAGGCCACCCGCTCGAGCGTGCTGGAGAAGCTGTGGGCAACGGCACCGCAGGAACTGCTGGTGCCGTTCGCAGAGGCTCCGCTCTACGCCGAACCCGTGCGCATGTTCCAGGAGGAGCGCCTGGACGCGGTCTTCGTGTGCCTGCCGCCCTTCGCGCACGGCGAGGTGGAGTTCGCCGCGATCGAGGCCGGGCTGCCTCTCCTCGTCGAGAAACCCGTCGCCCTCGACTTGTCGCTGGCCCGGCGGATATCCGGTGCACTGCGCGCCAAGGGCCTGATCGGCGCGGCAGGTTACCAGAGCAGGTACTCGCAGATCGTGCCGTTCGTCCGCGAGACTCTGGGCGATCGGAAGATCGCCATGACCCTCGCCCACCGCTTCGCCAAGCTGCCGCCCCGGGACTGGTACCGCCACCAGGCCCGCTCGGGCGGTCAGGTGGTGGAGATGGCGACCCACCAGGTCGACCTGCTGCGGCTGTTGGTGTCCGACATCTCCACGGTCTATGTCTCAGGTGCCCGCCGCATCGCCACCCACGAGACGTCCGAGATCCTCGACGCCTCCGTCGCCAGCCTCACCTACGCCAACGGGGCGGTCGGCAGTCTGGTGACCAACATGGTCTCCGGCCATGGCAACCCCACATACGCACGCGGCATCCACATCTTCGCCGAGGGTCTCACCGTCTCCATCCTCGGCCACGAGGGGGAGTCGCGCACCGTGGAGGTGGTGACCGCCGACGGGCGGCAGGAATGGACGCTCATAGACGACTCGATGGCCGTACAGGACCGGGCCTTCGTCCGCGCCGTACGCGACAGCCGCCCCGAGCTCGTGCTCGCCTCCTACGAAGAAGCGGTGAGCACGCTGGCCACCACCCTCGCCCACCAGCGGTCCGCCGAGACCGGCCGACCGGTGCGGGTCGGCGCACTGCTCGACCAGCCTGCCTGACCCCGACCACAGCGCCCGCGTCACACCACAGGAGGCAACACCCGTGCTGCTCGGAGCCGGTACCGACACCATCACCGACGCATACACCCCGGAGCAGAAGTTCGCCGAGTTCCGGCGGCTGGACCTGGACTTCGTGGAACTCCCCCTGCGCAGCGCCGACGAGCCCGGCCGGGCCGAGGAGTTGCGCACACTGGCCGCCGCGCACGGGCTGACCGTCGCCTCGGCGGTGGTCGCGGAGTTCGTCCGGCTGCCCGACGTGCCCGAGGAGGACCGCTCCGACGCGGTCCGGCGGGTCATCGACACCGCCGGGACCGCGGTCGGGCTCGGCTGCGACCTCGTACTCGTACCCGTCCGCGTGAAGGCGGAGGAACCCCGGCGCGCCGAGGTCTACGCGGACGCGTACGCCGAACTGCTGGCGGCCACCGCACCCCATGGCACCGTCATTGCCGCCGAGTTCGTCGGGGGCACGCCGCCGGCGGACGCCGCCGACCTGGTCAGGACCATGGACGACCCGAGGGCACGGCTGTTCTTCGACACCGGCAACTGCCTCTACGCCGGGGCCGACCCGGTCGCCGACCTGCGGAACCTACTGCCGCTGGTCGCACAGGTGCACCTCAAGGGCGGCCCGGACACACCACTCGCGGCGATGCCCCTGCGTGAACTGCGCGAGGTCATGCGCTCCGGGAACTTCACCGGGCGCTGTGCGCTGGAGATCGAGTCCCCCACGGGGCGGCAGAGCCTCCGGGACGCCGTGTCCGTGCTGCGGATGTACGGCCTGTGGAGGCCCTCGGGCGAAGGGAGCACCGCCCATGCCTCGTAGAGCGCGGGTCCTTCTCACCTTCGACGTGGAGGACCCCGTCGCCCCTGCCAGTGACGACGCGGTGAAGTGGCTCGCCGACATGCTGCGGAAGAAGGGCGTGTCCGGGGCGTTCTTCCTCACCGGCGACAAGGCGCGGGCCCTGGTCCGGCGGCAACGGCACGACGTCTTCGAGGCATTGCGGACCCACGACATCGGCTACCACACCAACCACCACTCGACGCACCCGACCGTGGCGGAATACCTGGAACCGCTCGACTGGGCGAAGGGTGTCGCCGAGGTCGTGGCACAGGAGCGCTCCGGAGCGGACCTCATCCGCGACCTGACCGGCCGGGATCTGTGCGGCTTCGCCACGGCCGGGACATCGTGGGGGCCGCAGGTCCCTGGCGCGCTCTCCGCGCTCGGTGTCCCCGCCCATCTGCACTCCTTCAGCAGGACCGGCGGCGGACACAATCCGCACTGGTACGCGGGCGCGCTGTGCTTCGCCCGTTCCGAGGCGGTGGGGCCGGTGGAGGACGTCCTCCCGGACCCGGTGCGCTTCGCGGAGCTGATCGGCCGCATACCGGGGATGCTCGAGCAGGCCGCGCGGTCGGAGGACGGCGTGCTGCACCTGTACATCGGTCATCCGACGATGTTCGTCCACCGGGAGTTCTGGGACGCCGCCAACTACGCGGGCGGGCGCAATCCCGCACCTGGCGCACCACTCGTGGCCCCCGGCCGCCGGCCACCCGCCGAGACCCGCACCATGCTGGACAACCTGGCCCGGCTCATCGATGTTCTCCATGCCTCACCGGCGGCCGAGTTCGTCGCCTTCGGCGAGATGGTGGCCGCCCTGCGGCGCAGGCCCGGGCTCGACGCCGGCTGGTTCGGCTCGGCACTGGGCGAGGCCGCGGGGCCCGGCATCCGTACAACGTCGCGCGTGCTCTCGCCCGCGCAGCTGCTGTACGCGATGTGCCGCGAACTGACGGGCGAGGACGTCGAGCGGGCCGGGGCCGTACCGGAGATCCTCGGGCCGGTTGCCCTGCCGGATTCCGACCATGTGCCCGGCCACCCTGACCGGCTCGACGCCACCCGGCTGCGCGAGGCTGCCGCGTCCGTCTGCCGGGAGGTGAGTGCCATGGGTGCGCTGCCGGCCCTGGCCGCCACCGACGGCGTCGCCGTTCCGGTCGCCGCGCTCTACCGCTGCCTGCTCGATCTCACGGCCGGCGGGAGTGTCCGGGGGCTGCGGTCGCTGCCTGAGGCGGTGCCTCTTTCGGTGACACCGGAACTGCCCGAGGTGGCTGAGGAAATCAGCGAGCACTACCTGCGGCGGGTCCGCCGCTGGATGCACCGGCCGGACCTCGACGTGACCGGGCTCGCCCGCATCACCCGAGCACAGACGTGGTCGTTGCGGGCCACGGCGCTCGCCTGAAGGCACACCGGTCACTCGCCTTCTCCTCCAACGCCCCGGCTCACCGTGGAAAGCGACGATGCGATGGCTCCCGGGAAAGCGACCGCCCGAAACCTGGACACTGCGCCTCCGCTGAATCTGTGGCGGGTGCGGGACTTCGTCATTGTCTGGTGGGCACAGGTCACCTCGCGCGTGGGAACGCAGATCTCCCAGTTCGTGCTTCCCCTGCTGGTGCTCAACGCCACCGGTTCGGCGAGCACGGCCGGGTTCGTCGCTGCCCTGGAACAGCTGCCGTACGTGATCCTGGCCATTCCGGCCGGAGCGTTGGTGGAGAGATGGAACAAGCAGGTCGTCATGGCGGTCGGCAACTTTGTGCGCGCCGTGCTGTTCGGACTGCTCGCAGGCTATCTCCTCGGTGGTGGCACCAGCATCGTGGTCATCGCGGGCACGGTGCTGTGCTCGGGCATCGTCTACGTCTTCTTCGACGTGGCCAACAGCACGGTCTTCCCGCGGATCCTGCCGGCGCGCGAACTCGCCCGGGCCTCCGGCTGGGTGGAGGGCACGACCGCGATGACCGAGGTGCTGGGCCCGGCCCTCGGCGGCGTGCTGATCGGCCTGGGCACGACCACGTTCGCCGGTGCGGGCTACGCCTTCGGGGTCGACGCGCTCACCTTCGTGATCGCCGGCATCGGCGTGCTGTGCCTGCGCACGCCGATGCGTCCCCCGGTCGCGCGGGACGTCCGAACATCGCTGTGGGCTTCGATCCGTGAAGGCGTCGGGTACCTCTTCCACCATGCGGAGCTGCGGCGGCTGGCCTTGGCGAACTTCGCCAACATCGCGGCCCTCGGAACGGTGTGGCTCAGTTTCATGGCTCTGATGAAGGCCGAGTTCCACGCCGACTCCTCCCGCACCGGGCTGCTGCTGGCCCTGGGTGCGCTGAGCGGAGTGCTGGGCAGCTTCTGCAGCGGTTTTCTGCATCACCGGCTGGGCCCGTACGGGGTCATGCTCCTCGCGGGCCTGGGCTGGACGGCCGGCGAGCTGATCATGGCGCTCGCGCCGGCCGCATGGGGTGCCCTGCTGGGCCTGGCGCTGGCGTTGTGGGTCGCGCCGCCGTACTTCTCGACCCTCTATGCGCACCGCATGACGATCATTCCCCAGGAGATGCACACCAGGATCAACAGCATCTACCGGCTGCTGGCGCAGGCGGGCCTGCCGTTGGGGCTGGTCTGCGGCGGCATTCTGCTGGAATCGCTGGGGCCGCGCGGTTTCCTGATCCTGGCTGCCGCGGTGTTCCTCACGACCGCTTCCGCGGTGCAGCTACGAGCCGGTGCGTGCTGAACTGAGCTGAGCTGAGCTCAGACCCGCTCCAGGGGCCGGTGCGGCCCGACCGGAAGCTCCACCGTGATGGTGTCGCCGGGCCGCACCACTCCGCCGGTCCTCACCACGGACATGATCCCGGCCTTGCGGACGATCGCGCCCTCGTCGTCACGGCCGACGACCTGCTTGAGGAGCCCGTCCTGGAAGACATCGATCTGGAGGCAGGGATTGCGCAGCCCCGTCACCTCGACCACCGCCTCGGCACCGAGCCGCAGCAGCGCCCCGGTGGGAAGGGCGAGCAGGTCGATGCCGCTCGTCGTCACGTTCTCCCCGAGGTCGCCGGGGCGGACCTCGAAGCCCGCGGTCCGCACCTCGTCGAAGAGCTCCTCGTGGATGAGGTGGACCTGGCGGAGGTTGGGCTGGGTGGGGTCCTGCGCGACGCGGGAGCGGTGCTTGACGGTCACACCCGCGTGGACGTCGCCTTCCACACCGAGTCCGATGAGCAGGGTGATGCTCTCCCTGTTCGGCTTGGTGAAGGAGTACTCGCCGTTGCTGCTGACCGTGGTGACCCGTCCGCCGATGCCCATCCCTGAGCTCCCCTCCCCTGTGGCGATGATCGTCTCCGACCCTACCGTCGGCACAGGGAAGAGGAAACCGCCGGTCAGCGACTGTCAGCGGCCCGGTCAGTGGCCGATCAGTGGCCCGGTCAGCGGCCGATCTCCTTGCGGTTGATCCGGCGGAGCCGGCGGCGCTGCGAGGGGTCGAGCGCGAAGTAGGCCACGGCGGGCACTCCGACGATCACCAGCAGCGAGAACCAGAATCCGATCAGTGGCCAGAGGACGAGGCCCACGGCCACTCCCCCGAGGGCGATCTTCGCACCTGTCGACATCTTGCAGCCTCCTTCGCGGCCCCTGGCCGCCACTCCCTGTGATGAGAACGTGCCCGCGCGCCCGCCGGTTCCCTCAGCTCGTGCCCCGTGCGGCGCGCAGTTCCCCGCCGACCTCGTGCAGATGGCCGAGCGCCTGGCGGTACGAGTCGATCAGCCCGGTCTCCGTGTACGGCAGGCCCTGGCGGCGGCAGTGGGCGCGGACCAGCGGCTGGACGAGCCGCAGATGGGGCCGGGGCATGCTCGGGAAGAGATGGTGCTCGATCTGGTAGTTCAGCCCCCCGAGCAGCCAGTCGGTCAGGGCGCCGCCCCGTATGTTGCGCGAGGTCAGGACCTGCCGCTGGAGGTGGCCCCAGCGTTCCCCGCCGTCCGCTCCCGGCATCTCCATGCCCTTGTGGTTCGGCGCGAACGCCATCCCGAGGTGCAGGCCGAGCAGCATCTGGTGGAGCAGGGCGAAGACGAGGGCCTGGAGCGGAGTGAGGGCGGTCAGCAGCAGGGCCGCGTACCCGACGGCATGGGCGACGAGGAGCCCGCCCTCGACGAAGCGGTCGCGCGCGCGGCCCCGGGCGGCGGGCCGGCCGTCCGCGGAGCGCGAGAAGACGTGCCGGAAGCCGTAGACCTTGAGCGCCATGCCTTCGAGGGTGGTGAGCGGGAAGAAGAGCCATGCCTGGTGGCGGGTGAGCCAGCCGCGGAAGCCGGTGCGACCGCCGGCGTGGTCCTTGCAGAAGACGAGGACGTCGGGGGCGACGTCGGGGTCCTTGTCGACGTGGTTGGGGTTGGCGTGATGGCGGTTGTGCTTGTCGTTCCACCAGTCCTGGCTCATGCCGAGCAGCAGGTTCCCGTGGAAGAGCTGGATGGCGCGGCCGGTCCTGCGGTCCGGGGTGATCTGTGCGTGGCCGGCGTCATGGGCGATGAAGGCGGTACGGGCGGACAGCACCGCGAGGGGCGCGGCGAGCGGGAGCACCCACCAGGACGGGCCGATGAGCGCGATCGCGGTGACGACGGCGGCCAGGGCGAGCAGGTTGACGGCGATGACGCGGGCGTACCAGCCGGTGCGGCGGTCGAGCAGGCCCTGCTCCTTCGCGGTCCGCAGCAGCGGGGCGAAGTCACTGCCCCCGAAACCGCCGGCGGAGCTGCCCGCGGGCCTGCTCGCGGAGCGGCCGGCGGACCCGTCCGCGGGGCTGCCGGCGGGGCTGCCGGCGGGGCTGCCGGCGGATCCCTCCGCGGGCCGGTCGGCGGGGCTGCCGGAGTGCGGGCCCGCGTCGGGGGCGAGGGCGGTGGTGACACTGGCCTGAGGCATGAAGGTCTCCGGTCTCCGTCTGTCTCGGCCGGCTGCGCCGTCGGCGCGCTCGACCCCGAGACTGCTCTGACCTGAAGAAACGTACGGATCCGGCTCCCTTCGCGGCCATGGCGCCACCACCCCGGAACGGTGGGGGGATTCCCGGTGCCCCCCTGGTGGTGCCGTCCGCACCCCAGGGCGCCGGAAGTGCCGGCGAGTGACACGGGTCACCTCGGAGGCGCTCCCGAGTCGGGCGCCGCGTGAGGTACCCTCGGCGGCTCCGGCCCGCAGTAGTCAAATTTGAGGAATGCGCCATCGCTGTGCCCACGCTTCCCGCTGCCACGCCCCCCGAGATCTCCGAACTCGCCCTCTGCTCCGCGGTCTTCCTGCCCGGTGACCCGCCCCGCACGGGCCGCGTCGCGTTCTGGCACCCCACCGGGGCCGAGCCGCCGGCCGGCCCCGGCGGCGACGACGCGCTCAGGGACCTGACCGTCGCCACGGCCGGCACCGACCGCGGCGCCCGCACCCGTGCCGTACGGGCCCGACTGCTGCCCGTACGGGACGCGCTGCCGGTCCTGACCCGGGCGCGGGTGACCGAGGACGCGTCCCCCTCCGCGGCCTTCTGGGGCTCCGCCGCCGTCCTCGCACTCCAACTCGCCGCCCGTGGGCTGCTGCTGCCCGGCCTGACCGCGACCGACCACGACGCCTGGCGGGTCGGGCCGCTGTCCGCGGAGGACCTGGACCGGATCCGTACGCTCGCGGCCGCCATGCCGCCCACGGCCCACGCCGTCCCGCTCGACGCCGCCGCGGAGCCGCTGCTGCTGCCCGCACCCGAACGACTGCTGCGCGCCTTCCTGGACGCGGTCGCCGACGGGTTGCCTCGCACCCCGGCCGCGCCGCTCGCCGCGGGCTCGGGCGCGTTCGCCGCCGACGCGCCGCAGGTGCTGCCGGAGGCCCGTGCCTGGGCCCAGGACGTGGCGGCGGGACTCGACGCGGGCGTACGGGTGTCCCTGCGCATCGAGGTGCTGGGCCTCACCGGCGGCGGTGACGACACACCGTCCTTCAGGGCGGTGCTCCAGATGCACAGCGTCAGCGACCCGGCGCTCGTCGCGGACACCGCGGCCGTGTGGGCCGCCGGGCAGGACGCCGCCTTCGGACCGCGCGCCCGCATGGACGCGCTGCTGGCACTGCGCCGGGCGGCACGGGCCTGGACGCCCCTCACCCCGCTCCTGTCGGCGGCGGTGCCGGACGCGGTCGAGCTCGCCGACGAGGAGGTCGCCGAACTGCTGGGCGAAGCCTCCCGGGCGCTCGCCGCGACGGGTGTAGAGGTGCACTGGCCGCGGGAGTTGACCACCCGGCTGACGGCACACGCGGTGATCGGTCCCGCGGACGAGCCTGCGGACGGGCCGGCGGACGGATCTGCGGCCGGGGCCGGAGACCGGACTGCGGCCGGATCTGCGGACGGGTCTGCGGACAGGTCTGCGGGTCCGGACGCACCGGCGGCGGACCCGACGGGCTCCGGGCTGCCCTCGTTCCTGTCGGCGGACGCCCTGCTCGCCTTCAACTGGCGCTTCGCCCTGGGCGACCGGCGGCTGAGCCGCGAGGAGCTGGACCGGCTGGCCGAGGCCGCCAGGCCCGTGGTGCGGCTGCGCGACCAGTGGGTGCTGATCGACCCGGAGGAGGTGCGCCGCGCCCGTGCGAGCCAGGACCACAAGCTCACTCCGGTCGACGCCCTCGGGGCGGTGCTGACCGGCTCCACCGAGGTCGATGGCAGGCGTGTCGAGGTCCGGGCAGGGGGCTGGCTGGAGCGGTTGCGCGAGCGGATCGCCGAACCGGAAGGCGGGGCTCGGACGGTCGGCCAGCCCCCCGCGCTCGCCGCCACCCTGCGCGACTACCAGCTGCGCGGGCTCAACTGGCTGCACCGGATGACCTCACTCGGCCTCGGCGGCTGCCTCGCCGACGACATGGGCCTCGGCAAGACGATCACACTGATCGCCCTCCATCTGCACCGCCGGGGTGACGAGTCGGCCGCCGGGCCGACGCTCGTCGTCTGCCCGACCTCGCTGATGGGCAACTGGCAGCGGGAGATCGAGAAGTTCGCACCCGGCACGCCGGTGCGCCGCTTCCACGGCGGGACGCGCAGTCTCGACGGCCTGGCGGACGGGGAGTTCGTCCTGACCACCTACGGAACGATGCGCCTCGATGCCGCGAGCCTCGCCGGCGTGGGGTGGGGCATGGTCGTCGCCGACGAGGCGCAGCACGTGAAGAACCCGTACGCGGAGACCGCGAAGCAGTTGCGCACGATCGGTGCGAAGGCCCGGGTGGCGCTGACCGGCACGCCCGTCGAGAACAACCTGTCCGAGCTGTGGGCGATCCTCGACTGGACGACGCCGGGGCTGCTCGGCCCGCTCGGCGCCTTCCGGACCCGGTACGCGCAGGCCGTGGAGGGCGGTGCGGATCCGGCGGCGGCCGCGCGACTCGCCGCGCTCGTACGACCGTTCCTGCTGCGCCGCCGCAAGTCCGACCCGGGCATCGCGCCCGAACTGCCACCGAAGACCGAGACCGACCGCAGCATCGCGCTCACCGTCGAGCAGACCGGACTGTACGAGGCGGTGGTGCGCGAGACGATGGCCGCGATCGCCGGGGCCGACGGCATGGAGCGGCGCGGCCTCGTCATGAAGCTGCTGACCGCGCTCAAACAGATCTGCAACCACCCGGCGCAGTACCTGAAGGAGGAGGCGCCGAGGATCGCGGGCCGTTCGGGCAAGCTGGAGCTGCTCGACGAACTCCTCGACACGATCCTGGCCGAGGGTGCGAGCGTGCTCCTGTTCACCCAGTACGTGCAGATGGCGCGGCTGCTGGAGCGGCACATGGCGGGGCGCGGGGTACGGACGCAGTTCCTGCACGGCGGCACGCCGGTCGCGCAGCGGGAGGCGATGGTGCGGCGCTTCCAGGACGGCGACGTACCGGTGTTCCTGCTCTCTCTGAAGGCGGCAGGCACCGGGCTGAACCTGACCAGGGCCGGTCACGTCGTCCACTACGACCGCTGGTGGAACCCGGCCGTCGAGGCGCAGGCCACCGACCGGGCGTACCGCATCGGCCAGACCCAGCCCGTGCAGGTCCACCGGCTCATCGCCGAGGGCACGGTCGAGGACCGCATCGCGGCCATGCTGGAGCGCAAGCGGGAGCTCGCGGACGCGGTGCTCGGCTCCGGCGAGGCGGCGCTGACCGAACTGACCGACGCCGAGCTGGCGGAGCTGGTCGAACTGCGAGGGGACGACGCACGATGACGGACGACCACGACCACGACCACGACCACGAGTACGCGGGCGAGGGCGAGGGCGAGGGCGAGGGCGAGCGGACGTTCGCCGCGCTGCCGTCCGCCAAGGGGCGGGGCTTCGCACAGACCTGGTGGGGACAGGCGTGGCTGCGGGCGCTGGAGGACTCGGCGCTCGACTCGGAGCAGCTCAAGCAGGGTCGCAGGCAGGCGCGTGCCGGGGCGGTCGGGGCGGTGTCCGTGCGGCCCGGGCGGATCACGGCGGTGGTGCGGGACCGGGACGGCACGGCGTACCGCAGCGACGTCCTGCTGCCGGAGCTGACCGGCGACGCCTGGGACCGCTTCCTGGACATGGCGGTGGAACGGGCGGGGCACATCGCGGCGCTGCTGGACCGGGAGATGCCGCCGCACCTCGTGGAGGACGCGGCGGACGCCGGGGCCGGACTGCTGCCGGGCATCGGTGACCTGGAGCCGACGTGCACCTGCGAGGCGTGGTACCTGTGTCCGCACACGGCCGCGCTGTGCTACCAGGTCGCACGGCTGCTGGACCAGGACCCGTTCGTGCTGCTGCTGTTGCGGGGCCGCGGGGAACGGAGGCTCCTCGACGAGCTCCAGATGCGCAGCGCCGCGCGGGCGGAGCCGTCCGCGCCGGTGTCCGAGGGCGTACGGGCCGACGAGGCATTCGCCGCGGCGGGGCTCCTGCCGGTGCTGCCGGAGCCGCCGACGCTGCCGGCGGAGCCCGGGGTGCCGCCGTCGCTCGACACCGAGGCGGCCCCGGCGCCGGGCGTGGACCCGGCAGCCCTGGAGCTCCTCGCGGCGGACGCGGCGGTGCGCGCGCACCGGATGCTGGCGGAGGCGCTGGCGGACGGGCATGAGCGGCGGCCGGCGGAGCCGGAGCTGACCCTGTGCCAGGACGCCGTGCGGCTGGCCGCGTCGGGCGACGCCGGCGCACGGCTCCCGGCGGCGGTCGCGGCACGGCTCGCGGCCGGCTCCGGACGTACGCGGTCCGGTCTCGGCCTCGCGGTCCGCGCCTGGCGGTCCGGCGGGGCCCCGGCGCTCACGGTCCTGGAGGACGGCTGGGTGCCGGACGAGGAGACGCTCGTCCGGGCGGAGGCGCAGCTGGCGGAAGGCTGGGACGCGGGGGAACGGCCACGGCTGCGGAGCGCGGGCGCGGGCCGGTGGACGGTCGTGGGCGCGGACGCACAGCTGCGGGTGGGCCCCGACGGGCGCTGGTGGCCGTACACCAGGTCCGGCGGCGCCTGGGCCCCCGCAGGACCCGCGGCGCCGGACCCCGCGTCGGCGCTGACGCTCGCCGAGGGCTGACGCCCTCGGCCCCCGGCCCCCGGCCCCGCGGCGCCGGGCGCACGCGCCCGGACGCGCGTCCGGCGCCCCCGGCGTCGTACTGGCTGGTGCTGTGACCGGAAAGGCTTTGCCGAGTCGCTCGCGGCGTCCCGTGCGGTGCCGTGCCGGGCGTCGCGAGAGCCCGTGAACCCTTCCAGTCACAGCACGAGGCGCGTCATGCGAACAACTTCTGCGCCGCTGCGGCCGCCCGGCCGCCGGCAAGGCGCGCCCCCAGCACGTCGTCCACCTGGTGGGCGGACCACTTCCCCCCCCCGCCGGACGGCTGCTGGTGCGGCCCACATGTGGGAGCCGCTGCGCACCCTCAATCCGGCCCTCGACCCCGTCGTCGCCTGGGCGAGGCCGGCTGGCTGAACCGCTCAGCGCACCCAGACCCACGTCCGGGCCGACGCGCGCAGCGCTTGCCGAGCGGCTGCGGCGTGCCGCGCGCGGCACCGTGATGTCTTCCCGCACCTGGCTCGCCGCCCGGCGGCGCGGCCGGGACGGCGCGGGCCGCGTTGGACAACGTGGGTGACTACGACGGCCGGGACGGCGTGCCGGTCGGCCCATAGCATGATCGACGGGGCTCGGTCCTCCTACGATCACTCGCACTCACCGATGTCCACCCCGGGGATGTGTGATGCGCCGTCTCACTGTCGGACTGGCCCTGCTGTCCAGCCTGGTCTCGCTGCCCTGGCTCGGTGCCCGGGCCGACTCGGGCTCCGGCGAGCCGGCGGCCCGGGACGGCGGCCGCGGGACGAACATCCTGATCGTCGGCGTCGACAGCCGTACCGGTCTGTCGGCCGCCGAGAAGCGCCGCCTAAACGTGGGCGGTGAAGGCTGCGACTGCACCGACGTGATGATGCTGGTGCACCTCTCCGAGGACCAGCAGCGCGCGAGCGTCGTCTCCATTCCCCGCGACAGCTACGTCGAGTACGCGGCGCCGGCGGGGTCCGCCGCCCCCGCCCGCTGGGGCAAGATCAACGGCGCGTACAAGGTCGGCCGGGGTCCGATGGCCGTGCGCACCGTCGAGAAGGCCACGGGCCTGCGCATCGACCACTACCTCGAGACCGGTTTCACCGGCTTCGAGCAGACCGTCGACAACCTGGGCGGTGCGACCGTCTGCACGGACAAGCCGCTCAAGGACGAGAACTCCGGACTCGACGTCACCGCCGGCACGCACCGCCTCGACGGCAACGGGGCGCTGCGCTACGCCCGGGCCCGGCACATCGACCGTCCCGGCGATCTCGGCCGGGTCCGCCGCCAGCAGCGTCTGCTCGCCGAGATGCTGGAGGACCTGACGGTCCGTGGGGCGCTCGCCGACCCCGCGCGTGCCGCGCACACGGCGCGCACGCTCCTCACGTCCGTACGCACCGACGAAGCCACGGGCCTGGACGATCTCGTCCGCATCGGCTGGTCGCTGGGCCGGCTCCCGGCGGACCGTACGGAGTTCACGACCGTGCCGATCGCGCACTTCGACCACCGGGTGCCGGGCGTGGGCTCCACGCTCCTGTGGCACACGGCCCGGTCGCGGGCGCTGTGGGACGCCCTGCGCGCCGACCGACCCGTCACCGGCGACACCCGCATCCTGCCCGTGCCGGAGACGCGTGCCGAGACCAACCCCGCGGGAATCGCCGTCCGGGTCGACGACGCCGCCGTCGCCGAGGCGCTGCGGCGCACCAGGTTCGCCGTCACCGACACCTCGGCATCGGCTCCCTCGGTGCGGCCCGCGGGACCGCCCGTCATCACGTACCCGGCCGGGCGGGAGGAGGACGCGTCGACGCTGGCCGCGGCCCTGCCCGGAGCACGCCTGCGGCCGGCCTCCGGCGGCGGTTCCGTCTTCGAGGTCGCCGTCGGCTCGGAGCCGGTCACGGTGAAGACCGTGACCTACGACCGCAATGTCGCGGACGGCGCTCCCGCGACGGCCGACCACCTGCGCTGCGCGGACACCCCGGCGGCGCACCTTGCGCGGGACTTCTGACGGGACGTCTGAGGTGGGGTGGTGGGGTGGGGTGGGGTGGGTGGCCCGGTGCGGGGGCGGTTCATCCGTACCGGCGCAGTTCGTGGAAGAAGTTGTCGATGATGTGGAGTTCGCCGGTGCGGGCGATCTCGTCGTACACGTATTTGCCGACGGCGAGGTCGAGGACGCCGAGGCCGAAGGGGGAGAAGACGACCGGCCGGTCGGCGGGCAGGGTGGTGCGGCCGGTGATGACGTCGTCGAGCGTGCCGGTGAGGAAGGTGCGATTGCCGGTGAGCTGTTCGGCGAGGTGGGGGGAGGTGTTCGCCTTCATGCAGTGTTCGACGTCGTCGACGATGTTGGCCGAGGCCATGATGATCTCGGGTGCCAGGTCGCGCAGTGAGATGTGCAGGACCAGGGGGTTGTGGTCGAACCAGGCGGTCTCGGTGACGTGGGGTTCGGCGGCGATGGTGGCGAAGACCACCATGTCGCTGGTGCGGATGAGTTCCTGGGCGTTGTCGTGGACGGCGATCCGGCCGGGTGTGCCGGACTGTTCCAGGTAGGTGCGAAAGCCGGCGGCGCTGTCGATGGACAGGTCGTGGATGCCGATCTCGTCGAAGGACCAGCCGGTGGCGGCGAGGAAGGTGTGGATGTAGCGGGCGATCAGTCCGGTGCCGAAGAAGCCCACCCGTACCGGGCGTGCCGCGTCCGGCCGGTGGCGGGTGAGCCGGTCGGCGGCCAGCGCGGCCGAGGCGGCGGTGCGGGTCGCGCTGATGATGGAGGATTCCAGGCAGGCGAACGGGTAGCCGGTGTCGTGGTCGTTGAGGATCAGCACCGCCGACGCCCGCGGGATCCCGGCGTTGACGTTGCCGGGGAAGCTGGAGATCCACTTCAGTCCGTCCACGTGTACGCTGCCGCCGATCGAGGCGGGCAGGGCGATGATCCGCGAGGTGGGCCGGTCGGTGAACCGCAGGAAGTACGAGGGCGGGTTGACCGAGTCACCGGCGCCGTGCAGCCGGTAGACACTCTCCACCAGCTCCACGACCTGCTTCTCCCGACCGGCCAGCGCCTGCTGCACCTGGGCACCGGGAACCACCGCGAACGGCGGAACGGCGGAGGAGTTCGGCATCATGGTGCGTTCCCTTCGTTTCTGACGTGACGTCATTTCTGCGCGTGGTCTCAGGAATTGATGAGGTGGGCGAGGTCGGAGAGGCGAGGACGCTCGGTGATGTCCTTGGGCGAGATGGTGCGGTCCAGGGCGATGGCGAGCTTCACGGCGGACAGTGACGTGCCGCCGCGGTCGAAGAAGTGGTCACCGCGGTGGACCTGGTCCTCGGGGATGCCGAGGACACCTGCCCAGGCGGCGGCCAGCCGCCGCTCGGCCGGTGTGGCCGGAGACTCGTCCTGACCGTCCTGGCCGTCCCGGACCTGCCGGCCGGCGTCGGTGGTGCGCGGGTCCGTGGCCCGGGTGGCCAGCGCCTTCTTGTCGATCTTTCCGTTGGCGGTCAGCGGGAGCCGCTCCTGCCAGCGGAAGGAGGCGGGCACCATGTAGGCGGGCAGCCCTCCGCCCAGCCGGTCCCGCAGCACGGCCTCGTCCAGAGGGCGGGGGCCGGTGTAGAAGGCGATGAGCTGCTTGCTGTCACCGCCTCCTGTGGTGACCACGACCGCGCCGTCACGGACGCCGTCCATACGCAGCAGGGTGTTCTCGATCTCGCCGATCTCGATCCGGAAACCGCGGATCTTGACCTGGGCGTCCTTGCGGCCCAGGAACTCCAGCTTCCCGTCCGGCCACCAGCGGCCGTGGTCACCGCTGCGGTACAGCCGCTCGCCGGGCCGGTGCGGGTCGGTCAGGAACGCCGCCGCGGTGCGCTGCGGATCGTTCACGTAACCGCGTCCCACACATACCCCGGAGAAGACGATCTCGCCGGGCGCGCCCAGCGGTACCGGGTTGAGCCGCTCGTCGACGACGTAGACGTGCACGTTGGCGACGGGCCGGCCGAGCAGCACCCGTTCCGGGGCCCGGTCCATCACCTCGTGGTTGGTGTCGTCGCAGGTCTCGGTCAGACCATAGGCGTTCACCAGCCGCACACCCGGGGCGGCCGCGAACCACCGCTCGGCCAGCTCCCGCTTCAATGGCTCGCCCGTCACCGACACACACCGCAGGTCGGGCAGGTCACGCGGCTGCCGCTCCAGCGCCGTCACCACGGCGTCCAGGTAGGAAGGCACCACCTGTACGACGCCGACCCGGGCGCGGGCGACCGTGTCGAGGAAGCGGGGGACGTCGAGGATCACGTCCTGCTCCACGAGCACGGTCCGTCCGCCGGTCAGGAGGGCGGAGAGCAGCTGCCACAGCGAGATGTCGAAGCACTGCGGCGCCACCTGGGCCACCGCCGTGCCCTCCTTGATCCCCAGGTCGTCGATCTTCGCGAAGAGATGGTTCAGCAGGCCCGCGTGCTCGCACATCGCGCCCTTCGGCTCACCCGTCGAACCGGACGTGAAGTAGACGTACGCCAGCCCGTCCGCCCCGATCCCGGTACCGAGGTCGCTCTCCGCGTGCTCCTCTCCGTACGCCTCACCGACCAGCAGCCTGTCCACCTGCGGCAGGCCGCCCGACAGCGCCTGGTCAAGCGTGTCGGTGCTGCCCGCCTCGCTCAGCGCCAGCACACACCCCGCCCTGGACAGTGTCCGTGCGATGCGGTCCGCCGGGAAGTGCGGTTCGACGGGCAGATACACCCCGCCCGCCTTGAACACCGCAAGGACCGAGGCCAGCCAGTCCAGGTTCCGCTCCATCACCACCGCGACCACCCGCTCGGGACCCACCCCTCGTGCCACCAGCGCCCGCGCCAGCCGGTTCGCCCGGGCGTTCAGCTCCCCGTACGACCAGACCCGCTCCCCGCACACCGCGGCCACGGCATCCGGGTGCGCCCGCACCCGCTCCTCGAACAGCTCGTGCACGCGCCGGTCCGGCAGTTCGCGCCGCCGCCCCGCCAACCCCTCCACCTGAAGGTGCAGTTCCTGCGCCGACAGCAGACTCCGCTGCCGGTGATCGCCGTCCGGGTCCGCGGTGATCAGCTCCAGCGCCCGCAGGTGATACCCGGCGACCCGGGCGGCACTCTCCCCGTCCAGCACGTCGGTGCGATACCGCAACCGCAGCACCAGCCCACCACCGAAACCCGGCATCGCCACCGGCCCGACCCACAGCGCCGCGCGCTCCCCGTCCACCGCACCGCCGCCACCGCCCGTGGGGTCGAAGACCGTCTCGAACGACGCGTCGGCGGGAGCGTCCCGCAGCCCCGCCTGCGACCGGTGGGCCTCCGTCAGGAGCGTGCGCCAAGTGCCCGGGCCGAGGTCGATCCGGCACGGCAGCGCCCGGCCACCGCCCGGCGTGACGTACCCCGTCACGATCTCCCGCTCCCCCGTCAACGCCGCGAGGACCTTCGCATGTGCCGCCAGCAGCACCGTCTCGAACGGCACCGCGAGTTCGCGTGCCGTCGATCGGAGCGCCGCCACCGTCCGGTCCGGCACGAGCAGCTCGTGATCGGCGGTGCCCGGCACCGGCTCTCGTGTCCACCGCGGCACGGTGGTCACGGCGCCCGCGGGCGGCGGGGCGAGGCGCGTCGCACCGTTGTCGTCGATGGGGGTGTCGATGGGGACGTCGATGCCGTGGTTGATGGTAGCGGTGGTGTGCGTGTCCATGAGGGTTTCTCCGTGATGCTCGGGATGGTTCGACTGCGTGAGGGTTCAACTGCCTTGGGGGTCAACTGCCTGGAGGCCAACTGCCTGAACCGGTTGGATGCTTGGGGTCACTTGCCGGCCTGCAGGGGCACGGGCCGGGCCGGGTTGCCGCCCCAGCGGGCGCCTTCGGGGATCTCCTCGCCCTTCATCAAGAAGGAGTCGCAGGCGAGTTGGGCTCCTTCGCCGATGCTCACGCCGTAGTGGACGAAGGCGCCGACGCCGAGGGTGCAGCGCGCGGCGAGGGTGGTGTGGTCGGACTTGAAGGCGCCGTCCTCCTGGGAGTGGCACTGGATCACGCTGCCCGCGTTGAGGGTGCACTCGTCGCCGATGGCGGTCAGCGTGCGCTCGACGATGGAGCAGCCGTCGTCGAAGACCCGCTTGCCCAGGCGCACTCCGAGGAGTCGCCAGACGAGGTTCTTGTACGGGGTGCCGTCGAAGATCTGCTCGTAGCCGATGGAGGCCAGCTTCCAGAAGCGTTCGTGCCGCCAGAAGGCGTCCTCGTAGATCGAGCAGTTCAGCGGCGCCAGGGAACGGAAGCGCGTGACGGCCCGTTCGAACAGCGCGTAGTGGACGACGGTGCAGGCCAGGACGAGGGCACCGGCCACCGCGATCACCGGTGCGCCGACCACCGCGTGAAGGGCGGTGGCGCCCGCCGCGATGAGGGTGATCAGGAAGAAGTGCAGCCAGCGCACCAGCAGGTACAGGGCCGCGGTGAGCGTGTTGTGCCGGTTCTTGGCGGCCAGCAGCCGTGCCGGGTCCAGGCCGCCGGCGGGCTCGCGCAGCACGTTGTCGCGCGTCACGGTGCGCGGGATCTCGAAACACGGGGAGCCCAGCAGCCCCACGCCCTCGCGTACCGGTCCGTCGAGGGGCACCTGGACCTTGGTCGCCAGCAGGCAGTTGTCGCCGGTCCTGCCGCCGGACGGGTAGGCGATGTTGTTGCCGAGGAAGCTGTGCGCCCCGACGGCGACCCGGGAGAGGCGGAAGGAGGTGCCGGAGTACTCGGCGTTGATCAGGTTGAGCCCGTCGGCGACCATCGTTCCGGTGCCGATCCTGCTCAGGTACGGGCTGTCGTGCTTGACCTCGATGCCGAAGTTCGACCCCGTCTGCTCGATGCGGCACAGGTCGTAACCGAGTCGGCGCAGATAGTGCACGATGGCGGAGCTGTCGCCGAAGAGGGTGGTGAGGAACATCCGGTTGGTCAGGGCGGCCACGCCGCGGTGCACGGCGTAGTGCACGCCGTACAGCGGGTAGACCTTGTCCGGCTCGATCAGGCGGTTGAGCAGCCGGGGCACGATCATCGTCACCGCCAGGCCGGCCAGCACCGCGCCGAAGAACAGGACGAACGAGCCGGCCAGGGCCTCCGCGTAGAACGCGACGCTGGTGAAGGCGCCCGGGCGGTGGCCGGTGAGCACGTTCAGCGGCGGGACGCGGGTGAGGACGATCTCCGCGGTGAAGAAGGCCACCGGCAGGACGATGCCGACCTGGGCCAGCAGTTGCAGCAGCGGATAGGCCCACCGCCGCCGGTCACCGGCCACGGCTGCCGGGTCGGAGTGCGGACCCGCACCCGTTCCCGTTCCCGGGCTCGCATCCGTTCCCGGGCTCGTTCCCGTGGCCGTAGCCGTAGCCGTGGGGGCGAGGGCGGGGAGTGCCGGGGGCGGGACAGGCGCCGGCTGCGCCGGGCTGCCGTGCCAGTACGCTCCCGCGGGCACGCTCTGGCCCTCGAACAGCGCGGAGGCATGTCCCAGCCGGGCGCCGTCGCCCATCGACGTGCCGGTCTCCAGCACGCACTGGTCACCGACGTGGACATCGCGGCCGAGCGTGACGCGGCCTGTGCGGATACGGCCTGACTCGGCCCGGTAGCAGGCGAGGAACACATTCCGGCGGATCACCGTGCCGTCCCCGATCGTCAGCAGATCGGCGCAGACCGGCGCGTGCGTGGAGAACACCGCCACATTGCGGCCGATCCGTGCGCCGAGTGCCCGCAGGTACAGCGTGTACAGCGGTGAGCCGATGAAGAGCCGCACCGGGCTGGTGCGGATCAGCGTGCGCACACACCAGAAGCGCACATAGGCCAGGCTCCACACCGGGAACTGCCGTTCCGTGAACCGGCCGATCAGGATCCACTTCGCGGCCACGGGGAACGCGCACAGGCCCGCGAGGCCCACGGCCGCCACGGCCACCGACCGCGCATAGGCACCGGCGGCACCTGAGGCATCCGCCACCCAGGCGCCGCCTTCGACGGCGGCCAGCGCGGCGAGGCACGAGTACCCGAGGAACAGCAGGAGCTGCAGGATCCCGCAGATCACGTACGACCCCTGCCGCGCACCGGCCCGGCCGGTCTCCGCCACCGGGTCCGTGGCGGACGCCGGTGCGGGGACGGAGCCCGCCGGGGACACAGGTGCGGACGCAGATGCGGACACAGATGCGGACGCGGGTGCAGGGCCGGGTACGGCCGGAACGGACACGGACAGGGACACGTCCGCTGCCGGCCCCGGCCCGGGGCCGGCAGCGGACGTCAGGGCCGGCGTGAGCGCGGTGGCGAGGCTGCGGACGGTGGGGTTGCGGTAGACGTCCTTCATCGACACCGGCGGCAGGTCCGCCCGCTTCCTGATCCGCGCGCAGAACCGCGCCATCACGAGCGAGTCGGCACCCAGGTCGTGGAAGAAGTGGCTGTCCACCGGCACCTGCTCGGCGCTCACCACGTCGGCCAGCACCTCGGCGAAGTCCTGCTCCACACGGTCCTGCGGGACCTGAACGGTATTGCCTGTCACGTGAACTCCCTTGAAACGCTTGGAAAGCGACGCCGTCCGGCCCTGTCCGGCGGACGGATGCCCCACGGCCTCGCCCCACCAGTAGGCCCAGTCCCGTGCGGCCCTGTCCTGCCCCTGGAATTCGGGCCTTGACACGACCCATCGCCGCTGGTAGCTGCCGCAGGCTCGCCGGCCGGAGCAGGCCTCTAGCCGTGCCCGCGGCGCATGTCAAGCCCCGAATTCCGGTGGCATGACGCGCCGCGGTGCAGAGGGCGTACTGGAGATGTCCCGGACCGCCCCGAAGCGGACGGGAAAGCGCACCGGGCGCGAGACCGAGACAGGGACTGACGAGGAGGCGACCGTGCCGGTCATATCCACTCCCCAGGAATTCAACGAGGACGAGCTCTACATCGACCTCAGGGACACCCTCAGGAAGCCGCTGTTCCTCAAGTGCGAGGGCTTCAACTTCGCCGGCTCCGTCAAGCTCAAGGCCGCCAAGGCGATGGTCGAGGCCGCCGAACGTGACGGGCTGCTCACGGAGGGTTCGGTCATCGTCGAGTCGACCTCGGGCAACCTGGGCGTGGCGCTGAGCATGATCGCGGCCAGCCGGGGCTACCGGTTCGTGTGCGTGACGGACTCACGCTGCAACCTGTCGACCCGGCTCCTCATGGAAGCCCTGGGTGCCCAGGTCCACGTGATCGCCGAACCCGCCGCGGAGGGCGGGCTGCTGGCCGCACGTATCGCACACGTACGCACCCTGCTCGCCTCGGACGAGCGTTACGTGTGGCTCAACCAGTACACCAACCCCCATGCGGCCATGGCCCACTACCGCGCCACTGCACCTGCCATCGCGCGCCAGTTCCCCCGCCTGGACGTCCTGTTCGTCGGGGCCGGGACCACCGGGACGCTGATGGGCTGCGCCCGCTGGTTCCGCCAGTGGCACCGCCCGGTGCGTATCGTCGCCGTCGACAGCACCGGCTCGGTGTCCTTCGGAGGCGCCCCGGCCCCGCGGATGATCCCCGGCCTCGGCGCCGGCGTACGGCCTCCGCTGCTGGACACCGACCTGGTCGACGATGTCGTCCACGTGCCGGAGGCCGACACGATCCGCACCTGCCACCGCCTCGCCCGCCACGGCTTCCTCTTCGGCGGCTCCACGGGCACGGTCGTCAGCGGCGCGCTGCGCTGGCTCGACGCGCACCACAGGCCCGGCCTCCCGCCGCTCACCGCCGTGGCCCTCTCCCCCGATCTCGGCGAGCGCTACCTGGAGACGATCTACCAGACCAGCTGGGTCCAGGAGCTGTACGGCAAGGACGTGCTCGACCCGGCGGCCGCGCCCGCCGCCATCGCCGCCTGAACCACGCCCCGGTCCGGCACGGACACCGGCCACCGGCCACCGGCCACCACGCACTCACGCACTCACGCACTGGAACGGTGCGCGGACTCTGCGCCACTGTGACGGACCGAGGTTGTCATCGCCCAGCCACCCCACTCCGGGCGTCGCTGGGCGATCCTGTGTCGTAGGTGGCGGCTGCGTGACCCCGGCGGGCAGCCGCCGACCACGTCCGCCGGGACGGAGCGGGAGGTGGCCCGGTGCGGCTGTTGCTGACGTCCGACACGCATGTGCCCGCGCGGGCCCGGAGGCTGCCCGACGAGCTGCTCGCGGCCATCGCCGGGGCCGACGTCGTCTTCCACGCGGGCGACTGGGTGGACGAGGCCACGCTCGACCTCTTCGAGGCGCGGGCCCGGCGGCTGATCGGGGTGTTCGGGAACAACGACGGACCGGCGCTGCGGGCGCGCCTGCCCGAAGTGGCGTACGCCGAACTGGGCGGGCTGCGCTTCGGTGTCGTGCACGAGACGGGTCCGGCGCAGGGCCGGGAACGGCGATGCGCCGAGCACTTTCCTGACCTGGACGTGCTCGTCTTCGGCCACAGCCACATCCCCTGGGACACGACCGCGCAGGGCGGTCCGCGGCTGCTCAACCCGGGTTCGCCGACCGACAGGCGGCGTCAGCCGTACTGCACGTACGTGACGGCGGCCGTCTCGCGGGGACGACTGACGCAGGTGGAGCTGCACCGTCTGCCGCCCAGGACGTGACCGCCCGGTACGGCGGCTCCGTACGCCTTGTCGGGGCCCGGGTCCCGGACGACGATGGGTGCCGCGGACGTAGGCACGTGCGCGCCGTGCGCACAAGTCACCCACCGGGAGGACGCGTTGACCGAGTCGACCGACGTGACCGGCGTGACCGGGTCCTGGGTGGCTCTGGGTACCGGCGGCGATCCGGTGCGGCGGGGCAGCGAGCTGCGCCGGGCGTACGAGCGGTTCGCGACGGCGGGCCGCGTCGAGCGGACCGTACGGCCCGTCGTGGCCGAGTCGTGGCAGCGCTGTGCACGGGCGCATGTCGCCCCGGAGGGCACGGCGAGTGTGGAGCTCGCCGACGACGAGCTCGGCGCGTACCGGGACGGGCATCCGCTCTCGCGCGTGATGCCGGTCATCCGGGAGCTGATGGGCGTGTACGCCGTCGACGGCGAGCATCTGGTCGCGGTGTGCGACGCGCAGGCGCGGCTGCTGTGGGTCGAGGGGCATCCGGACACCCGGCGGCGCGCGCGGCGGATGAACTTCGTGGAAGGTGCGCGCTGGACCGAGTCCGTGGCAGGGACGAACGCGCCGGGCACAGCGATCGCGCTCGACCGCCCCGTCCAGGTGTTCGCGGCCGAGCACTTCCGGCGGCCGGTCCAGGAGTGGACGTGCGCGGCGGCGCCCGTGCACGACCCGCACAGCGGACGGCTGCTGGGCGCGGTGGACATCACCGGCGGCAACCCGCTGGCGCATCCGCACAGCCTGGCGTTCGTGGGGGCGGTGGCGCGGGCGGCCGAGTCGCAGCTGGCGCTGCTGGCGCCGCGGCCCGCGGAGGGGTCGGTGCGGCTGACGGCGCTCGGGCGGGACGAGGCGCTGCTGGTCGCGGAGGGCCGCAAGCTGCGTCTCAGCCGCCGGCACAGCGAGATCCTCGTGATGCTCGCCCGCCGTCCGGAAGGGCTGAGCGGGGACGAGCTGCTGCTGGAGCTGTACGAGGACGAGCACGTCACCCCGGTCACGCTGCGCGCCGAACTCTCCCGGCTGCGCGCCCTGCTGGGGCCGCGGCTGCTGCTGTCACGCCCGTACCGGCTGGCGGTGCCGGTCGACGCGGACTTCGACGCGGCGGCGCGCCGGCTCGCCTCGGGCGCGGTGGCGGCGGCGGTCAGCGGGTACGCGGGCCCGCTGCTCCCGGGGTCCCGGGCCCCCGGTGTCGTACGGCTTCGGCGGCGGCTGGCGGACCAGCTGCGTGCCGCGGTCATCGCGCGCGGCGATCCGGGGCTGCTGTCGGACTGGGCGTACAGCCCGTGGGGCGAGGACGACCTGGCGGCGTGGCAGGCGCTTGCCGCGGTGCTGCCGCGGGGGCGGCGGGCTGCTGCACAGGCCCGTGTGCGCGAGCTGGACGAGGAGTACTCGGCGTAGCACGGCCTCGACGAGCACTCGGCGTGGCCCGTCCCCGCGGCGCGGGACGTACGCCGCAACCCGGTTGCAACGTCGCCCCTCGTAGCGTCGACGCCGAGCGCCGTCCAACGGCGGGCGGCGGCAACCTCGGGAGGTCTGCCAGATGACCCGATACGCAGCGCCGGGCACGGACGGCGCCATCGTCACGTTCGCACCCCGCTACGACCACTGGATCGGCGGGGAGTCCGTGCCGCCCGCCCAGGGCCGGTACTTCGAGAACCCCAGCCCCGTCAACGGGCAGCCCTTCACCGAGATCGCCCGGGGCACCGCGGAGGACGTCGAGCGCGCCCTGGACGCCGCGCACGCCGCGGCCCCGGCGTGGGGGCGTACCGCGCCCGAGGCACGGGCGAACATCCTGCTGCGGATCGCCGACCGGATGGAGGCGCATCTGGAGGAGCTGGCGGTCGCGGAGAGCTGGGAGAACGGCAAGCCGGTCCGGGAGACGCTGGCCGCCGACATCCCGCTGGCCATCGACCACTTCCGCTACTTCGCGGGGGTGCTGCGGGCCCAGGAGGGATCGCTGAGCGAACTGGACGACTCGACGGTCGCCTACCACTTCCACGAGCCGCTCGGCGTCGTGGCGCAGATCATTCCGTGGAACTTCCCCATCCTGATGGCGGTCTGGAAGCTGGCCCCCGCGCTGGCCGCGGGCAACGCCGTCGTCCTGAAGCCCGCCGAACAGACCCCGGCGTCCGTCCACTTCTGGATGAGCCTCGTCGCCGATCTGCTCCCGCCGGGCGTCGTGAACATCGTCAACGGCTTCGGCGCGGAGGCGGGCAAGCCGCTCGCGTCCAGCCCGCGCGTCGCGAAGGTCGCCTTCACGGGCGAGACCACGACGGGCCGGCTGATCATGCAGTACGCGTCCGAGAACATCAAGCCGGTGACGCTGGAGCTGGGCGGCAAGTCGCCGAACATCTTCTTCGACGACATCTGGTCCGCGGACGACGAGCTGCGCGACAAGGCGCTGGAGGGCTTCACAATGTTCGCCCTCAACCAGGGCGAGGTGTGCACCTGCCCCTCCCGGGCGCTGATCCAGCGCGGGCACTACAGCGAGTTCCTGGACGCCGGGATCGCCCGTACCGAGGCGATCGTGCCCGGTCACCCCCTGGACACGGAGACGATGATCGGCGCGCAGGCGTCCAACGACCAGCTCCAGAAGATCCTGTCCTACCTGGACATCGGCCAGCAGGAGGGCGCGAAGATCCTGACGGGCGGTCAGCGGATCGAGTACGACGGCGAGCTCGCAGGCGGCTACTACGTCCAGCCGACGATCTTCGAGGGCGACAACCGGATGCGGATCTTCCAGGAGGAGATCTTCGGCCCGGTCGTGGCGGTGACCTCGTTCTCGGACTTCGACGACGCGATCAGGACGGCGAACGACACGCTGTACGGCCTGGGCGCGGGCGTCTGGACGCGCGACATCAACCAGGCGTACCGCGCGGGCCGGGCCATCCAGGCGGGCCGGGTCTGGACGAACTGCTACCACGCGTATCCGGCGCACGCGGCGTTCGGCGGCTACAAGCAGTCCGGCATCGGCCGTGAGACCCACAAGATGATGCTCGACCACTACCAGCAGACGAAGAATCTGCTGGTGTCGTACGCGCCGCAGAAACTCGGCTTCTTCTAGACGCGGGAGCGGGGGGCGCCTGACCAGGCAGGTCACCCGCCAGGCGCCCCTCGCAGTGCACGGCTACCCGGCCTTGCCGGCGCAATGTGACACCACTCGGCGCTCGCCGAAGGGGTGACATCTTGATCGTCTCCTTCGGCAAGACCTTCCCCGGACAAGGAGTGACAGCCGCCGAACAACGCCGCCCAACATGCCGCGCATGGCGTAATCAGCAAACTCCACCGGACTCCAGGTCACGTTGTACAGAGACAGTGACCGGCTGGATGGCAGGAATGAGGCGGCGAACCGGGCCATGGACGAGGAGATCGTGGATCGGTCGGAGGGCTTCGGTGAGCGACTGCTCGGCGTACTGCTGGACAGGGCGCGCCTGCTGCCGCCACAGCTGGTCGCGCCGCTGGTCGCGGAGGAGGTGGCGAGGATCGGCGGTCGTGACGTCTCCATCCTGCTCCAGGACTACGCGCAGGAGCTGCTGGTGCCGCTGCCGGGCAGGAACCTGCACGTCAGTCAGCCCGAGCCGGTGTTCGGCTCCCCCGCCGGCCGGGCCTTCTTGCGCGCGCAGGCCGTCGAGGTGCCGCAGGCCCGCGACGTCCGGATCTACCTGCCGCTGCTGGACGGCAGCGACCAGGTGGGCGTGATGGCCGTCACCATGGACGCCCTCGACAACGACGACCGGCGCCTGCTGGGCAGACTCGCCGGCCTCGTCGCCGACATCCTGGCCACCAAGAACGCTTACACCGACCAGTCTTTTCATGCCCGGCGTCGGGAGCCGATGAGCGTGTCCGCGGAGATCCAGTGGAGCCTGCTGCCTCCGCTGACGATGTCCGTGCCGCAGGTCGAGGTGGCCGGCATCCTGGAGCCTGCCTACCGCGTCGCCGGTGACAGCTTCGACTACGCCCTCAACGACAACATTCTTCACATGGCCGTGATCGACGCGATGGGCCACGGATTGGACGCCGCCGCGATGGCGACCATCGCCATCGGTGCCTACCGCCACGCCCGCCGCGTATTCATCAGTCTGCCCGAGAAGTACACGTTCATGGACGACGCCATCTCCCAGCAGTTCGGGCCCGACCACTTCGTCACAGCACAGCTCATGCACATCAACATCACCACCGGCGAGCTCGAACTGGTCAACGCAGGTCACCCCGCGCCGCTGTTGATCCGCGACGGCAGGGTCGTGCGGCAGTTGGAGAGCGCCACGACGTTGCCCGTCGGCTTCGGAGGCGAGCAGCCCCGGGTCAGACAGCACATGCTCCGGCAGGGCGACCGGGTGCTGTGCTATACCGACGGCATCATCGAGGAGCATGTCGCCGGCGGGAAGCCGTTCGGCGAGGAACGCCTCATCGGCTGCGTCAACCGTCAGGGGGATGAGCCGTCAGACGGGGTGCGGGCAGATCTGCGCCGGCTCTCCCACACGCTCAAGAAGGAGCGCGGTGGGCGCACCAGCGACGACGCCACCCTTTTCATGGTCGAGTGGCGCGGAGGCGCCGCCGACCACCTGGCGGTCCTCGACTGAAACACCGGTCGACGGAGGCGCAGGCCGCGGCAGCCGAACCAGGAGCGCACGCCGGGCGTCGCACATCGCCTCCCGAAGCCGGCGACCGTGGCGCCGGCGGCCCCGGACGTGATCGCGCGGCCCACGTCACCGCGTCCAGCAGCGGCCACGCCCGGCGCCTCTTGAGGCTGCGCCTCAGCCCGTCGTGCCCGTCAGGCCGGACGACTGGATCGAGTAGCTCGCCTTGTCCTTGCACGGACCCAGCAGCACGGCGCTGGTGAAGGAGCCGCGGAGGCTGCTGCCGTGGCCCTGCGGATTGGAGAAGTAGGCCGACGCCTTCGGCACCGCGTTGCAGTCGGCGACCGACTGCCAGGCCTCCATGAACATCGTCCCGTTGGGCTTGAGTTTGCCCGCGGACGACGACACCGTCCAGCTGCCGATGTGTGTGGTCGTGGCCGTCACCGTGTCGTAGACGATGCCCTCCCACTTCGAGCCGCCGACGTTCTGGATCTTCAGCCGGTACTGGCGGCCCGTCTGGTAGGGATAGCGCACGGAGCAGCTGACGCCCTCGCCGCCGTCGGCCCCCGCACGGCAGTTGGGGTCGGTGGTGGAGGCGCCGGAGCCGAAGACGGAGAACAGCGCGAGGTCGTTGCCGTCCGGGCGCGGCTGAAGCCCCATGTAGCCGACCTGGCCGTTCTTGAAGTAGAAGGCCTGGGCGAAGAACATGTTGATCGTCGGTTCCTGGTTGACGATCACGTGGTAGCTGATGTCGTTGAGGCCCTCGGCAGGCGCCCCCGGGATCGAGTGGTAGGCGTTGATCAGATGCCCGGGCGTGACCGCGGCCGCCGCGGTCCCGGAGGTGTACAGCATCGCGGACATCGCGCCTGCCACCACCCCCGTCGTCACACCGAGCCGCCGCAGCAGCTTTTGCTTCCTCATCGCGTCCTCCCGCAGTGCGTGTGGTGACGGTCAGGTGCGGGAGCAGAGTGACAGCCGATACGAGGGCGCACAAGATGGTCCGGTCCAACTCCCCCTCGCCCTATGCCAGTAGCAGCGGTTTCTGTCCCATGCACACCGTCAAACGCCTCTGCTGACCATAGAAAAGAGGAGAAACGCCGGACGCCCTCTTGCCCTGGGACAGGAAGCGCTTACACCCTGTCGGGCAGCACATCGCGGACGCCACACCAGCCGAGGAGCAGTTGGTCGATGAATCCCCATGACCCGTGCAGACGCAGCCTTCTCGCGGCCGGGGCGGGTGCCCTGCTGGTCCCCGTCGGTGCGAGCGCCGCCGCGGCGCACCCCACCACGGGCAGGGTGGACAACTATGCCGAAACCGCCGCCGAGCCGGACGCGTTCGCCAGCCTGCGGGCGCGCGCCGCCGCACTCTCCACAGGCGGAGCCATCGACCCGGCCGACCCGGTCTTCGACGCGGCCCTCTCCGCCCTGGACAGCGCGGCGCAGGCGCAGTGGTCCGCGCTGGACCGCACCACCGGGCGCACGGCGTTGTGGCCCGACCTGGCACCCGTCGAGGCCGCCGGCAACATGGGCCAGTCCTACGGGAGGCTGCTCACGCTCGCCACCGCGTGGAGCACGCCCGGGTCCGCATTTCACGGCGACGAGGCGCTCGCCGGGGCGGTCGTCGACGCGCTGGCCTTCCTCAACGACCGCGCCTACCACCCCGGCAGGCCCGAGGCGGGCAACTGGTGGTTCTGGGAGATCGGCGCACCGCGGAACCTCATGGACGTCTGCGTGCTGCTGTACGACCGCATTCCGGCCGAGCGCCTCGCCGCGTACTGCGCGGCCGTGGACAGGTTCTGCCCCGATCCCGACCGCCGCACCAACTCCCCCAGCCTGTCCGAGACGGGAGCCAACCGGGCCGACAAGGCCGCGATCGTCGCCCTGCGCGGCATCGTCGGCCGCAGTGCGGCGAAGCTGGCACTCGCCCGCGACGGTCTCTCCGACACCCGCGACGCGGGACGGAACAGCCTCTTCAAGCATGTGACGTCGGGCGACGGCTTCTACGCCGACGGCTCGTTCGTCCAGCACTCCTACGTCGCCTACACCGGCACCTACGGCAACGTCCTGCTCGGCCGTGTCGCCTACCTCTCCGCCCTTCTCGCCGGCTCCGACTGGGCCGTGACGGACCCGGGGATCTCCGTCATCCACGAGGCCGTCGAACGAAGCTTCGCCGCGGTCACCTTCGACGGGCTGATGATGGACGCCGTACGCGGCCGAGCCGTCTCACGCCAGCGCGAGCAGGACGTGAACACCGGCGCCGGCACGACCACCAACGTGCTCCTCCTGGCCACCGGGGCCCCCGAGGAGTACGCACACCGGTGGCGATCCGTCGCGAAGGGCTGGATCCGGCGCAACACGCAGGTGCCGTACCTGTCGCTCGCGAACATCCCCGCGCTCCAGCGCGCCCGTGCGGTCCTCGACGACCCCGACGTACCCACCGCGCCCGTTCCCGTCGGACACACCGTCTTCGCCGACATGGACCGCGTCGTGCACCGCCGCCCCGGCTGGACCCTCGCCCTCAGCCTGTCGTCGAAGCGCATCGCCGCCTACGAAGCGGGCAACGGCGAGAACCTGCACGGCTGGTACACCGGTGACGGCATGACCTATCTGTACGACGACGACCGCACCCAGTTCTCCGACGGCTTCTGGCCGACCGTCGACCCGTACCGGCTCCCCGGCACCACTGTGGACACCCGCCACCGCGACGACGCGGGTACGGGTGCCGGCACCGGCACCCACCGGCCCCCCAACGCCGTCGCGGGCGGCGCGGTCCTGCGCGACCGGTACGGGGCGGCGGCGATGGAACTGGTCGCGAACGGCAGCACGCTGCGCGCGCGGAAGGCGTGGTTCTGTCTCGACGACGGGGTCGTCGCGCTCGGCGCCGGCATCACCGCGAGCGACGGCCGCACCGTGGAGACCGTCGTCGAGAACCGCAATCTGCACGCGAACGGTACCGGCCGGCTCCTCGTCGACGGCCGCCACCGACGCGGCACCCTCGGCACGCCATCGCAGGTCCCCGGCGCCAGGTGGGCCCATCTGGAAGAGGTCGGCGGGTACGTGTTCCCCGATGGCGCGGACCTGCACACACTGTGCGAGGAGCGAACCGGCGCGTGGCGCGACATCAACACCGGCGCCGACACCGGCGGATCCGTTGACCCGCTCACCCGTCGCTACGAGACGCTCTGGCTCGACCACGGCGTCTCCCCCACCGCCGCGCAGTACGCATACGTGCTGCTCCCCGGCCTCGGCGCCGCGCACACCGCCGCCTGGGCCTTCGCCCGCCCGGTGCGCATCCTCGCCAACAGCCCCGACGTCCAGGCGGTGCAGGTGCGCCGACTCGGCCTGACCGCCGTCCACTTCTGGGCGGCGGCCGAGGCCGGCGGCGTCGCGTCGGACGGCCCCGGCACACTCCTGATCCAGCGGCGCGGGGACGCCATCGCCGTGGCCGTCGCGGACCCCGGGCGTACGGTCACCACACTCAGCCTCGAACTGCCCTGGGCGGTAAGGGGGGTGACGCGCGCGGACGACACGGTCACGCTCACGCCGGGCGTTCGGCCTGTCCTCACGGTCCAGGTCGGCGGCTCCCGGGGCCACACGCACACCGCCGAACTGTTCTGAGCGGCCCACCCGGGACGGGAGCCGCGCTGCGCTGCCGCTATGCGTGGCCGGGTCCAGAGGAGCGTCTTCCCACACCTCCAGCCCGCGCCCGGGCAAGCCCTCGGCACCTGGGCCGGAAACCTCCGAACCGGCGCCGGGTTCCTCGCCCCGCAGCACCTGCCCATAGCTGGTTCGCGCGTCGACAAGCTCCTGCGACGGCGCCTCACCCGTCACGCCCACCGGCTCAAGCGCCGGCTCTCCGTATCCCGACAGGATCCGTGCCGCCGGGCGCCCCAGCAACGCCACAGCCCTGACGCCCCGACCGCAGCTCCTGCCTCGTCAGCCGCATCTGGGCCCGGAAAGCGAGCTCCTCCGGGGCGCCCCTGTCCCGCGCCCCACCCGATTGGGCCCATCCGACAGGCTCCGCGCGATCCGGCCCCCAGCGGATGACGTGGGCAACGTATCCACGGCGGTGTGGCTCGGCCGGGTTCCGTTTACTGAGGATCACCGGACGTCACACCGTCATGAGCCGGTTCCGAGAAGGGTTCGCTGATGATGCGGCCGAGTTTGAGGTATTCGGCCCGGACAGCGTCCAGGAGTGTCTTGGTGGAGAACGGCTGGCGGGTCGCGGCAGAGTGATAAGCGGCGGTGATGGCGCAGTTGCGGATGCTGCCCCCGGAGAGGGGGAAGGCGCGGGCGAGGTGGTCGAGGTCGAGGCCGGGCGAGCGGGGGATGGTGGTGCCCAGGCAGTGGTCCCATAGGAGTCGGCGGTGGTGCTCGTCCGGTGGCGGGAAGTGGATGATCAGGTCCAGGCGCCGGGTGAACGCGGTGTCGATGTTGGCGGAGAGATTGGTGGTGAGGATGCCGATGCCGTCGAAGGATTCGAGGCGCTGCAGGAGGTAAGCCGTTTCGATGTTCGCGTAGCGGTCGTGGGCGCTCGTCGTCTCGGAGCGCTTACCGAAGATCGCGTCGGCCTCGTCGAAGAGGAGGACAGCGCTGACGCCTTCGGCGTGGGTGAAGACGCGTTCGAGGTTCTTCTCGGTTTCTCCGATGTATTTGTCGACGAGAGTCGCCAGATTGATGACGTAGAGGTCCAGTCCGAGCTCGGCGGCGACGGCTTCGGCAGCCAGGGTTTTGCCGGTGCCGGAGTCGCCGGTGAACAGGGCGGTGGTGCCGGCACCGCGACTGCTTCCCGGCAGCATGCCCCAGCCGTGGAGGACTTCCTCGCGGTGCCGGGCCCGCACGACGAGCGCGTCGAGCTGACCGCGGGGCAGATCGGGCAGGACGAGGTCGGTGAGGCGGGCGCTGGGTTCGATTCTGCGGGCCAGGCGTTCCAGACCGCTCCCGTGCCACAGGCGCGCGCCGGCCTGCAGCGTCGGCACGTCCAGCGCGGTGCCGGTGGCCTGCGCCTGAGTACGGGCAGCACGGACACCGGCACGTAGCTCGCCGGGGCTGAGCCGGTGGGCGTCCATGGCACGGACGGTGGATTCCAGGTCTGCCGGAGCGCATGTGTCGTCCAGCTCGGACCGCCACATGGCGGCTCTCTGCCGGGGGCTCATGGGCGGGCAGGTGAGGATCACCGGCACGGAGGTGCACCAGGCGGGATCCCAGGGGGCTTGGCCCGAGATCACCACGGGGATGCCGGCGTCCCGCAGAGGCCGCAGGACCTCCCGGTACATGGGTTCAGCGGTCTCCGCCGTGGTTTCCGGGCGGAGCAGAGGGCCCACATGCAGGCCGCACCCGCGCAACCGTGCCTCCAGCACCGCCGTCTCGAGCACCGCCCACATCTGCGAGCCCTGGGAAAGGTCGCGGAGGTCGACCCGTACGGCCTGTGCATTGCCCTCACAGGCGGCGGCGTCGGCGACCGTATCCACAGCGCTGTCCGGACGGCCGCGAAGATACACAAGGTGCCCCTGCCCCAGAATCGCGGCCACTTCCTGCCCCAGCTCCTGTGCAGCCGTCGGCTGCGGCGGCGCCTCGCAGACCAGGCGGATGCCCGTGTCCGGGGTGAGCGGAACGTCCTGGCCCAGGAGGTGCGCCGTGACACGGTCGTTCACCCGCAGGGACCGGCTCGGCAGCGCGAGCTCCTCCTGTTCCAGACGTACCAGCCCCGTACTCACCAGCGGCCCGTGCTCCAGGCGAGCCCGGGCAGCGCCGGAATGGGCGGGCAGCCCGCACAAGCGCAGCGCCAGCGCCACGGTGGCGAAGCGGCGGTTCACATCATCGTGCAGATAGCCGTAGAACCGCTCGTAGCACGGGTCCAACTCAGGTGCCAGCGCGATCAGCAGCACCTCGATGTCCAGCGCTGACAACCCGAATCCGACGCTCAACTCCCGCAGCGGCAGTCGCGCCCCGCGGGCCTGGGCCGCATCGGCCTCCTTCTCACAAGCGGCCAGCCAGTCCTGCTCATCCGGGTCCTCGGCAAGCGGGAGTGCCGGGTTGTGATACAGCCACGCCACCTCCTCCTCCGAGACGTACAGGCCGCGCAGAGGGGCGGGCGTATCGCGAGGGTGGGAAGCCACCCGCGCGGACACCGCCCGGAACACCCGCCGTTCCACCAGGGACAGCCTGCTCAGCAGATGGGTCAAGCCCGCATCCTGCGATTCCGCTGCCGCCGCCTCGTCAGCGAGGTGCTGCTGCCGACGTGTCATCACCGCTGCTCGCCTTCCCGCGAGAGCTCTGCGAATTCCTCCGCGCCCGCAGACACCGCAGTGACAGGAGAGACGACCTTCTCCACCACGTGAGTGATCTGCTCCGGCGTGAAGGCGGGCACCGGCACCGTCACCGTCACATTCAGGAAAGGCACGAGTGTATTGTTGAACGTCGTCCACAACTCGGTGAGAATCCGATCCTGCACAGGAGGACGCCCAACATCCAGTTCGGCATACATCGTCTGGTAGACCGTCATTTTCGCGTCGGTCTCGTGAGGCCAAGGATAACTCGGCAACTTCAGGACCAGATACTTTGCCAGGTGGGCAAACAACAAACCGAGTATCTGATGGGAGTCCTTCTGCTCAGCTGTCCACACGGTCAGCATGTAGGAGAGTTTGAGGTATCGCGGTGGAGCGTGCCGGGAAACCGGTCTCGACTCCATCCGGCCTGTTTCCGGGTTCTTCTGTCGGGCGTTGTTGTCGCGTACGACGATGGACCCCGACTCCCGGCGCGCTGCCGCCTCCTGAACATCGTACAGATAGACGTCGATAAGTTGCTGCCGAGCACCGATCTGCACGGTCTCCTTCGTCGGTGGACTGAAGAGGATCTTCATGTCGCCATTGGCGGCGAAAAGATCAGGGTTGAGTAGCTTGATGAGGGCCTCTAAGGCGTTGTCCACATGATTGATCATGGAAGGGCCTTCTGTGGGAGGGCGGTTGACGGTGCGGGATACCTCGGGGCGGCGTGAATGCCTCGGGGCACACCACTCGCAATGGCAGGCGTCAGGTCGTGTCGCAGGGATCGGGGACTGGGCTCACCCCGCCCGGAAGAAGGTGTTCTTCGTCGGTGAAGTGAAGTCAGCTGACCCCATCTTGGATGTACCACTGAGCCGGTTCGGATCCGGCCCCTTCTGCGGATCATTCGCAGGTGACGCAAAAGTGAACTTCGCATCGAAGGCAGTGCCGCTGATGACAAGTGGCTGACCGTTCTTGGTCTTCTTCGTCTTGTTCCCATCCTTGAGCCGCAGGGTGACCGTCCCGGTTCCGCCCACATAGGATCCACAATCGTACGTGAAATTCGCTGTGAGATTCTCGACGTCGCTAGGCAGGCAGGCAACTGCACCTCGAACCTTGACATTATGGCTTGATCCTGAAATTGGCAGCGGAGTAGGAGGGATCAGCGTATATTGCGCCGGCGGATCGTTGGGAGGATTAATGGTAACCGTATCCCCAGTGATGACAACAAGTTCACCCATGATTGATTCTCCTTGCATTGCACGGTATCTGCGGCTGCCCTGACGCGCCCAGATCTGGCCTCTGCACGTGCACGACTGGTGGCCGGGGAGCTGGATTCAGCCGTCGGGCACGAAAAGGCGGGGTGGGTCCGGCGGGAAGAGATGGAACGTCCCGTGGAGGTTCAGTGCACGGGACATGGCCCCGCCCCGGCTCCAGGAGCAGGATTCGTCTTCATCATCGACCATCATGGGAAGGTCGGCGGACATCGACACAGGAATGGTGGAGCCATACACAGGAACACCGAGGCCGGCGGCTATGTTCTGCGCAGCGCCGCCTTTTCCGTAGACACCTACTGCGGTGAGGACCACACGGGCAGTGGTACTTTGGGGGGTTAAATCCCGTTGGCAGATGATGCGGATGGCAAGTTTGCCGTCGCTGACCTCGTAGTCGTGTCAGATGATCCATAGTGTCTTGCCAGGGCCAACCTTTGAGGGATCATTTGGAAGACCTTTTTCACGGAGCCATCCTGTCAACACAGTCGATTCGTCGGCGGACGTCGCGATGTATGCGTCCGTTTCTCTGTTCAAGGTCGGCACTGGAAACTCAAAGGCTGTACTTCTTCGGCGCATTGCTTCGTATATCTGTTGTCGGAGATCTTTCTCGTGAGCGTCGGGGAGGCTGGCCTCTCGGGCCGGTTTCGGCTGTGGGGGTGGTGAGCTGGTTTCTAAGGTCGGAGGCGTCGAGCAGGCATCCCCTTCGCGCCTTCGGCACCCGGGATAAGGCGGCGTGGGTCAACGCGTATCGCCTTTCCCGACCCCTCCTGGATGGCGGCATCGGCGACCGACTCCACCGCGCTGTCGGACCGGCCCCGCAGATAGACGAGCTGCCCCAGCGCCGCACGGACCTGCTGGACCAGGAGCCGCGCGGACGCGGGCAGCAGCGGCGTCTCACGAACCAGGCTCATCGCTGGATCCGCCACGAGCGGAGCACCGTGCCCCAGCAGACAGGAGACGACACGATCGCTTACCCGCAACGCCCGAACCAGCAACGGCTGATCCGGATGCTCCAGCCGCACCAGCCCCGTGCTCACCAGCGGTCCATGCTCCAACCGCGCCCGTGCGGCGCCGTCATGGGAGGCGTCCCGCACAAGCGCAACGCCAGCGCCACGGTGGCGTAGCGACGGTTCACATCGTCGTGCAGGTAACCGTGGAGGTTACCCGCCGGCTTTGAGAGTTGACCGGTTTACCCCGCCAGGGTCCCTGGTGAGCTGTCACTACGCGTGTTTCTGTCGGGTCCGCCCTGGGCGAGGTATGTACAGCAAACCACAGCGGCCGACTCTCGCAATGGCAGGCGTCAGGTCGTATCGCAGGGATCGGGGCTATGGGTCACCCCGCCCGGAAGAACGTGGTGTTCTTCGTCGGTGAAGTGAAATCAGCTGATCCCATATTGGATGTACCACGGAGCCGGTTCAGATCCGGCCCCTTCTACGAATCATTCGCAGGTGACGCAAAAGTGAAGCCACGCGTGATTCGTTGCGGAGTGCAGGCCTGTCATGATTCTGCTACTCGGCGGCCCACCCAATGAACACTCGGGATACCTTGGGTGCACCTTGCTCCACAAAATAGACATAGTTGCCCCAGACTGCTACGCCGCGGGGTTTGTTGAGATTTTTGATGGTGAAGCCATCATCGATAGCTCCAGTACTCCGCGATGCTCGGATCAGCGTGTTATTGCCGGTGGTTACGTATACATGTCTCTCATTGCAAGAAATATCCTCGGGCTTGGCGACGGCGATGAACTCCTCCTTGCCGGCCGCCCCGTCGAAGCGTGCCCGTAGCACTTTGTCCCGTTGCCAGCTGGCGATATAGAGGAATTTACCGTCGGATGTCATGCCTCTGGCATCGGGCAGATCGCTCACGATTTCTTCACACCACGCTCCGTAGCCCTGCGCCGCCCAGCCCTTATCTCTAGAGATGAAAAGTAGAGGTTTACTCCAGGTGAGAATATCTGAATCCAAGAGTGAGAGATAGTTAATCCCTGGCTTATCTTGGGCCGGCCTAATGCTATCCTGTGCGTAGTCATCATACGTATGGAATTTTATTACTTGTCCTCCTGCGCCCTGGATGGCGACCCAGAAATTAACTCCGTCCGTCGCGATACCCATAGGGTTTTCCAGTTTCTTGACGACTATCGCGCCATTTCCATCCATGTCCGCTTTGATGATTTCGCCGGACTTCCGGTTGGCGATGTAGATCCCTGCACCAGCTGTTGCGATGCCCTGGGGCTCGTTGAGGCCGTTGATCTTCAGGTCTTCGGGTACGGAGGAGGCCTTCGTAGATATCGTCAAAGCGGTCGGAGCCGAGTAGGTACCGTTCTTCACAGCCCGGGCCTCGACCAGGTACCTGGTTTCTGCCAGGTCTGTGGGGATAGCTGCTTTGGTAGTTCCCGCTAAGGCGGTTACCTCCCGCTTACTGACATTGCCGAAGAAGGTGAACAGGAAGCTGGTTTGTGCGTCGGCACCGCCCGCTGCCCACGTCAGCTCGTTGTTGTTGTTCACGGTCAGGGCGCTGGGTGCAGGGATTCTTTCTCCTTGCAGACTAATGATGAGCTCTTCTCCGTTTGCCGCCATTTTCTATTCGCCTATTCTGCCCGTTGCGTCTGCGCCCCGAAGGCACAGAGCTGTCAGTGTGAAGAATTAACCACGAACGCGTTATGGTCCGCCGATGGAGTCGGCGGACCATAACGTAGAGTCGGAGCTGGCGCGGTTGCGGAGTACGGCGGGAGGGCCGCACGCACGGTTGGGCGTGGCGGGACTGAAAATGGGGCCCCGGTACTCGGCCTGCCAACCCTAGCCAGCAGCTAAGCCAGAATCTACGGACCTTGCAGCACTCCTGAGTTTGACCACTCTTGGGTGGCGGGGCGGAGGTCACGGCATCCCGGTCAGGGTTGTTTGCGACTTATGGTCCAGATATTCTTGCCGTCTTTGGGTGTGGCACTTATGGTCCACACCCTCTTGTCGCCTTCGATCGTGGCTTTGTCGGGCAGGGTGAACGTGTACTCGGGGGGGTTTTTGTCGGGGTGGCTGGTCCAGGAGAGTATGATGGTTTCCTCCGACTTGTTTGGCGGCTTGAATTTGTAGGTGACCGTTCCCTTTGAGTCATCGGGTGAGGAGTCGGTCGTGTAGGTGAACTTCTTCGTGTCTCCCGTCGGGACGTCTTGAGGTGCGGTGGTCGGGGTTGCGTTTTCACGTGTGGGGGCGTCTTTGAGTTTGACCTCGAAGGGGAAGGTGTTGATGATGGTGGCGGATAGGGCACGGTGCTTTGTGTTCTGCAGGTTTATCCATATCTGGGCATTCGGGCCGGTGCCGGATGCCGCGTCGGTCCACTGTTCCTTGTCCGAGCTGAATTTTGCGGTGAGTCCGTCGCTGTCCGTCGTTTTGTAGGTGATGGACTCATTCACCGTATTCATCGTCCAGGTGATGTTGAGCTTCTGGTCGTGCTCGGGGTGTGTGCATTCGAGGGTGCCGGCCATCTCGTTTGTGACGGTGTTCTGGGTGAACGTCACGTCGGTGTATGCGGGAGTCCCGTTGACTGGTGTGGCGGGCACGGTTGATTCATTGCCCGCTGTGCATCTTGATAGCGACGTGGGTTTGACTGTCCAACGGTCGTGTGTCGTATCTGCGATACGCAGGGTTATCGTGCGGGCCTTTATCTCGATCTCGCGGGCGGGGGCCAGTGTGCTGTTGTCCTTGCCCAGGAAGTTGACCCGATACTGTCCGCCGGACAGCCCGTCTGCGTCCACGATTCCTGTTTTCCCTGGTGCTTTGATGCTCTGGACCGGATGAGATCTCCCCGGCTGGTCGTTCTCTTTGTAGATCTCTATGCGGTTGGCCTCCAAGATTCCGGGAAATTCCGTCTCATATCCTATGCGGAATTTTTCGCCCACGTGGGGCGAGGTTGGAGACACGGCGATGGATCCTGAAGCGCGCGGCGCGTGGACCAGGAATGTGAGTGGTTGGGCCAGGGGTACGGAGCGGTGCGCCTGGTAGTAGATCGTGTGGTTGCCCGGGTACAGGCGCATGCCGTCCAGCAGCTTGTCTCCTCCTATTTCTTGCTCGGTTTTCCCTGCCTCGGTTTTTTGGGAATATATCTGGTTGTCCCCGGCCCCCCGCACGGTGATGATGTTTTCCGGGTTGAAGTATTTGGTTGTGTATTCGAGCTTGATCGTACTGGCGGTGTTGATGCGCGTTTCCGGGAGTGGTTGTGTGATGCGCAGGGTTTCGTACTGCGCAGGGCTCAGGGTGGCGCTGATCGTGACCGGGTCTGCCAGTGGAGCGCCGCTGCTGGTCACGAGGCGCACCGTGTAGGTGCCGGGCGCCGCGTCCGCCGGGGAGCCCTGCGGCAGGAGATTCGTGGTGGTGATGGTGATCTCACCATGTTGGTCGGATGCCGTGGTGCGGTAGACGTAGTCCCATTGGCCGGCATGGGTGTTGATGGTCGGGGCGTGGTCGTCGAGTTCACGGACCACGACGATTTGGTTGCCGCTGTTCGCGTATGGGGTCCTGTACGTCAGGACGTTCGCCGTTCCGTTGCTGCTGGGTGTATTGACCTTGAGCTCTCCGCTGGCGGCGGGGGCGGTGACGGTGAAGCGCTTCGGTTTGGCGAGCCAGGCCTTCCCCGCGCAGAAGTAGGCGGTGTAGCCGCCGACCGGGAGTGAATCAGCAAGAGGGAAGGGCGACTTGAGGTCGACCATGTCATAGGTGAGCACGGCTGCGGCGGCAGGCAGGGTGTTGGGGGCCGCGTCCTGCGCGGCCTGCGGGAAGATGTGGAGTGTCCCCGTGGTCCATGTCTCCTCACCTGAAGGCGTGTAGGAGATGACGGGCTTCCGGTCGAGCGGGATGGTGCCCTTCTGGTCGTCCGCCTCCGTGCCGCCCAGGTGCAGTGTGCCGATGGCGCTCGGGTCGAGGGTGAGCGTGATGTCCTTGAGCGGCTCGGCCAGGAACGCGTGGCCGTCGCGGGCCAGCAGGTATGCCTTGTAAGGGCCGGGCAGGAACGTATTGTCGGCGGTCACGTCCTGCACGGTGTTCTGGTTGGCTATCGGCTTCGAGAACAGGGGTGTGGGGATCTCCTTCTGTGCCTGGTCGAGGTCGGAAGCCTTGTCGGCGGCGTTGTACAGAGCGAGGGTCGCGCTCCGCGGGTATGGGGTCTGGCACGTGAATTTTGGATTCTTGCGGTTCGCGGTCTTGCCGCCCGCATCGCCTTTGAGGCTGAACGTTCCGTAGTCTTCCTTTTTCAGGATTGCGGTAAATTCAGCTGGATCGGACAGCCATTTGTTGAAGGCGGGATCTGCGTAGTAGAGGGTGTAGCCGCCGGGGCTTGTGAGGACGCTGCCCTCGAACAGGACGTTGCCGGCCGACCCGGGTGCCGGCTTCTGGCCGACCGGTGGCAGGGCAGCGAGCTCTCCGGACGTCTTCTTGGTGCCTTCGTAGAGATAGACCTGGGCGCCTTCGGTCAGTGCACGGGCGAAGTAGGAGAGCCGGAAGCCGGAGTGGAGGGGGACGAGGGTGGCCTCGATGGTCAGAGCGCCTCCACCGGTCTGCTCGGAGGCCGTGCGGACGGGGAGTCCTGGCCATAGGTCACGGATCAGGTGGGTGGCCTTGTAGGTGAAGCCGTCTACCTCCGCGCACTGCGGTCCCTTGATGAGGTAGTGGATTCCCTCACGGAACGGGTCTTCCACGACGGCGTCGAGGTTCCGGTGGAACTCGGGAGGGAGGTCTGTCGTGTAAAGTTCCTTGATCGTTTTCGTCTCGGGGTTCGTCGCCCCCGGTGAGCTGTAGCGGATCGAGTGTTCTCCGGAGAAGACGTAGAGACCCTTGTCGTTCCCGGAGGGGATGGACAGGACATCGTCAATCAGCGGAATTCTGATGGTCAGCGTACCGTCCAGGGCCTGCGTCGCCTGCCTTCGCGGCAGATTGGGGAAGATGCTGTTCAGTCCGGCGATCTTGTTGAACGCCTCGGCGCTCTTGTCCCATACGGCTACCTCGTCACCGGATATCAGGTAGAAGCCGAGATCGGGGTAGCAAACCGCTGCGTCGATGTGTCCCGCAGATCCCTTCCCGAAGTTCTTGCCGACACTCCCCAGCTGCGCCAGGCCGGACCAGCGGGCATTCAGTCGCCGGGGGCCGGGGACGGGCGCGGGTACGGATAGGTCGTAGCCGACCGTCTGGTCGCCTTCGGGGTGGGGGCCGTAGAAGAACACGGTGCGCGGCTGCCCCGTGTCGCCCACGTCACTGGGCAGGGAAAGGGCGGCGGACGGGGTGAACCCCTCACCCACCACGACCGTGTAGGGGACGTGTGCGGGGCAGTGGCGGCGGACGATGGCGTCCAGCTGGGGCCGTGCACTGACCAGTCTGACGGTGTCGGCGGGCGACCATGCCAGTGCGACGACCAGTGAGCGCCTGGGTCCGAACCACTGGTCCGTTGTGGTGACTTGGCCTGGATCGGATATGGACAGCTCCCATCCCAGCAGGCCGGCCTCTCGTATGAGCGCCTCGTGGGTGCCCTGCTGGGCGGCGAGGGCTGCCGCGGCCTCGACCGCGGCCCGGCGGGCGGCTTCGTCCCACTGCGGGGTATCCGGTGCGCCGGTGATCTGGCTCAGCCAGTCCAGCCAGGCGGGATCCGTCCGCCAGGCGTCGAGCAGGCGGGGGAAGTCCTCCAAGGCCCGGGGGAAGGGCTCCAGCATGAGGGCGAGACGTTCGGCGAACTCCCGCATGACCGGGTCTCGTGCGAGGGCGGCCGGGAGGGCGAGTGTAGGTTTGGTCGGTTTGGTCATGGCGGATCCCTGTCGGTCGCGGCGAGCGCACGGAGGCGAGGGCGGCTGGCACGGTAGGGGCGGTGCCCGGGTGGGGCGGCGGCCGTGGTCGGTGCGGGTCAGCCTCGGAAGGTGGCGTCGTAGTCGGTCTGGCCGTCGAAGGTGATGCAGGTGACGGTGTGGTGTCCGGAGTAGACCAGGGAGTGCGGTGGGACGGCGCTCGGCCCCCGGAGTTCGGCGCGTGTGACGCCGTCGATGTTGGGGACGTCGAGGAGGGCTCGGTGGATGTCGCTGTTCTGAGCGCTCTGGCCCACGGGCCATCCGTCTCCCGAGGGGCCGGCGCCAGGCAGGGGGCTGAAGTAGCGGTAGAGGGCCAGACAGGCGTCCCGTGCGAGCGTTTTGCGTTCCTGGGGGGAAGCCCACTGCTCGGCCCGGACCGTTACCGCCGTGCTGATCTCCATCAGCGGGAAGCGGGTGACGATGATGTCGGCTCCCGTCGGCAGGCGGGGCCCCAGGTCGCGCCGGATGGCGTCCACGGCGTCGGGGGAAGGGGTGAGCTGGTCCTCCGTCAGGCGCCCCAGGGTGTCGGGTTGTGCGGTGGGCAACACGTACAGTTTGACCGCGGCTGCCTGGCTGCCGGCCGCGGTGGGTGCGCACAGGGCGCGGGCGATGCCGAGACCGGAGGAGAGGGCGAGGTCCTCACATTCCTGGGCGGTTGCTGATGCCCCGGTCAGGAGTACCGGCCGTCGCCTGGCGGTATAGGAGCGGTGAGTGTCTCGTGGCTCGGTGCCGCCGATCGCGGCGTATGGATTGAAGACCCCGGTGATCTCTGGCCGAGGTGTCTGGAGGATCGAGATGGACCTGCCGGGTACGTTTCCCGCCGCTCCGCCGCCGCAGTGGTAGGAGGGGATGCGCAGGGTGGCTCCCGGCGGTGGTGTGCCGCCTCGTTGCGGGTCAGGGCTGAACGCGATGCGGCTTGTGGCGGCGTTGACCATGAAGTGGCGGTCAAGCGGACCGGATGCGGCGAAGGAGTCCACCATGGTCCATCGTTCAACGTGCGCGTCCTGAACCGACTCGACCAAGGGGCGCAGGTAGGTGGTGGAGATCGGCTGGCGTAAGGGGAACTGCTGAGCCGGAGTGCCGTCCGAGCGGCCGAGGATCTCGTCGTGGACCAGTTCCCCTTGCACCGCGGTCACGCTGCCCCGGCACCGTACGCCCGCTTCCCCGAGGAGTGTGAAGGGCGAATCGGCGGAGCACCTCAGCAGCCCCGCGCCGGGCGCTGGGGGATGCTCGCCCGTGGCGGGGAAGTCGTAAGGGCTGTGTGAGGGAGGGACGGGGACGGCGAACTCGGCGGACTTGGGCGCGGCGGACAGGCTGGTGCCGCAGGAGACCCACTCCCCGGACTGCCAGGCTTCCCAGTGCATGCTCGCGCTGTCCGGGATGTCCGTCGGGAGCGTCACCAGGCAGGTCATGCCCGGCAGCGGCCGGGACAGAACGAACAGGACGCAGTGTGCGGTCTCGACGGGGAGGTCGTGTGCGATGGGGACGAACTGGGCGGTGCCCTTGGTGTCGGCGCTCGTGGGGAGAATCCCGGCGGTGAGCAGGCAGGCGGACTCCAGCACGCGCTCGGCGAGGGTGGAGAAGACGACGGGGTTGGCCCCCTCGCTGGAGGAGGTGGCGAACGCCGTGCCGGGGGGGAGGGTCACCACCTGGTCCAGTGACGGGGCCATGTCCACCATGATGTCGGCGAGGGCGGGCGCGCTCAGCGGAAGGTTCTCGCCGAGTTCGTCCGCGAAGAGTCGTAGAGCGGCGTCCGGCAGCAGGTTGTAATTCCGGGCCAGCGGAGCGAGTATCTCCGAGAAGAGGCGGGCAAAGGGCGGGCGAGCGGCCGGGTCGTCTATGAAGGGGATCAGTGGGGGTGGACGATTGTCTTCTGTTGTCCGGGTCGTGGGAGGGGCCGCATCGATGTCGGGCATGACTTTCCTCGAGTCGTTAGGGGATCGACAGGGTTGGAACGTTCGATCTGGGTTCACTCCTGGAGAGGTCGGCGATTTTTCCCCTTCAGGCCGTTTCCGTGTGGCAGCTGGCCACCGTCCAGGCGAGATTCATGACTGCTTCAGTCTCAGGACAGCTCTATAAATCTTGATTCCATCGACAATCTCTGTAGTGTAATTAACGTCGAAGAAAGAAGATGTGATCTTTCCAGACCGATGGTATATCTGTATTTGCTTGTTTGGAACGCCGACAGTTGCCGAGATTTTGGATGTCACGATATATACAGCTTCGCTAGTGCTGGAAGTTGACTCGGCCACCAATTCTAATCCATCAAAACGCTCATAGAATAGTTCTTGATTGGGATAAGTAGCGACCAGTACAGCACATAATGCGTCGTCTCCTCTGGGTCCTGTATCTCCTTCGAGTCCGGTGTCCCCTTCGGGTCCAGCATCCCCTTCGGGGCCGGTGTCCCCTTCGGGCCCAGCATCCCCTTTGGGGCCGGTGTCCCCTTTGGGGCCTTGCGTTTTCTCCTGCGTTACTGATTCTCGTTGTTCGGCCATGGAATCCCTCGATGTATTCAGTAGCATTGGGGAGACTGAAATGTCGGCCGTCGCGAAGACCATCGACGCTGGCCTCGCCTGCCTCCCACCCTGACGCCCTCTCCCGCCACAGCCGGCTGAGCCCAGAACTCGTCGCCGACACGCTTCTCGCTGACCTAGGGTTCAGCAACGGAGCCCGCGATGGCATCGCCCTGGGCATCCGTCCGTCTCTGACCCACTGGAGTCGCAGCGAATCAGCGTCCGCCGTCCTCGCCCGGTACTTCTCCAGCAGTTGAGTGAGGGTGAGGCGCGTGGCGGTTATGTGGTCGGCGGCCGTGGTCGAGCCCGCGTTGCCGGGGCGAAGGAGAGCGGCGACGGGTTTTCCGGTCCCTCAGGGGCCGTGGTCGACAGACCCCATGAGCGGGTGGTGGCCGTGGGTCTTCTTCCAGGTCGGAGCCGCGTCCTGCTTGTCCGAGTGGGCGTCGACCAGGACCCCGTCCAGGTCCAACGATTTCCTGCCCGCTGGCATCCGGAGCCTGGTCGTCACCAACTGTCAGACGTGCTGGTGGACTTCGGAACGTGCGAGTGCGGATCGCGGTCAGCTCCATCTCGCCAGAAGCGGCGAGGCGTCGATCAGGTGGGAGACCGTCGGATCGGAGGTGTCCGGCCCCGAACACGGCCGACAGCGGTACTCGCCTCGGCGGGCCAGCACGTAGCCGATCCGGCGGGGCTCCAACAAAGCACGCAGAGTGGGGCCTTGGCCGTTTGCCTCATCCGCCGTTTCCCAGGAATCGCTGATCCTCGCGTCCAGGGTTGCCTCGATCTTCTGCCCGGCCAGAGCGGGTTTGGTCGCGAACTCCGCCTGGTGAGGCACCCCTGCGCGACTGCGGCGATCGACGTCCTGGCACCACGCACGCCCGGGCAGGCAAAGCCGACGGTCGATCAGTGCCCGCCTTGCGGGAGGTGTAGCGAGGAACACGCCGACCTGGTTGTTCTCAGACCGGCCCGTAGCGTCCATGTGGTGTTGCTGCACGACCGCCGAAGCGGTGCCCTTCTCCAGAAGTCCTGTCTCGCCTGCGATCAGCACGCCGTTGTCGGCGCCGAGGCGATCGAGGACGTAGGCGCGGATGTCGTCGCGGACGGGCGCGTCGGCGTCCCAGCGTGCACCTTGCAGCAGCCACTGCACCGGTCCGGGGCGGGTGTGACCGGCCTGTTCGGCCAGCCGTCAACAGTTCCTCCGCTCGACGCCGGCCAGCAGGACGAGTACGAAGGCGCGGGCTGTGGCACGCGGCTCCACCCGCACCGGAATCGGCCCGCGATCAGGGGCCATGGCCTGGTCGAACGTCGAACGTCGCCCGCCAGCGGCGGCGTCGTTCCTGTGCCCGCGGCCACCGCGCGATCGTCAGGAGTCCACACGGCCCTTGATGGTCACGCGGTGGCCGTTCCAGCCCTCACGCGGGCATCGTGTACTGCAGGATGCGCTCGATATCCCCAGACATGGTGGTATCCGTCGTGGGCGTTGTTCCCGCAACACCCACGCCGCGCGGAACTCCACGGGTGGCACGCTGGAGCATGATCACCTCTCACTGCACCGAAGTCACCCAGGCATCGACCGCACGCTCCAGCTGATGCGGTTTGCCAAACAACTCCGAAAGTTCGATCCTCAATCGTCCCCAGGCGGACCTTTGTCTCCGGTCTGGCCTTTGTCTCCGGGCTCGCCCTTATCTCCGCGCTCGCCCTTATCTCCGCGCTCGCCCTTATCTCCGCGCTTGCCTTTATCTCCGGTCTCGCCTTTGAGGCCAGGGCCTAGATAAATCGTAACGGTGTTCTCGGACATGCTGCTCCCAATATGAATCCGAAACGATGAGGTTCTGGACTGTACCGTGACGCCGCTTTTATTCTCTTGCGGAATGGTGGAGTGACGGCAGCCCAACCTCTTCCCCAAACGGTCCAAAGCGTCGCTGGTATTTCTGCGTGCACACTCGAATTTCTGGCGCGCCTAGGACATTTTAAGCGTGTGCTGCCGAAGCCTGCCGAAGTTCTGCGTTTTATTATCCCTGACGTCATCACCTCCTTCGACAACCTTAAGTGTCCCATCACTTTCTATCTCGCATTTTAGAGTGACCGTGCCCCCACGCCATCGCTCGTAGGCTATAGAGAAACTATCGGATGTTATCACGAATACGGGAAACCTGGCGGAGATCCCCTTCAGCCCCGTGGATCGCCCGAAGCGGAGGGTCTCCCCCGTAAAACAAAGAATATCGCCCGACAGGGTCATTCCCTTGGGTCCGGGTTTCCCTTTGGATCCGACGTTCCCTTTAGAGCCTCTCTTCCCCTTGGCGCCGATTTTCCCCTTGGCGCCGACGTCCCCTTGGAGCCCGGTGTCCCCCTTGGGACCTTGCGTCTTCTGTCGTATTGTCACGTCTAATTCTTCACTCATGAAATCTCTCACATATTCGGCTGCACTTCACTTTGGATGGGATGTCGATTACTGGGAAGACTATTCAGGAGTGATCCATCGCGATGGCGCCCAGGAGCTGGCAAATCCTGTGGTGCAGCTGGCCCCAGATCCCCGCACGAGACCAGACGGCAAACCGGCGATGCATTGTTCGACTTCGACACTTTAAAGCAAGGAGACAAGGCCCCTCCAGGCGTAACCGCTGACCAGCGCGTAGGTGATCGCAGCAAAGACCAACTCAGTTATGGATGCTTACGGGGCGACGCGGGAGAGGCCGTACCGGTGTGTGTCGGTATGACTTATTCCTTGAGCTGCGGGTGGACTGGGGTTGCTTACATGTGCGGGATCAGTAGATTTGGGGTGTTGATTCCGATTCACGTCTCCTACTGCTGCCTCCTCAGTACCCACACCGTTTCCTCTCCATCTGTGGTGGTTTTTTCCGCTATCCACGGGGTGTTGCCCGTCTTGATCTCGGCGTCCTTGGGGCATCTCACGGTGAAGGTCGTGTCACTGGACGTGCTGGTCCAATCGAAGGCGAGGCTGTCCTCCTTTCCTGGCGCCAGGGTGTATGTGTAAGTGACGTTTCCCGTCATGGCCTTGCCCGGATCGTCAACCGTGCAGGTGGGCGTCGCGGTTTTGTCCTTGGCGATGTAGTTCTCCGGCTCGGTGGTCCAGTTGCCCTCCTGCAGTGAGCAAGAGGACCGTTGCAAAGTGGCGGGCAGTATGTTGCGCAGGGAGAGTGTGGCGGCTCGGTGGGCGGAGTTCTTCAGGCTGATGTGCACGGCCGCGTGGAGGCCTCCACCGTCCTGTGAGGCACTCTTGCGCAGCCCGCTGGTGGTGATCTTGTCGTTGCCTACGTAGGCGGAAACAGCCGCGTCGTCGCTGCTCACCTTGTAGATCACCACGCCGTGGTCCGTAGCGGTCCAGGAGAGCGTGAGGGGTTGCCGCCCTCCCTCGGGTGTGCAGGGGATGGAACCGGTCAGATCGCCGGTGGTGCTTGGGGTGGTCACGACGACGGAGGTGGTCTTGCCGCTGCCGACCTGGGGGATGGGGGAGGGAGTGACACTGGTGTTGGCGCTGAGACCCGCCGGGTTCCCGAACGTCCACGTGTCGTGGCTGACGTCGCGCAACGTGATGGTGAGGGACCGCTGGAGCGTGCTGTCGAGCGCGGCCGTGAGCTGGGCGTGGGCGTTGTTTCCCGATGGAGGGAGCTCGCTCCCGTCCACTGCCCGGAATCCCTGGACGATGACCGGCTGGGCACCGGACGCGTTTTGGGAAGAGAGCGCGAGGCTGGTTTTCGCTGTCGTATGGACGGTGTAGGTGTTCGCCCCGGCGGGTGGGTTGGTCAAGTCCAGGGTGACGCTTTCGTCGGTCCCGGCCAGCTGGTAGACGATATGCGCGGACAGAGGCAAGGCACGGTCGGCCGCGGCGCACACGACCGTGCGGGCGGTCTCAGGGCTGAGGTTTTCCGGCGGCGGTGTGTCCCAGCGTCCGTTCTGCGTCTCGCAGTGGGTCCGGCGCCAGATGCGGCCTGACGGAGTGGTGAGGTTCAGGCTGACGCTGCGGTCGGCGGTGGCCGGTGACTGACCGTCTGCCTGACCGCTTGATGGGGTCAGGGCGTGGGAGTCCTGGTGATCGACCCCGTTGATGGTGAGATCCAGTAGGTCGAGTACGGGCAGGAAGGCGGAGCCGTCGCCTCCGGCGTCCAGGTCCTCGACGACGGGATCGCCGGTCACCCGGGTGCCCGGGAAGCGGGCCAGGGCCGTGATGACGTCCCCGGAGACCGGAAGCCGGTCGAGCGGCCAGCCGGTTTGGGAGCGGCCGCCGGTGATCGGGTGGAACGCGGCTACCAGGGCGGCACGGACCTGTTCGCGCAGCAGGGTGTGAGGCGGCGGGGTGTCGGTGGTGAGTGTGGCTGTGATGCGCAGGCGGTGGTAGGAGGGGTTGGTCACCTGGAGGCGGGTGCCCAGCAGGCGGAGGGTCTCCAGCCGCTCTCGCGCGGCGGCCACCAGTCCGGGGCTGGGGGTGAGGCTGTGTGCTGTGGGGGGTGTACCGGCGGGGAGTTCCGGTATGAGGAGGACGGACAGGTCGCCGAACCCCTGCGCCGAGGTGCGGCAGATGACACGTGCCAGGCCGGGAACGGCGTCGCGCAGAGCGCGTTCGTAGTCCTCGCTCGTGACGGCCCGCTGAGGATGGGCGAGCCCGGCAGGGGTGTCGCGCAGGAGTTCCGGGAACGTCGCGGGATCGCTTCCGCCCACGGCGGGGGCGGGGTTGGTGACCATGATGCGGGGCGTGATCCGGTCGATGCCCGGCCACAGTTCCGCCGACGGGCGCGCGGGGGAGGCGCATGCCAACACACCCTCGCCCGTCTTCTGTATCTCGACGTACTGCGCCCCGCGGAACAGGTGGTACGTCCCGGTCTTGCCGTGCACGGCGGTGGCGGCGCTGAGACCGCTGGTGAAGGAGGGCGGCAGGTACCGGAAGAGGGAACTGATCGGCTGGGGCGTGCCGGGCGAAGTCAGTTTTCCGTTCTGGATGGTCATGGCGAGTGCGAGTGGGCCTTTGAACAGGTAGACCGTCGTGGCGTCGATGCGCAGCGCGGCGTCGATGCCGTGGGCGAACGACTGAAGAGCGGCGCTCACGGTCGTGCCCAGGAGGCCGCTGATGGGAAGGGGCGTCAGGTCGGAGGAAGGCTGTGTCTTGTCCGGGGTGGGCAGGGTGAGGTAGGAACTCCCGGAGAAAAGGATGAGGGAGTCCTCACCCAGCTCGACCCCGGCGTTGATCCTCGGGAATTGCCGGAGTGCCGGCCAGAGGCCGGTGTAGGGCTGGACCGTGGGTATTCCCGCAGAGTTTTCCGTGGAGTTTCTCGCGGAGTTTTCTGTGGAGTTCCTCGCGGAGTTTTCTGTGGAGTTTTCTGTGGAGTTAAGGTGGGAGCGGCCGGCCACCAGCGGGCCGACGAAGACGTAGTCGGCAGCTGCCGTGGTGACCACGGCGTCCGGCACGGGCTGGGGCCCCGTCTGTTGTCCGGCGAACTGCGTGAGGCTGTGGGCGGGGACGTTGCCCAGGGCGCCGCGGGTGGTGTCGGCCCGGGCCCTGATTTCTGCGCCCACCGCGGGCGTACGTCCGCACAGACGCGGGCCGTCGGGCGTGGCGATGGCGGGGCCGAAGACGATTTCGCCCGCTGCGGCGTCGAGGACGTAGTGCGAATCGTCCGGCCCGGACGTGGCGAACGACGTAGTCCGAGTCCAGGTCTGGAGCATGCCGGCCTTGGGCTGTGTCGTCACCTCGATGCCGCCGCCGGCGACCGGGAAGGCAGCCAGCCGCAGGCGCTGGGCCGGCTGGCCGGTGGATTCTGCGACGGTGAGGTGCTGCTGGTTGAACGGTACGACTTGCAGGGCGGGCGCGGGCGCGGAGACCGCCTCGGCGGGGTGGAGGGCGGCGATTGACCAGGTCGCCTTCCCCGCAGCACTGGTATCGGCTGTCAGCCGCAGGGCGAGATACTCCTCCGCCGGACGGAACATGGGGAAGGATTCGACGGAGCCAAGCGTGATGCTGGGGTGGTAGCGCAGCCGACTGTCGGGCACCTTCAGCGTCACCTGGGTCGGTCCGGCGAACGGCTCGGGAGAGCTCGTGCCCAGACTCTCCGGCATCTTCCACCCGTCCTTGGTGGATATCTGCCACTGAAGAGGGCCCGGCCGGCCGCTGCGCGCACGCAACGACAGGTGGAGGGTGAGCAGCTTGTCCGGCCCGGGATCGGCCACCAGGACGATCGCACTCGCGTCCGGTCCCGGCTCTCCGGTGTCGTAGGTGCCATCCGGTGCCAAGGTCCCCGAGTAGAGGATGGCGCTCTCGCCGCCGCCCGTGACGGGAGGCATGTTCGCCTCGTCGGCCGCCTTGCCGTAGAGGAAGACCTGGACCGGCGGGAGATTCACCTCCTCCTGGAGCGTGAAGATGATCTCCTCTCCCCTGGCGGAGTCTCCCCCGGCGGAACCGGTGCTGATCTGCGTACCCGCGGGGACGACCAGCGGCACTGGCGCGGCCGGACCGGGCTCATGCGTGAACGTCAGCAGCGCACGGGCCGGGACCGCCGGGCGCCGGGGTGGCGCCAGCAGCCGCAGGAACGCCTCGCGCACGGGCCCGGTGACACGTCCCAGGCGGTAGGAGAGTTCGTCGATGCGCGCGGCGCAGGCTTCGACGAGGGTGATGCCGGGGTCGGAGACGTTGTGGTCGGTCCACTCGGGGTACAGGTGCGGAATCAGACGCTTGGCGTTGTCCACGACGTCCTGGAACCGCAGGGTGTCCAGGGCCGCGGGCCCCTCCTCCGCAAGGCGGGCCAGAGCTTCGTCCGAGGGCTGCGGGACAGGGGGCGGGGGGGTACTCATGGCGTTTCCGGGGCGTGGGAAGGGATCGTGTAGAAGGGGAAAACGAGGTTGCGTGGGTCGTTGGTACCGCGGGGGTGGAAGTGGATGTCGATGTACATCAGCGAGGCATCCTCCTGATCGCCGGTGATGGCGATGTCGTCGATCTCCGCGCGCGGTTCCCAGCGCTCCAGCGCTTGGCGGACTTCCTGTTCCATCAGCCCCGCTGTGGTGGCGTTGACCGTCGCGAAGACCAGGTGGTGGATGCCGCAGCCGAACTCCGGACGCATGGGGCGCTCACCGGGTGCCGTGGCAAGGATCAGATGGATCGCCTGCTCGATGTCGTCCACGCCTGTGGCGAGCTGGGCGTTGTGCTGGGGGCTCCAGCGTGCGGGATAGGACCAGCCCGCGCCGATGATGTCGGAAACAGACATCGCGTTACCTCCTCACTGAGTCGCTTCTTCGGGTCTGTTGACGCACGCGCGGCCTGTGTCGGTCAGTCGATGTTGACTGCCGAGCCCTTGACCGTGACACCACTGCTGTTGACCTCGACCTTGTTAGACCCTTGTGCGGCGGTGGCCGATGTGCTGTTGACGGTGACTTGGCTCTTTCCTGCGGTGGCGCTGAACTCGCCATCGACGGTGAACTTCACGTCCTTGCTCTTCCAGTTCACGTTGTCCGTCGTCTCGATGTTCGCCGTCTTGGTCTTGATGGACACCTTGTTGTCGTCGGTTCCGGTGGTGATGTCGAGCGTGGCTGTCTTGGCGCTGCCCAGTTTCATCGTCCTGCCGTTCGCGGTGAAGGTTCCTTCCTCATCCGCCTCAAGATCGATGGTGTGGCTGTTCACCGCGAACGTGCTGGTCCTCGCCTCGGTGTTGGCACTGGGCTGGATCTTCACGTCAGCCGCCTTCAGATTGAGAGTGCCTTCCGGGCCGGCGTCCAAAGTGACTTCCTTCTTTCCGTGGTCGAGACAGAAAGTGATCTTGTTCGCGTCCGTGCCGGCGGTAACGGTGATGGCCTTCTTGCTCCGGTCCAGGCAGACAGCCAGGCTCTCCGCATCCGTGCCAGCGGTAACGGTGATGGCCTTCTTGCTCCGGTCCATGAGCACCGTGTACAGGTCGCTGCCCTTGCCCGTGGACAGCTGAATGCCCTGGGAGCCTTCGGCCGGGGTCAGGATCTCGATGCGGTCGGTGTCGCGGGAGGCGAAGGAACGGCGGTTCGCCTTGCCCGTGGAGGGATCGATGAGCTTGATTCCCGCGTGATCGCCGGGCTTGTCCTTGCCGTTGTACAAACCGCCCAGGACGTAGGGCCGGTCCAGTCGTCCGTGCTCGAAACCGACCAGTACCTCGTCCTCAAGCTCGACCGGGAAGACCCCGCCACCGCCGACCCCTCCGCTCTGCACGGTGCGGACCCAGTCGGTGACGTAGTCGGGGCCGAGCCACGGCAGCCGTAAGCGCACCCAGCCGTGCTGCCCCTCGTGCGGCTCCTTGGTGTCCGCGACCACCCCCACCGCCACGCCACGGGTACTCAAGGGAGGTGCCGGAGGCACCGGCGCGAGCGAGTGTGTGGTGACACGGATCCGGGTCCGGTACCCGTCACGGTCGTTGAACATATGGCGGCTGGAGGCGATCGTGTACTTTCCCTCGAAGGGCGAGCCGACACCGGCCAGGGCGACAGCGGCGCCCGCCCGTAACTGCGGGGCTCCCACGGCCACTGCCTCGACATCGGCGAAGGCCGCGGAGGTGTCGGCGGCCAGTGCACGGGCCGCGTTCTGCACGTCATGAGCGGTGGTGTAGGGGCGGCCGGTGACCAGAAGGGTGCTGTCCGAGCCGAAGGCTTTGGACGCGCTGCCCGGGGTGGTACCCGCCTGTAACCGGTCACTGGCGGTGGCCGGTTCACGGTGTGCCAATGGCTGTTTGGACACCGGGTCCCAGCCACGCACCTCGACTTTGGCGACCTGCCCGGTCGAGGACAGCCCGGCGCGCAGGGAGATGAGGTTCATACCCTCTTGAAGCACGAAAGGACTGGCGGCTGCCCCGCTCCGGGGGCTGGGAGCAGTCTGCGCGGCAGTGGGCTTGCGCAGACACAGCTTGGTGCCCTCGACACTGACAGTCAGACCGCGTTCGGCGGCAAGGTGCTGCACCATCTCCCAGTCACTGAGATTGAGCTGCGCCAGGAAAGGGATACGGGCGCTGTCGGCCTGGATGGGACCGCAAGTCATCCGGGAGCGGCGGGCGATCTTGCTGACGACATCGGCGACCGTGGTATCGGCATAGGAGGTGACACGCCGGCCGCGCAGAAGACGGTGACCGGGATCCATAGCGCGCACAATGGTGTAAGTCCCCCCCTCGTGAGTGAACTCGGTTTCGAGCGCGATGACTTCGCCGGCGAAGATCCCGGTACGGGTGCGGTCCCGTGAGGTCACGACGGAGACTCTCACCGCAGTGCCGATCGAGGCTTTCAACGAGCCCAGCAGCCGGTGTTCCGGATCGTGGAAGCGGAGATAGGCTTCGTCTGGGAGTCCCGTACTGGTGTCGACGAACGCCTCGGTGAGGCGTTCGGCCCATTCCCCGGGGATGGGCGAGCCGATGTCGATGAGAGGTCTGGCGGCGTAGGCGCGCTCGCTCATACCATCCCTCCAGCGATATCGTCCACCAGCTCAGGCAGGATCAACCGACGGCCCGGGCGCAGCTGGGCCGGGTCGTCGATATTGTTCCGCTCGGCGATTTCCCGCCATTTGCCCGGATCTCCGTAGGTGCGGTGCGCGACCGAGGCCAGAGAGTCCCCCTCTCTCATCAGATGCATGCCGGCGCTTCCTTGACCACCGGAGGTCGGGTTCTGCCGGCGCACGACACCGCCCATCTCCTCCAGCGACACGTCGCACTGCGCGCGGAGCGGCAGCCCGTCCGCCGCGAACAGGGTGTAGTTGGCGCTCACCGACGTCACCATGGCGGTGAACGTCCGCAGACGCCCCCATACCAGGCGCACCCAAGGCGGCGAGGGCCGATTCGCACTCAGACTCTTGGGAGTGGGCTCACAGCACGCCATCAAAGTCTCCACCGCATCCTGTACTTTGCCGCGGCCGTCGCCGGCGTCGAGGAAGACATCCACACTCGTCGTGCGCGGTTCGCTCCCGGAGAACTCGGGACTGCTCGCTTCCGGTGCCAGCTTGGAAGGATCACGAACCCATGTGCTGTGTTTGCTGATACTCAGATGGTCGGGGTTGAAATGGAGGACGAGGCGGCCGCGTTCCGGCCCGGGAAGCTTGCTGTCGCCTGTCGGAGGCTCGTGCATCACCAGAGCGGCGCGCACCAGAGCACCGCCGAGAGGGGGAAGTGACAACACCACAGAGTCCTTTCAAACCAATGGGGGCGACGCTGGCTCGCCCTTGCGTTGCCTGCGGCGAAGCGCGCTCACGACGTACGGTCATGTCCCGGGGTCCGGTCGGGGCGTGGCTCAGACCGTTACTTCCAGGAAACCGTTGTGTGCGATCTCCAGCGTCTCGCTCGCGGCCTGTGCCTGGTCGGCTGAGAAGGAGGGACCGGTCCACCTCACTGGGACGACGCCGTCGAGAGCCCAGCGCACCAATGGGCGGCGATCGGGTCCCAGGGCGACGAGCTGTCCGGGGAGCCGTATGGGCTTCAAGGAGTAGTTCACCTGGCTCAGCCACAGCCAGATCAACGTGGTCTGCCGGGTCAGTGGCCGCGACAGCGTCAACGGTGTGTAGCGCAGTCTGCCCGGCAGCTGCCACACGTGGTCGTTCAGGCCGCCCTCCCGGTGTTCCTCCACCTCGGTGGAGCACCCCAGGCCGTCACAACTGGTGAATGAACCGAGATTGTGGACGCCGATGGTGAGTTGGAACATCGAACTGACGGCGAAGGGCTGATCTGTCATTGCGGTATTCGCCTCCTGAGGGATAAGCAGGGGGTCCTGCGCATATCGCCTGTACGCGTTCACACCCGTTCGCGAGTGTCACCGAGGCTGGTCACGGCCGGTGGGAAGCCTTTCGCGCTCCGCGCTGCGTGTACCGGCCGCTTTCAAGCGTGGAAGGAGCGCACGCGCCAGGAGATCCGCATGACTGCGGGTGATCTCTCGGGCGAGAGCCGCACTGTTGACAGCGGCTCGGCGATGGCGGTCGGCCGACGCATCGGCGGCGAAAGCGACTGTCTCCCCGGCCGCTGCGGACATTGACGTAGGCACCGCTCGGAGATGTGCCGTGGCGGCGGGTGAGGGGAGGGCGGGGGCGCGGGTGGTGGGGGTCGTGGGGGCGGGCGGGGGCAGCTTTTTCGCTGTGGAGGGCTGGGCAGGCGACGGGTAGTGGAGGGTGAGCGGAAGGGCCTCCGTGCTGTCGGCACGGGCCTGGGCAGACGCGCTCGCCGACGGTACGACTGCCGGCACGGCTGTCGTCGCATACGGGGTGGCGGAACGCAGGGCCGTTGTCGACGCTGTCGGCGTGGGGGGCATTCTCGGTGTAGGGGGCGTGGAGGGCTGGGCGATGGATTCGTAACGGGGGGTGTGGAGGCTGAGCCTGCGGGTCTGAGCGGCGGGCAATGGCGGTTGGAGACCGATGCGGGGTTGGGCGGTGGGTGGTTGGGCGGTACGGGAGGCGGTGGAGGGTTGTTCCGTGTGCGAGGGCCGTTCGCGTGCGGGTGATGGTGGTTGGGGACCGGTGGGGCGCGGCCCGGCGAGGGAGAGCTGGGGCTCATCGCTGAGTGGTCCTCCAGGGCCGGCGGCTGTGGAAGGGCTGCCGAAGGGAGCGGCCGCGTGGGGGGCTACGGGCGCCTTGGGGCCGGGTGTGCGCGCGTTGCCGGGGGGCGAAGCGATCTGTTCCCTGGCTGATCGGGGGAACCCGGCGGTGTCCTTGGCGGCGTCTGCACCTGGGGTGCGCGCATCGGGCTGGCCGGGAGGACGCGGGGATTTCCCGGTACGTGCTGTGGTGTCGGCTGCGGTGCCGGCCGGAGCCGCCCTTGCCGGAGCCCCCGGAGCCGGGGGCGGGGGCGCGGTGGACGAGCCCCGGACCCCGGGCATGTGCCGCGTCGCTGACTGACTGGGCGGGAAGGAGACTCCTTCTGGCAGCGCGGGAATGAAGGGCTGCCACAGGAGGAGCGCCGGAGTCGGCCTGCGGCGTGCTCTCGCCGTGCTGCGCAGTTCCACACGCGAGATGAGGATCCACCCGCGCGGGAGCGGATCGGAGGTGTGCGGCAAGACGGACAGACGCTGCCACGCGGCCAGGTGCCTGGTGAAATACCGGAGCCCGCTCGATGCCGGCGGCCAGACCGCGGCCGACAATAGAGGAGGAGAAGGCCCTTCGCTCATGGGAATCACCTCTCCGTGTTCAGCCGTGTGTTGATCCGGTTGATCTCACGTACCCAGCCAAGACGCTCATGATGGGGCAGACCCAGGATGTCGTCTCTGGGCCAGTGGAAGTGGTAGGCGATGTAGCCCACTTCCTCCCCGAGGCGGTCTTGGGGGTACGTCACGATTCCCCCAGGCCGCTCCCGGGGTCGGGAAGAGTGAACCGCGTACCGCAGGAAGGGCACGCCACCGTTCCGGTGTCCTCGCTCAGGCCGTTGATGGTTCGGTAGAACCCCTGCAGGTAGGCGAGGTCGGTGGCGAAAAGCTGCTCGATGACACCGGCATGGATATGCGGAACGGTCCCCAGACGGGTGGTGACGAGGCCAAGCAGAACGACGCCCAGATAGGCAGGGTTCTCGCGGACGCGCTGGTCGATCAGCGGCGACAGTTCGTCCCGTGCTGTCGCCAGGCGCATACTGCCGTGTTTGTGCACGACACCCTCGCCGTCGACGTACCCATGAGGCAATTCGAAGGCGAACTCGGTCTGCAGCCGGGATGCGGCCGGGATGGTATCCGTCATGGCAGACGAAGGCCTTTCATCGGTTCAGGCGTAGCGCGGAGGTCTACGTTGGTCGGGGTGGGTGCAGGGACAGGACAGGGCCTGGGGTACCCGCGCAGGCGTGCCGCTCCTCTCTGGCGGGCGAGGTGGCCCAGGGCAGCTATCGGCGCGGCGGTTCGAAGAATCAGCGGTTCGAGGAATCAGCCGTATCCGGGCATTGCCTCCGCGAGCTCTGCGCCGCCCGGGGACGAGGCTTGAGGGCTCATACAGCGAGGCCCGGATACGGCATCAGGGACGGTAGGTCAGGGGCGTTCCATGGTGCATTCCTCGTAGGTGATCGTCACTTGTTCGGTGGCGGCGTTAGTGCTGCTGGCGTCGAGGTCCGCGCACTTGAGCTGGGAGGCCCAGGCGTTGCTGAGGTGGTAGCGGAGGACAGGTTTCTTGTCCACGTCGTACTGCACGATCGTGACGTTCTGACGGGCTTTGGCGATGTCCTTCTTCTCCAGGGCCGTGTTGATCCAGTCAGTGAAGGCCTTGCTCTTGTCCATACCGCGCGTCACGGTGATCTCACCTCCTTGGGGGTGGGCAGCGGGCTGCTTACGCAAGATCGGTTCACCGGTGGCCGAGACCTGACGGGTCTCCACCACGTCGATCTGCATACTGGGGGTGCTCACGTTCTGCAGGGTTTCGACCTGGATTCCACCGAAATCAACGCTGAACGTATTGCAGGGGTAGACGTCTCCGGTTGCCATGGGAACTCCTTATCGGGTCAGGCCGCTTGGCCCGCGGTCTGCTGGATGCTGAAGTGGACGAACTCCGCCGGCCGGACCGGTGCGACATAGATGTCGCAGTGCACCTCGCCCTTGTCGATGAGGTCCTGGGGGTTGTTGCTGGCGTCGCACACGACGTGGAACGCCTCCTCAGGAGTGGCACCCTGCAGAGCGCCCTGACGCCACTGGTCCTTCAGGAAGGAGGACACGGAGTGACGCAAGGTGGCCCACAGGTGATCGTCGTTGGGCTCGAAGACAGCCCAACTGGTGGACTGTTTGATGGAATCGGACAGGAAGCACACCAGGCGGCGGACGTTGACGTACTTCCAGTCCCGGTCCGAGGGGTCGGCGAGGGTGCGCGCCCCCCACACCATGAGGGGCCGGCCGGGGAAGCTGCGCAGGCAGTTGACGCCCTTGGCGTTGAGACCGGCCTGCTCGTCGTCACTGAGCGGTGTGGCCAGGCTGATGGCGCCGGACAGTGAGACGTTGGCAGGAGCCTTGAACACACCGCGGGAGGTGTCGGTGGCGGCCCAGACACCGGCGATGTGCCCACTCGGCGGCACGGTGCGCACCTTGCCGTCGATCCCGGGGACCTCGAGCCAGGGGTAGTAGAGCGTGGCAAGGTCCGCGCGGGACCCAACGCCCAGGCCGTCCCGAAATGTGCCCGCCTCCTGCGCGTTCAGGCCGGGGACGGTGTGGATGATGGCGAGTCGGTTACGCATCTTCGCGCAGTGCGACACGACCTGGTCGGCCAGCGGCTTCAGCGCAGTGGCGGCTGTGGCTGTCGTATCGGCGGTGGCGAGGTGCAGGTCGGGGACCGCGACCATGCTCACATCCTGCACCTTCTCCAGTCCCGCCAGCCCTGTGTTGTCCGCCGCCGTGCCCGCGAGATCCGACTTTCCGGGGCTGATCGTTACGGGAACGATGTAGCAGGAGCTTCCCCCGTTGGCGAAGAAGCCCAGGACCGCCTCACCTAGACACCACTTGGTGTCGTATCCCTTGAACGCGCCGATCACGATGTCGATGACATCCGCCAGAGGAACCAGACCGAAACGAGCTAGGACAACTGAATCCACTTTCGCGCTTGTCATTGCGGTGTCGGCTGTCGTGAGACTGTTCTTCTGGAGTTCTGCCTTTGCCGGGGACGCATCCTTTTCCAGCGTGTCGACCACGCTCTTGACATTGCCAGCTGCAGTCTTAACTGCCTCCCCCCCTACGGAGAATTTCGCGGAGGAGGTGTCAAGTTTTCCGTAGAAGGCGACGATGTCTTCTTTGAACTTGGTTATCTTAGCCTCAGTGGTGCCGACATCGCTGGCCTGTTTGACGAGGGCGGAAGCCTCCGTAAGGGAAGTGTCTGGACTGAATCCAAGGCTGTGGGCCAAGCTGCCGGCCTTCTCTGCTACTTCGAGCGCCTTTTTAGCCATGGTGTTGCAGTCTGATAGGCTTTTGGGATCGGACTTTTTTCCGTCACCTACATCCTTGATAAAGGCATCGACTTCGGCTTGCTTCTTCGCCGCCGCCTGGTAGGCCTCGCTGGCCTTCGCAAGCGCCCCCATGGCATCGGCCGGCGTAGGAAAGAACTTGCTGCGAAACTCGGTCCAACTCCGGACGAGCGTGGGCGTCTTGATGGTCTTGATGGTGGCAGTATTCCCTAGAAACGCAGGCGTTGATGTCCCGGCGCCGATGATGGATCGGACACCGCTGGGAACTTCCTTCACATACACGCCAGGAGCCAGAGGGGTGGTCATGTCTACTCCTTTTGAGAACTGCGGAATGATGCGGAACTGGAGTCATGCCGAGCCGGAAGAGGACCGGCCGACGCGTCCCGGACGTCAGGAGTCCGGGCTCGTCGATCTGTGAGACAGCGGTCTGGTGAGGCATGGTCTACTGCCGCAGCGGGCTGCTTCAAGCAGGCAGGCCCTGGCTGCCCGGGCCCATCTACGGAAGATTCCTGAAACCGGCGGGCGCAAGGCGCGATGTGCGCGGGCTGTCGGGGGTGCGTGGTGCTGTGACGCCTCATGAGCGGTAGTCCGTTGAGGCAGTGGCTCGCGAGGGCACGTCTGCCGTGAACAGCGTTACCTAGACGAACTGCTGATCCTGTATCAGTCAGCCATGAACGAACAAAGCCACCTCTGCCGGGTCTGCCGTCTGGCGCGATGACGGGCCACACGCTTGGCAAAACGACCAGGCACAGGTGGATCAAGGAAGTCGACCACGGGCCATCGGCGAACGCGCCTCAGGCGCGCCCGAAGAACCGACCTCACACCAGAGGGTTCGAGACACGTTGTGCAAAGCCTGCCGGCCTGCGGAGGCTCACCGCGTGGATATGAACAGATTCAAGATCAGGCGATGGTGGCTTACTGCTGGGACGACGCCCCGGGGGCTGGACCTATCAGGTTCGAAACCCCGCAACCCCGCAGTGATCCAACTTCGACATGTAGCGTGACACGGCGATCGAAGCGTGTCAATTGACCCCTTTCCTCCACATCGGAGATCACGACTCTCCACGCGCGCGCAAGCAGCTGGGCGCGAGCGAACAGAGAGCAGCCCGGACCCTCGACAGCCGAGAAAGCGCCGCCCGAGATGGAAACCCCGCCACTTGCCGTAGAGGAGACCCGGGTTGAACGGACTCGCTGCGCCGACAGCAGTCCGGCTGGAGATGCTTGAGGAACACCAAGCCGAGACAGGACGACCCTGGGCGAGCCAATCAGGCGATGGCGGCTTGCTGCTGGGACGACGTCCCGGGGCTGGACCTATCAGGTTCGAAACCCCGCAACCCCGCAGTGATCCAACTTCGGCATGTAGCGTGACACGGTGATCGAAGCGTGTCAATTGACCTCTTTCCTCCACATTGGAGATCACGACTTTCCGCACGCGCGCGCAAGCAGCTGGGCGTGAGCGAACAGAGAACAGACCCTCGACGCGAAGCACCGCTCGAAGAGGTTGCCGTTCGAGGGGATCGCCATCCGAGCGTTGCGCCCGTCGACGGTGGTCGGGAGCTGCCCGGTCATGACTCCGGGCCGGAAAGCGGGACGGTTCTGTGTGTCTCAGCAGATGGGTGACCATGACACGGGTGACTGAACCGCCAACTCCGTTCGGGTCCGGGTGGGCCGCAATCTGCCGGGTATCATGCGGCAGTGCTCGGGTCGGCTGATGCATGCGCTCGAAGATGTCCCCGGAGCGCCAGTCGGGTTCCGGAGTGAACCTGTCTTCGCCGTCAGGTGTTGGTGAGGTGCTGGGTTGCGAGCGGGCAGTCATCGCCGATGAAGCCGTGGTGGTGAGCATCCTTCCCTGGGGTTCGGCCTCCGCAGGATCCTCGTAGCTGGAGATCGGGCATGAGTTCCAATCCCCAACGTCGTGCGTGGGGATGTCCCACTCGGCGCAGGAGGAGTTGCACAGCGGCCTCGCCGAGCGCTCTTCGGGGTGAAGCGACGGCAGTGAGTGGCACGTCGGTGGTGCGTGCGTAGTCATCGCCGTAGCACACGATGGCGAAGTCATCCGGTACGCGAACGCCTTGCAGAAAGAGCCGCTGAAGCAGTCTGACGGCGTCCATGTCCGTGTGCACGAGCGCTGCTTGCACACCCTTGGATTTTCTCAGTTCGAGCAATCTGTCAGCTTCTTGATCGAAGGTTTCGAAGTCTCCGAAGAGATGACGCTCCCGGGGGGACAGGTCGTCGTCGGCGATGCCCAGTGCGCTGGTGGCTGCCCGGTAACCGGATCGGATGTAGGGAAGAGTGTGGGTGTTCCTGGACAGGAATGCGATCCGCTGGTGTCCTAGCCGCGCCAGGTGCCGTACAGCCAACGCGGCTCCCTCCGTGTGAGCGATACTGACGTGGTCCATCCTCGCCTCGTCGACGCCTGCGGGCAGCCTGCGCTCGACCAGCACGGCGGGCACGTCCAGTGCCAGGATCTGCTCCATCTCTTTCTCAATGGGCCCGTTAATATCCCAACTCGGCGACAGCAACAGCCCCTTAACGCCAGCTTCCACCATCGCCTGCGCCTGCACGACTTCACGACTGTAGAAGTATTCGGAGACGGCGACGATCAGGCGGACCCCGGCTGCGGTGGCGGCCGTCTGGGCTCCCAGAACAATGGGCCGGAAGTGGTGTTCCACAGTGGGCACCACCATGCCCAGCACGCACTCCCGACGAGATCCGACTTGCCGACTCCGCCGAGCCGACCGTGTGTCCTGTGTGCTGGGAAGCTCAGTTGGCCAGGAAACAGAACCGTGCAGCCAGCGAACCTCACCCAGTTGATTCAAGGCGGCCACGTCCCGCCGGGCGGTCACCGTGGAGACGCCGAGCTCGGTGGCCAACTCGGCCACCCGTACCATTCCTCGGTCGTGCACGATACGAAGAATCCGCTCTCGTCGCCCTTCAACTGTCTCCCGCACAGCCCGACCCCACCGCCCACCATCAATTGGTACGACAAATCAAATGGCCATTCAATTTCCTTGACGGAAAGGATACGTCATCCAATTCAGTCGAATATGCGATAGCGCCCGGAGCACGCGTTGCCCGGGTGTGTCATGGTGGTGACCGCGGTCCTCCGCTTGATTGTCCCCGACACGAGGAACAGGGCGGCGCCAACCGCAGCACTGCGGTATGTGGCTATCGGTGAGCTGCCCGGCAGCGGGACGTCCTTTGGCCACGGTGATCGACCCCGCCGCATCGGGGGCCTAAACTTCCTCCGGCTGGGTGGGGGTCGGCAAGGGGCCGGAGAAGCCTCGCACGTGTACGGGTGTTAGCTTCCTGTCCCGTGGCGGAGCACCAGGACGAGACCAGGACGGCCTACGACGGGGCCGTCGAGCAGTACGCGTCGATGTTCGCCGATCGGCTGGACACGCAGCCGTTCGGGCGGGCCATGGTCGGCACCTTCGCCGCGCTGGTGCGCGCGACGGGGAACCTGCGGACGGCCGACGTGGGGTGCGGCCCCGGACATGTCACGGCCATGCTGCACGACCTGGGGCTGGACGCCTTCGGGCTCGACCTCTCCCCGGGCATGGTCGACCATGCCCGGCGGGCCCATCCGGCGCTGCGGTTCGACGAGGCGCGGATGGAGGCTCTGCCGGTCGAGGACGGCGCGCTCGGCGGTGTGCTGGCCCGCTACTCGATGATCCATACCCCGCCTGGGGAACTGCCCGCGCTGCTCGCCGAGCAGGTGCGTGTCCTGGCACCAGGGGGCCTGCTTCTGGTCTCGTTCTTCGGGACGGAAGGACCGGAGCCGGTCCGCTTCGACCACAAGGTGACGCCCGCCTACAGCTGGCCGGCGGACCGGTTCGCCGAGTTGCTGGCCGGGGCCGGGCTCCTCACGTTCGCTCGGCTGCTCCACGACCCGGCCTCCGAACGGGGCTTCCTCGACGCCCACTTGATGGCCCGTCGCCAGTAGGGCGTGCCCCCTGGCCTTCGGGGCGGGTGCTCGGCACTGTCCCGTCGGAAGCTCCGCAAGCTTCGGATGCGGCTTCCCGGTGCGGTCGGTCACGGCAGGACCTCGACGTACCCGTCGGTTCCGTGTACGCGGATCCGCTGCCCGTCCAGGATCAGCCGGGTGGCCCGCTCCACGCCCACGACGGCCGGCAGGCCGTACTCCCGGGCGATCACCGCGCCATGGGTCATCAGACCGCCCACCTCCGTCACCAGGCCCGCGATCCCGACGAACAGCGGCGACCAGCTGGGGTCCGTGAAGGCCGTGACCAGGATGTCGCCCGCTTCGACATCGGCCTCCGACATGTCGAGGACGACGCGGGCCCTCCCTTCGACGGTCCCGGCGGAGACCGGGAGGCCGATCAGGGCGCCGGCCGGCACGTCGTCGCGCCGGTAGGCCCCGGTGACGGCCTCACCATCCGATGTGAGCACGCGGGGCGGTGTGAGCGCGTGGTACGACCGGAACGCGTCCTTGCGCCGCTGGATGAGCCGGCCGTCCACCTGGTTCGTACGCACGACGTCGTGGAGTTCCTGGAACGTGAGGTAGAAGATGTCCTCCTTCTCAGGGAGCACGTCGGCCTGCACGAGGCGCCCGGCCTCTTCCAGGAGGGCCTGCTTGTAGACGAAGGAGCGGCTGACGATGCCGTACTTCGGGTACTCCCGGTACCCGATGAAGGCCCGGACCCGGTCGATCATCCGCTTGGCCTCGTCGGCTTTCCGGTCCCCGTCCGGCAGGGCCCGCAAGCGAGACAGCACGTCCTGTTCCTTCTTCTGCGCCTTCCGCCGTCCTTGCTCGAAGCGCCGTTCGGCGGCTCCCGGCTCGAAGTTCCTGACGTTGTCGAGGAGTACGGGCACGAGCGTGGAGGGGCGCTCGCGCCAGCGTGGCCTCGTGATGTCGATCTCGCCGACGCAGCGCATGCCGTACCGGTCGAGGTAGGCATCGATGGCGTCGCGCGCTTCGGTCCCGCCCGCGAGCTTCGCCAGTTCGTCCAGGAAGTCCTCGTCCTCGACGCGCTGCAGGAACGCCAAGACCTCCGGATGCGGGCGGATCACGTCCGCGACGTCGAGCAGTGCCAGTCCCATCTCCGACGTGATGTTGCCGGGGGCGGACAATGTGAGCGTGTCGGCCGCGTTCTTCTCGCCCAGCCACTCCTGCAGCTTGTCGTTGAGCCACCACGTGGCCTCCATCGCCGCCGTGATCGCCTGAAGGTTCAGCGGATCGCCGAGGACTCGCTTGTGCTCCTCGAACGCCTCCAGCAGGAAGTCGAACAGCGCCGGTCCGGTCTTCGTCCGGATGTCGCGCTCCAGGGCGGCGATGGACATCCGGCTGCGCTCGACCAGCTCGGTGACGATGGCCGGATCGGTAGCGATCGGGGCGGAGGCGGGTCCCGGCGGGCCACCGGCCGGCGGGCCACCGGGACCCGCGTCCGGGAGCGACGGGACGAATTCGTCGCGGTCGAGGACGGTCTCCAGAGCGTCCCTGATCAGCGGGTCGCCTCTCCCTATGACGTCCAGGAGGCCGGCGCGGCTCGCGGGCGAGGCCAGCCGCCGGGTGACGTCGACGAACAGCCTCCCGCCGGCCTCGTGCATCGGCACCATGGCCGTCAGCTGCCACACGGAGAGCCCCAGGGGCTTCATCGGGTCGGTCATCATCTGCCCGTGGCCGACGGAGACGTAGACGTGATTCTCCTGGTCGCCGGTCTCGGGGATGGGGAACAGCGTCGTGATCGGCCGGCTCTGAACGATGTGGAAGCCGTCGTCGTCAAGGCACCATTCGATGTCCTGCGGGCGGCCGAAGTGCGCTTCGATCCGCCGCCCGAGCTGCACGAGCCGCACGACCTGCGCATCCGTCAGCGCGGGCTGCTCCTGCCGCTGTGCGTCGATCGCCACGTCCTGCACACCGCCGGCAGGCAGGGCGTGAACGGCACGTTGTTTGGCGGCGATCGCCTTGGCGACGACTTCGCCGTCCCGCACCTTGAAGACGTCCGGGTTGACCAGGCCGGAGACCAGGGCCTCGCCGAGGCCGAAGCCGGCGTCCACGGTGGCGACCTTCCGGTTGCCCGTGACGGGGTCGGCCGTGAACAGGATGCCGGCCGCGTGCGGGAAGACCATCTGCTGCACGACCACAGCCATGTGGACCGCACCGTGGTCGATGCCGTTCCGCCGGCGGTAGATCACGGCCCGCTCGGTGAACAGCGAGGCCCAGCACCGGCTGATGTGCTGGAGGACCGCCGCCGGCCCCACGATGTTCAGGTACGTGTCCTGCTGGCCGGCGAAGGAGGCCGTCGGCAGGTCCTCCGCCGTCGCGCTGGACCGGACGGCGCAGGCGGCCTGCTCGCCGAGCCGGGCAAGCGCGCGGGTGATCGCCGCCGCGAGATCGTCCGGGACGGCAATCCCTTCGATGGTCCGACGAATCTGCGCGCTGAGCGTGCGGATCGCCTCCCGGTCGTCGTCCGGGTCGAGGCGCGACAGCTGATCGAGCCGATCGTCGATCGACGGCGCTTCGGCCATGATCCGCCGGAAGGCGTCCGTCGTCACGCAGAAGCCGGCCGGCACGCGGATGCCTTCGATCCGTGACAGCCGTCCCAGGTGCGCGCCCTTGCCGCCGACGACCGCGATCTGTGTCTCGTCAACCTCATCGAGAACCTCATCGAGGTCCCACACGTACTGCTCGATCATCGCGATGCCTCCGAGGCAGTCGTGCTCCGTTGTGCCGTGGTGCCCGATCGAATCACGGCCGCCTCCCGGTCCGTCGAACCCGCGCCTGCGCGCTGAGCACCCGCCAGTGCAACGGCAACTGCAGTGCCGCTCCCCACCGCTGGTCCGACGTCACCGCGTCCCTCGTACGTCGACAACAACACAGGCACCCCGTGCCCCCATTTCCGCAGGTTGTGGCATCGGCCGACGATTCTGCGCCGTGCCCCGGGTCTTGTGGCAAGCCCCCCAGCGCGCTATACGTTGAGAGTGGCAAGGAGAGAGCTCTCCTTGCCTTTGCTTTGCCTTTGCCGTCCAAGGGCACTGCCCACGAGGAACCACCTCAGCCCGGGAAATCCAGCGAGCCGCGATGAGTTCCGCGGCGTCGGGCGGTCATAGTGGTCGATCCTGTTCCCATGGAGGGCTTCTGATGCGCAGCGTGACCTATTCGATGGGCGTCTCACTTGACGGCTACATCGTCGGGCCGGACGGTGGATTCAACTGGACGGAGCCCGACGAGGAGGTCTTCCGCTCCTGGATCGACGAGATCCGCGAGGTCGACGTCCACCTGTTGGGGCGACGGCTGTACGAGACGATGCTGTACTGGGAGACCGCCGACGAGGATCCGTCGCTCGACGAGTCCATGGTCGAGTGGACCGCGCTCTGGAAGCCGCTCCCGAAGGTGGTGTTCTCCACGACGCTGTCGGCGGTGCAGGGCCATGCCCGCCTGGCTTCCGGCAGCCTGGCGGAGGAGATCGAGCGGTTGCGCGCCGAGCCGGGAGAGGGTGACATCGCGATCGGCGGCGCGACTCTCGCCGCCGAGGCGGCCGCGTCGGATCTGATCGACGAGTACCGGGCCAGGGTCTACCCGGTGCTGGTCGGCGGTGGCATTCCCTTCTTTCCCCGGCACGAGCGCCGGGTGCAGCTCGAACTCATCGAAACCCGCACCTTCAGGTCGAGAGTCGTCCACCTCCGCTACCGCGTGGCGCGCCAGGCGGATTGAGACCGCAGGTGTGGCTCCGCGAGCCCTGCCGCCCGTGTCCGCCTCGGCCGGCGCGGTCGTCGCGGAGGTCAAGGACGTGCTCCGGATCGACCAGAGGTTCAGTGCGGTCGACCGTGTGGGGCCCTGGGTGGTACCGCGGAGGCTGGAGCTCGCAGCGGAGTGGTGCGAGGTGACACTCGACTTCACTCGGGCAGTGATCACGCAGAACACCTTGCGGATCGACGTGACATGCGCGGCAAGACCCTGACGCTGATCACCAGGCCGGGCATCGTGGTCGACGCCGACGCCCTGACACTGGAATTCAGCAAGCTCAAGATCCGTCAGGCTCCGGCCCCCGGTACGCCGGTCGTACTGCGGGTGGAGCTGGTCGGCACGAAGAGCTTCGGCCGCGTCGTCGTGCGGCCCTCAGGTCGGTCGTTCGGGCGGTGGCTGCTGCGCAGGCCGGCGGCCCTGCCTGCCGGCGATTGACTCCGGTCGAGCTGATCCGGCTTGATCTCTGCGTACAACCCCACCGGCCATGCCGATCAGGGGCAGCGGCCCGCGAGGACGCAGAACTCGTTCCCCTCCGGGTCGGCAAGTACGACCCAGCTCTCCTCACCCTGGCCGACGTCGGCGCGTCGAGCACCCAGGTCGAGCAGGCGACGGACCTCTTCGTCCTGTTCCCTGTCGGTCGGGTTGACGTCGAGGTGGAGACGGTTCTTGACGGTCTTGCCCTCGGGCACACACGCGAAGGTCAGCGTCGGTGGCACGGGGCCGATTCGGCTCTTGCCTTCAGGCACCATCGGCGAGCCGATGGTGACGATTCCGTCACCTTCGTCCTGCACCTCGTAGCCCAGGACCGAGCACCAGAACCGGGCGAGCGCGACGGGATCGGCGCAGTCGATCGCCAGCTCGGTGAACTTACTGGTCATGACAGGACCTCCCGGTCGAGTAGCGGATCCGGCAAAGGCAACACGCCAACCGCGGCGGAGCGATGATGCCACGTCCGCTCAGCTCACAGGCGGTTGTTCGCACGTGGGGCGGAGGACGCGGCCAGTTCCACCGTGCGACCGCACGAACGCGGCGTTGATCTTCAATTGATCGAGCATCGACATCCTCCCTGGCGAGCGATCGCACCACTGTCACAAAACAGAGCCTCACCTGGTCAATCAGCTGAACATTGGACAAATCGGCTCCGGAGTCCCTACCGCTCACCCGACCATGCGAGGACATCCTTCGATGACCACCATCAATACCAAACAGGTAACGCTCAGTAAGCAGATGAGTGCCTATGAGGTATCCGAATCGGCGATCGCGCTGCTCGACGAGCAAGGGATCGTGGTCGCCTGGACGCAGGCCGCTGAGCGGCTTGTCGGGTACTGCGCGCAGGACATGGTGGGCGGTTCCGTCGCGCTCCTCCTGCCGTCCTTCGGCGAAGCGGCGACGATGTCGGTGTTCGTCAAGCAGTGCCGTGCCCAGAACGGCTGGTCGGGCGCGTCGGCGGTACGTCACCGAGACGGCCGCCTGCTCGATGTCAGCCTGCGGATCTCGGTGCTGCACGGGCAGGACGGGACAGCGCGGTGGCTCGTGTCCATGAGCGACGCCGGCGCGCGGACCGGAGACGCGGTGAACGGAGCGGTGCGGGGCTCGCTCCTTACCCGGGCACCGATCGGCATCTCCGTACGTGACCCGCAGCTGCGCGGTGTCTGGGTGAACGACACGATGGAGAGCCACGACGGCATCCCCCGCGACCGACGGCTCGGACATCGGCTGACCGACACCATGCCCAGTGTCAAGGCCGAAGCGCTGGAGGCGGTGATGCAGCAGGTGCTGGCGAGCGGCACTACCAAGGTCCACGAGTACCGGACCTGGCTGCCGACGAGTCTGGGCCCGGAGCACCCGTTCGCGGTTTCGTTCTCCTGTTTCCGAGGCGCCGACGGCCGAGCGGTCGGGGTATGCGTCATCAGCGTCGACGTCATCGAGAGCCAGCTCGCGCGCGAGCGGCTCGCCACCCTCCGTGAGGCAGGCACGCGCCTCGGCATGACCCTGGACGTGATGCAGATCAGTCAGGAACTGGCCGATCTCGCCGTGCCGCTGTTCGCCGACTTCGTCGCCGTGGACCTGGAGCAGTCCGTCCCGTTCGGCGAGGGCGCCCCGGTCCGCATCGGCTCGGTGGGCGAGCGCCTCCCCGTATTCCGGCGCGCCGGTCTGGCCTCGATCCGCGAAGGAGTCCCGGAATCCCCGTGGGCGCGCGGTGAGCCGATTCCCGTGCCGCCCGCCTCACCCGTCTCCGACGTCCTCGGCACCGGGAAGCCCCATCTGGAGCCGATCGTGGACACCGCTCCGGGCACCTGGATCGACCGGGATCCGATACGGGCGCCGAAGATCCGTGAGAACGGCATGCACTCGCTGATGGTCGTACCCATCCGTGCGCGGCGCGTCCTGCTGGGCATGGCATTGTTCATCCGCACCGAAGACCCGGTGCCGTTCCAGGAGGCCGACCTGCTCCTGGCCGAGGAACTCGTCAGCCGCGTCGCGCAGTCGTTGAACAACGCACGCCAGTACGCGCGCGAGCAGACCACGGCCCTGGCGCTCCAGCGCAACCTGCTCCCGCACCGCTTGAGGGGCGGTATGGCGGTCGAGGCGGCCTCGCGCTACCTGCCCGCCGACATGGACCGCGGTGTCGGGGGCGACTGGTTCGATGTGATCCCGCTGTCCGGCGCCCGGGTGGCCCTCGTCGTCGGTGACGTGGTGGGGCACGGCATCAACGCCGCCGCGACCATGGGCAGGCTCCGTACCGCCGTCCACACGCTCGCCGACATGGAACTGCCCCCCGACGAGCTGCTGGCCCGCCTCGACGACACGGTCCAGCGGCTGGTCGGAGAAGACGCCGACGCGCCGGACCAGGCCCCCGCGGTGGTGGGCGCCACCTGTCTGTACGCCGTCTACGACCCGGTCACCCGCATGTGCACGATGGCGAGGGCCGGGCATCCCCCGCCCGCGATCGTCGACCCGCAGGGCCGGGTCACCTTCCCCGACCTGCCCACCGGAGCCCCACTCGGCATCGGTCTGGGCGTCCCCTTCGAGGCCGTCGAGCTGGAACTGGCCGAGGGAACCCTCCTCGCCCTGTACACCGACGGCCTGATCGAGACCCGTGACCACGACATCGACGTGGGAATGCACCGCCTGGGCACCGCCCTCGCACAACCGGATCGATCCCTGGAAGACCTCTGCGCCCGCGCAACGGAGCCCTTCCAGGGGCAGACGGCTTGCGACGACGTCACCTTGCTCCTCGTCCGCACCCGAACGCTCAGCCCCGACCAGGTCGCCTCCTGGACGCTGCCCCGCGACCGGACCGCTGTCCGCCGTGCCCGGAAACTGGCAGCAGGTCAGCTGGCCCAATGGGGTCTGAAAAGTCTTGAGGACCCCACGAACCTGATCGTCAGCGAACTGGTCACCAACGCCGTGCGCCACGGCACGGGCCCGATCGGTCTGCGCCTGATCCAGCATCAGGCCCTGACCTGTGAGGTGTCCGACACCGACGCCGACTCCCCGCGTCCGCGTCACGCACAGACCGCCGACGAGAACGGCCGCGGTCTCTTCCTGGTCGCCCAGCTGTCCCGCAGATGGGGCTCCCGCCCGACACTGGGCGGCAAGATCGTCTGGGCTGAGGAAGAGCTCACTCCTGCACGCGCGGAGCAGTCGGACCCCGACTCCCTGGCGCGGGCGCCCGGCATGCGCGTCAATAGCCAGGAATGACCGGGCGTCTGCCGGTCCGGCAGACCCGGATGGTCCCGTCATCCAGTCCACGCGCTCCCGTTTCTCCCGCACCGGGCGTGTGCTCGACCGCGCTCTGCGTGCGGTAGGCCATGCGCAGTCGGCGGTCAGCTACCGCTCACCGGGGCCCGACCACCGCCGTCGGCCTACGGCCCGCCGCTTCGCCGCCGCGGACCCCGCGGGTGTGGTGGAGGCGCTGCCGCCCCGTGCGGATCACCCCCAGGCGGTGGGCCTCATGGGCGTACGAGTGCCGCATCGCGGCAGGGGGGTGCCGCGCCGACCGCAGGCGGGCCGGAGAACCGTGCGGACTGTCCGGTGCGCGACTGGATCGCCGAAGAGCGTGCGGCCCCGGTCGTAGGCGTAGACGCCAGTGGCCACCGGCTCGAAAGCTGCCGGATCTCACGACGTGTCGACGGTCCGCAAATCGCCCATGCGCAGCCGAGGTTCTTCGGTGACCGCGGCCAGGGCGGCCTCGCGGTGCGCGACGGCCGGGCGGGCGCCGGCCCGCGGTGCGGCGCCGGGTGCCGGGTGCCGGGTGCCGGGGCGGGAGCGGTTCCGTCGTACCGGGCCGTACGCCACCCGGTGTTCCGACTTCGGTCCCGCGCAGGCCACGTCCGCCACACAAGGCCGTCTGAGACTCTCCGTGGCCGGCCCCGGCCCGTACCAGAAGTCTGGAGTGCACATGTCCGCATCCCCCATCTCTCGCCGTCATGGCATCAAGGCCGCGGCCGCGGCGGCCCTGGCCCTGCCGATCGCCGCCTACGGCACCTCGGCGGCCCAGGCCGCCGAGTCCGCCCAGGCCGTGAGCGCCGGGACCAAAAGCGGAGACGGTGGCCGACCGCTGCGCGTGATGAGCTTCAACCTCCGCTACGCCAGCGCCACCACGCCCAACTCCTGGGCCGAGCGCCGCCCGGTCATGCGGGAGCTGCTGCGCCACGAGGAGCCGCACCTGATCGGCACCCAGGAGGGGCTGTACGACCAGCTGCGGGACATCGAGGCCGACCTCGGCTCGCGCTACGCCGCGATCGGCACCGGCCGCGAGGGCGGCAGCCACGGCGAGTTCATGACGGTCTTCTACGACTCGACCCGCCTCGACCCGCTCGAGTACGACCACTTCTGGCTCTCCGAGACCCCGAACGTGATCGCCTCCAAGGGCTGGGACGCCGCCATCACGCGCATGGTCACCTGGGTCCGCTTCCGGGACCGGCGCACGGGCCGTGAGTTCTACGCCGTCAACACGCACTTCGACCACGTCGGCCAGAGCGCGCGCGAGCACTCGGCGGCGCTGATCACCGAGCGTCTGGGCGGCCTTGACGCCGCCCTGCCCCGCATCGTCATGGGCGACTTCAACGCCGCCGCCCACAAGAACCCCGCCTACGACACCATGCTCAACGGCGGCGCCCTCCTGGACACCTGGGACGTCGCCGAGCGGCGCAGCGCGCTCTACGCGACCTTCCACGGCTACCGCCCCCTCACTCCCGACGGTGACCGGATCGACTGGATCCTCACGTCGCCTGACGTCCGCACCCGCTACGCCGCCATCAACACCTTCTCCAAGAACGGCCAGTTCCCCAGCGACCACCTGCCGGTGCAGGCGGTGCTGGAGTTCTGATCCGACTCGGGCCATCGGTCCGGGCGGCGGGCGGAGTCCGAAGCGGACACACCGGCCGGCGTCGCCCGGACCGATGACCCACCGCGCCTCCGTGACCACCGCGTCTCCGTGGCCCACCACGTCTCCGTGAACGCCTCGGAATCGGCCTCGCCGCCCGACCGGACCACCGTCCCGTACGACGGGCACTGCCGTCCGCCCCTACGCGGACGGGTCGACCCCTGACGTAGGCTTCGCTCGGCATTTGACGCGGCGGGGGCGGGGCGGATGACGGCTGAGACGGCGCAGCGGTGGGAGTCGACCCTCGATTCGGTGGTGGTCTACGCGCAGGGCGCGGTCTGCCGTCGGCTGGCCCGGGGCAGCGTGCCGCCCGACGGTCGGGTGCGGGTCACGGGGCTGCCCCGCTCACTCGATACGGGTTCTCTGCGGGCCCGTGTCCTCGGCGCCTCCGGTGTGCGGGTCGTCGAGGCTCGGGTAGAGGTGGAAGTGGAGGCCGAGCCTGCCGCCCCCCATACCCCCGCTGCCGCCTGCACCCCCGATGGGCTGCGGCGTGAGGTCGAACGGCTGCACGACGAGTACGCGGCTGCGGAGGGGCGCCGGGACCGGCAGCGGGGCCTGATCGAAGAGGTCGGGGCGTTGCGCCCGGTCCCGCCGGCCCGTAAGCGCGAGGACCCGCACCGCCGCACCCCGGCCGACGCGTGGCTTGAGCTCGCCGACTTCGTCGACGAGCGGCTGACGGGCCTTCATGCCCGGCTCGTCGAGCTGGAGGAGGAGCTGCGGCGGGCGGAGCACGCGCTGGAGGTCGCCGCGGACAAGCTGGACCGTGCCTCCACCGACGCGCCGTCGGCACACATGGCGACCACGGTCTCGGCGGCCCTGACCCTCAGCGGCGTCGGGGACCCGCAGCCGGATGTGGAGTTGGAGGTGGAGGTGGAAGTGGAAGTGGAGTACGGGGTGCCGGGCGCCGTCTGGGTGCCCGCCTACCGCCTCACGCACCGTCAGGGCGATGACAGCGGCCGTCTGGTGCTGCGCGCCTCGGTCGCCCAGCGCACCGGCGAGGACTGGAGGGGCGTGCGCGTCGGCCTGTCCACCGCCGACCTGCGGCGCCGCACCGATCTGCCCACGCTCCGATCGATCCGGATCGGACGCCGTCAGCCCGGCCCGGCGCCTTCCGGCTGGCGCGAACCCCCGGCGGGGCTCACCGATCTGTTCGCCGGGTACGACGCGGCCGGCCCGCGCCCCGCCACCGCTGCCAGCGCAGGCGCGGGCGCAGCCGCCGGTTCCGCGGCACTGGCTGTCGGGATCGGATCCGCGCCCGTCGCCGTCCCGCCGCCACCGCCACCGCCACCCACCCTCCAGGGCTACGGTGCACCGCCTCCGAGGCTGCCGGTCCCCGGCGCTGCGGCCGCCGACCCCACCCGGGAGGCCGTCGGCGGCGGTGGGCCCGGCCCCGCGCCGACGGCCCGGTCGCGTCCGGGCGGCGGGGCGCGTCCGGGCAGCGCGTCCTTGGCGGCGCCCGCCCCCATGGCACCTGCCGCTCCCGGCGGTGCCGCGCCGGCTCCGCCGCCGGAGCCGGTGACCGGTCCGCCGCGGCCGAGCGGCGCCGAACTCGACTACGCCGCCCTCGTCCTGAGCGGCCCCGACGAGCAGCGCAGTCGCCGAGGCCGGCTGTTCCCCGCCTCCGCCGGCGACCTGGTGACCGCCGAGTACCGCCGCCGCGCAGAGGCTGTCGCCGCGCTGCCGCTGCCCGGACACGCCGTGCGGCCCCGCGAGTCGGCGGGCTCCTTCGACCATCGCTTCGACGCCGCCGCCCGCGCCGACATCCCGTCGGACGGCACCTGGCACACCGTCACCGTCACCGAGATCCCGGTCGGTCTGCGTACCGAGTACGTCTGCGTGCCGTCCGTGGAGGAGACCGTGTACGCGACGCTGGCGCTCTCCAACGCGACTGACCGGGCTCTGCTGGCCGGCCCCGTGGAGGTCACCGTCGACGACGACTTCGTGCTGACCGCCGCGCTGCCCACCCTCGCACCCGGAGGGGTCCGACGGGTGGGCCTCGGTCCGGCCGAGGCGATCCGGGTCACCCGCCGTACCGAGATGCACGAGTCGGCCTCGGGGCTGCGCAACCACATCACCGTGCTCGACCACCGCGTGCACGTGGAGCTGGCCAACCGGCTCGGGAGGCCCGTCACCGTGGAGGTCCGCGAGCGTGTCCCGGTCTCCTCGGAACCGGACGTCCGGATCGAGGAACGGGCCGACTGGAAGGCGCCCGTGGCCGGTGAGGGGCCCGAGCACCACGCTCCGGGCACCCGCCTCTGGCGGGTGGACCTGCCCGCCGGCGGCACCGCCGCCCTCGACGGCGGCTACGAGATCCGCATCCCGGCCGGCAAGGCCATCGCCGGCGGCAACCGGAGGAGCTGAGCTTCGCCATGTCCACAGCCCCGGGGCCGATCCCCCTCCCCGTCACCGCCGTCACCTGCCTGGAGGACCGAGCCCATGTCGAGCGCACCACCGTGCTCGAACTGGAGGCCGGGGTCCAACGGCTGCGCCTCGGACCGGTCAGCGCACTGGCCGTCGACCGCACGCTGCACGCCGAGCTGACGGCCGATCGAGCAGATCGAGCCGACCGACCGGATGGACCGGATGGACCGGATGGACCGGATGGACCGGATGGACCGGATCGTGCGGCGACCGTGCTGGACGCGCGGATCGTCCGCAGCTGGACGCCGCGGGGCCCGCTGCCGCCCGGCGACGACGACTCGGCGCTGCGCCACCGCCTGCACGCCCTCGAAGAGGAGCGGCTCGCCCTCGGGCAGCGGCGCGACCGTCTCCGGGCCCGCCTCGACCTGCTCGGCCGGCTCGGCGCCGATCTGCTGCGGGAGATCGGCGAGGGCGCCGGGTTCGGCGAGACGGAGCCGGAGCGCTGGGCACGCGAACTGGACCGGGTGGACAGCGGGCGTGACACGCACAGCGAGGAACTCCGCACGGTGGAGGTCCGGTTGACCGCCGTCGCAGGCGAGCTCGCGGAGGGACGGCGGACGCTGGACCTCACCGAGGAGGAGCCCGCGGAGCTGGTCGGCCACATCGAGCTGACCGTGGAGTCCACGGCAGCCGGGCCGGCCCGGCTGCGGCTCAGCCACCTCACCGCGTGTGCGCTGTGGCGGCCCGCCTACCGGGCCGTACTCGACGGGGGCTCCCTGACGCTGGAGACCGACGCCATGGTCTGGCAGCGCACCGGCGAGGACTGGTCGGACGTACGGCTGACGTTGTCGACGGCACGGTCGGCGCTCGCCACCGATCCCCCGCGGCTGGGCGAGGACCGGCTGACGCTGGAGGACCGCTCGGCCGCGGAGCGCCGCACGGTCGGCGTCGAGCTGCGCGAGGAGGACATCGGGGACCTCGGCCCGTCCCCGGGCCTCTCGGTGCCCGCCCTGCCGGGCGTGGACGACGGCGGCGAAGTACGCGTACTGAAGTCCCCGGCTCCGGTGTCCGTGGCAGGCGACGGCCGTGCGCACCGGGTGCCCGTCTCCGTCTTCACCACGGCCGCGAGCAGCGAGTACGCCTGCTCGCCCGAGCTGTCCCCACTGGTCACCCAGGTGGTGCGGTTCCATAACCGGTCCGGCCACGCGCTGCTCGCCGGGCCCGTGGACCTGGTCCGCGACAGCGGCTTCACCGGCCGTGGAACGCTGGACTTCACCGCCCCCGGCGCCCCCGCCGAGCTGGCCTTCGGCAGCGCGGACGACCACCGGGTGGTCAGGGAGTCCGAGGAGACCCGCGACACTTCCGGAATCACCCAGCGGACTCTGGTCACCCGCACGGTCCGGCTGCACCTGTCCCGGTTCTCCGCTCCCGGGGAGCATGGCGATCGGGCGGTCGTGCTCCGCGAGCGGATCCCGGTCTCCGAGGTCTCGGCGGTGCAGGTACGCCTGCGCGAGGAAGCCTGCTCGCCGGCGCCCGACACGGTCGACGCCGAAGGCATCGCCAGCTGGAGCGTCGCCCTCCCGCCCGGCAGCAGTCGTACGGTCACCCTGGTCTACGAACTGTCGGCGAGCGCGAAGGTCGCCGGGCTCTGACACGGCAGCTGCAAGTCCGGATCGTCAGGCCGTCCGTGCAGGTCACGGCCGGTCGCCGGCATGAGGACGGCCAGCGGGCCCACGCGTCGACACACGAACGGCGCGGAGGGCATGGCAGGCGTGAACATGGGCCGTTCGTGGCGCGGAGGATCAGGAGGCTCAGCCGGAGTCGAACTCGACGTCCACGGACGACGCGCCTCGCAACGGTGCGACCTGCTCGGCCTCGTTCCGCAGCAACTTCCTGTCCCGCTCCGGCAGTCGGCCGAACGTCGTGACGGTGATGGTCAGTTTCCGCCCGCTCTTGCGAGGACGCCACGTGCCGGTGATTCTGCCGCCCGTGAGGACCGTGCCGGGTTCGCCGACCGTCTTCCAGATGTCCCGGTGGTACCGGTGGTCGACGATCGTCTCGCGGTCCCGCATCTGGGTGTACGGGTCGCGTGGCGGGAGCAGGCGCACCCCCTTCGGCATCGGTGCCGTCCGCAGTGCGTCGAGGTCCTCGGCGAGGATCCACGACGTGCCGCCGAACTCGACCTGTGTCAGCTCGTCCTCGACCGGGCTCCACCAGGGGTCGGTGTCACGGGCATGGATCCCCGCCCACGCAGCGAAGTGTCCCCGCGTCGACGGTCCGTAGCAGCGCAGATAGCGGCGGAGCAGTTCGGCGCGGGCGAGGTCGGGATCGATGTGCGGGATCGGTTGCCCGAGCCACTCGTCGACCAGGACGAACGGTGCCTCGTTCCCGGCGCGGGGCGCGAAGCAGACGACGCGTTGCAGCGAGAGGATGCGGATGCAGAAGTGCACGACCCCCTCGCCGAGCGGCTGGCCCGGGGCGTAGGGGCCTTCTTCTTCCCAGATGCCGCGTCGTCTCTTCGGCAGGGTGCGGGCAATCCGCTCGGCGACCTCCGCGCCCAGTTCGTTGATGGCGAGCCGGCGCCCGGAGAGCACGCCGCCGATCTCGGCGCCGGTCAGCTCGACCGCCTCGATCAGGCTGATACCGAGCTCCTCCAACGCCGGCTCCACGCCGGGAATGAAGTGGCGCAGCGCCTCCTCGGTGGGCGGGAGCACGCCGGTGGTGAACACCGGTGCGTCCGAGGCCGGGAAGTAGAACGGCGAGCCGCGCATGCACCAGCTCTGCAGCAGGCTCTTCTCCTCGGCGACTGAGTCGGCCACCCGTTGCTGCGTAACGTCGCGCACCCTGGCGTGCAGGGCGAGCAGCGCCGAACCGGGCGGGCTGTTCTGGACCCCGCATCGGCCGGCCGCGTCGAGCAGCCCGTCCGCGCTCGACCGTTCGGTGAGGTGATGGGCGCCCAGACGAAACGCGATGACGTCGCCTCTCGAAACCGTGTCAGCCACTGTCGGACGGTATCGCGGCCCGTCGGCCGCCCCGTGTGAGGCTGTCTCCAGCAGCGTCGGCGTGGCCCGGGAACGAGCCGATCGGACGCAGCAGCGCGCCGCCATCAGCAGGCGCTCAGCGCCGTCGCCGTGCGCTGCGGCAGCCTGTCCACGGATTCCGGCAGGAAGTTCCGGACGGCGATGTCGAGAACCCGTGACCGGCTCCGTCCCCGCAGTGAACGCGACCACAATGGGGGTCGCACCAGCACCGAGGAGAACGACGATGGCCAAGTACCTGCTGCTCAAGCACTACCGCGGCGCCCCGGCCGCGGTCAACGACGTGCCCATGGACCGGTGGACGCCGGAGGAGATCTCGGCCCACGTGCAGTACATGCACGACTTCGCGGCCCGGCTTGAGGGGACCGGTGAGTTCGTCGACGGTCAGGCGCTCGCCCCCGAGGGGACGTTCGTCCGGTACGACGGCGAGGGGCGCCCGCCGGTCACCGACGGCCCGTTCGCCGAGACCAAGGACCTCATCGCCGGCTGGATGGTGATCGACGTCGACAGCTACGAGCGCGCGGTCGAGCTGGCCGGGGAGCTGTCGGCCGCCCCCGGGGCGGGCGGGAAGCCGATCCACGAGTGGCTCGAGGTGCGCCCGTTCCTGGCCGCGTCGCCCACCGTCACGGAGTGCCCGCACCGATGACCTCTGCGGTGAACGAGCTTCTGCTCCGGAGCCTCACGCCGAGCGTGCTCGGGGTCCTCGTCCGCCGCGGAGCCGACTTCGCGGCGGCCGAGGACGCCGTGCAGGACGCCCTGGTCGAGGCCGTCCGCGTCTGGCCGGCCGACCCGCCGCGGGACCCGAAGGGCTGGCTGACCACCGTGGCCTGGCGCAAGTTCCTCGACGCGGCCCGGTCGGACGCCTCACGCCGCCGGCGTGAGGACCTCGTCGACGAGGAGCCGGCGCCCGGGCCCGCGCCCGCGGTGGACGACACGCTCCAGCTCTACTTCCTGTGCGCCCACCCGTCGCTGACGCCGTCGTCCGCGGTCGCGCTCACGCTGCGCGCCGTGGGCGGGCTGACCACCCGCCAGATCGCCCAGGCATACCTGGTGCCCGAGGCGACCATGGCGCAGCGCATCAGCCGGGCCAAGCGCACCGTCTCCGGCGTGCGGTTCGACCGGCCCGGCGACGTCTCCACCGTGCTGCGCGTCCTCTACCTGGTCTTCAACGAGGGCTACTCCGGCGACATCGACCTCTCCGCCGAGGCCATCCGGCTCACCCGGCAGCTCGCGGCCTCGATCGACCACCCCGAGGTGGCGGGCCTGCTCGCGCTCATGCTGCTCCACCACGCCCGGCGCGCCGCCAGGACCGCGCCCGACGGCAGCCTGGTGCCGCTCGCCGAGCAGGACCGCGGCCGGTGGGACACGGAGTCGATCGCCGAGGGCGTCGAGATCCTGCAGGCCGCCCTCGCCCGCGACCGGCTGGGCGAGTTCCAGGCCCAGGCCGCCATCGCGGCGCTCCATGCCGACGCGCTCACGGCGGAGGAGACCGACTGGGTGCAGATCGTCGAGTGGTACGACGAGTTGGCGCGTCTGACGGACAGCCCGGTCGTCCGGCTCAACCGTGCGGTGGCCGTCGGCGAGGCCGACGGGCCGCGCGCCGGCCTGGCGGCGCTCGCGGCGGTGAACGACGCGCTGCCCCGTCACGCCGCGGTGGCGGCGTACCTCCACGAGCGCGACGGCGATCCGGCGACGGCGGCGCGGCTGTACGCGGAGGCGGCCCGGAAGGCACCCAACCTCGCCGAGCGGGACCATCTGACGCGCCAGGCCGCCCGTCTCCACGCCCGCCGGACTCGCTGAGGGGCCACGCTGGTACGTTCCCGCGCTCTTCGGCGCGGCCCCGTGGCGAGCCGGGTCGGGCCGGGGCAGTCCGGGGCAGTGACCGCATGCGCGCCGGGGCGTGGTGCGGGCTGTCTGAAGAAGGGCCCGTCCCGGCCGATCCGTGAAGCGCCCCTCGTCGGGTCACGCGGTGCGCCGTATCAGCCCGGTCGGAGCGTGCGGCTCAGCAGGGCCAGCAGCGCCTGCCAGTGGCGTTCCTCCGCCTGGGCGTCGTGGGCGGCGGTGTCCGCCTGGGTGAAGCCGTGGTGCGCGCCGTGGTAGACCTCGCTGCGATACGTGACGCCCGCCGCGGTGAGGGTGCTTTCGAGGAGGGCGATCTGGTCCTCGGTCATGGACGGGTCCTGGTCCGCGTGCGCGAAGTACAGCTCCGCCGTGATGCGGTCGGCGAGCAGGTGCGGACTGTCCGCGGCGTCGGTGGCCAGGCGCCCGCCGTGGAAGCAGGCCGCGGCCGCGACCCGCTCCGGATAGGTTCCGGCGGTGCGCAGTGCCAGGACGGCGCCCATGCAATAGCCGGTGAGGCCGACCGGCCCGTCGTCGGCCAGGGGTGAGGCGGCGAGACAGGAGAGGTACACCCCCGCGTCGCGCATGGCCGACTCGGGCGTGAGGGCCTGCATGACGGGGCCGAGAGCCGCGAAGATCTCCGGGCGCCGGACCGGGTCGATGACGTCGGGCAGCTCGACCACGGGGGCCCTGCCGTGGCGGTAGAACACATTGGGGACCAGGACGGTGTAGCCGGCCGAGGCAAGGCGGTCCGCCATCCTCCGCAGTTGGGGGCGCAGCCCGAACGCGTCCATGTAGAGCAGGACCGCGGGGTGCGGGGCGCTGTCGCCGGGGTGGGCCAGGTAGGCGTCGGCGGTGCCGTCCTGGGTGGGGATGTCCACGGAGGTTCCGCGCACGACGGGCATGACCGTTCTCCTTCTCGTGGGGGCAGGCCGTTCACCGGTCGATCTCGGCGATCGATAGCATTTCAGACACATGCCCAGAGTCCCGGTTCCGGGCAGAGGTGCCGTTGTCACGGACGCCGAAGTTGCCCGGGCGCAGTTGCCCGGGCGCAAGGGCGCAGAGGCGCAAGGGCGCACATGGAACGAGTGAACCGAGGTGACCGTCCATGGCGGACGAGAGCGTGCTGTACCCGAGCCTGATCGTCCCGGTCGGACATGTCGAGCCGGTACCGCGGCGCATCCGGGGGCTGATCGGCGGGCGTGTCGTGTTCGACACCCGACGTGCCCTGTACGTGTGGGAGTGGCCCCCGTATCCCCAGTTCAGCATCCCGGTCGAGGACATGGTCGAGGGTGCGCTGACCGACGAGGACCACGTCGAACCACGGGGCGCCGGGCCTGCGCGGCGCCACACCCTGCGGGTCGGATCCGAGGTGCGCGAGGGTGCGGCGTGGGTCTGGGGCGAGGGCGCTCCGGAGCATCTGCTCGGCACCGTCCGTTTCGCATGGGAGGCGCTGGACTCGTGGTTCGAGGAGGACGAGCCGGTCTTCGTCCACCCCAGAAGTCCCTACTCCCGGGTGGACGCGCTGCGCTCCTCCAGCAGTGTCCGCGTGGAGTTGGACGGGATCGTGCTGGCGGACGCGCCGTCCTGCGTGAAGCTGTTCGAGACCGGCCTGCCGACCCGCTACTACCTCGACCGCATGCACGTCCACTGGCCCCGGCTGCGCCGCTCCGACACGGTGACCCGCTGCCCGTACAAGGGGACGACGAGCGGCTACTGGTCGTTCGACGGCGACGTCGCCACCCGCGAGGACATCGCCTGGGCGTACGACTTCCCGACGGTCCACGCCAACGGCATTGCGGGCATGGTCGCGTTCTACAACGAGCACGTCGACCTGTATGTCGACGGGGCGCCGCTGCCGCGCCCCATCGACTCGTGAGTCACGGCCCGGTCACCTCGCGGGAGATCTCCTGGGCCAGCTTCACGATGACGGGCATCGCCGCGGTGATGAACAAGGCGCCGAAGGTCACGTCACCGAGGGCGTAAAAGCACTCCTGCGTCCCGCCGTTGGCGACGAGCCGGCTGGTCTGGCGCTCCACACGGAGTCCACCGTGCGGGTGCGCCGACGCCGCGGATGCCGTGATCAGGGACTCCACCAGGGGCGCGGCCGCGGCGGGTACGCGGTGCGGCGCGACGGAGGCGGCGTTGACCACCGTGTCGGCGTGGATCTGTCGGCTGTCCGTGGCGGCGGTGAATCCCCGGCGGGCGCGGCCGACGTCGTACAGCCCTCCCATGATGTGGAGTTGGCCGGCTTCGCTCATCGCGAGGAGGCGGGCGGCGGTGGTGGGCGGCATCGGGCAGCACAGGGAGTGGATGGCGCGATAGTGGTTCCGCAGGAGTTCGCTGCGGTCCCGGTGCGGCATCAGCGGCCAGACGTCGACGGCGACGGGCAGGGTGTGCTGCAGGATGCGCAGGGCGAGGCTCTGCGAGTGGACCAGGTCCAGTTGTCGCCGCAGTCGGCGCGCGGGGTCCTCGTGGAGCAGGGCGAACTCGGTCTCGAGCTCGGCCGGGTGCTGACCGGCGGACGCGAGTTCGTCGTGCAGCACCTGGACGACATCGGTGAAGCCGACCTGACCCGCACGGCTCAGGTCGTGGAAGCGGTCGGGGGTGAAGTGGCGCATGGTGTGCGCGATCGGCTGCTGGCGGACCGCGGGCAGCACCCCGTGCCGGGACAGCAGGAAGACGGGGCCTTGATGTCCGCCGGCGTGCAGGGAGAGGACCACGTCCGCGGCGGTCAGTCCCGTGCCGAGGACGGCGACGCTGTCGTGCGGGTCGATGCCGGCGAGGGATTTCGACACCGGGTAGGGGTCGGGGATGAATCCCGGTCCCGTTCCGTGCAGCCGGAATCCGTCGTACGGCGCGCCTGCTCCCATGCACAGGACGACCCGGTCGGCATGGTGCTGTGTGCCGCACTCCGTCGTCAGCGTGGCGCCCCCGGCCCCCGGAGCGGCCTGAACGACGCGTTCCCGTACGAGGCGGACCCTCCAGCCACGGCCCCTGAGCCGACCCACGCTGTGGTCCGCCACCGACTCCAGATAGTCGCCGAACAGCGCCCGGGGAGGGAAGGCCGCGGCGTTGAAGGCGTCGGCCTGCACGGTCTCACCGGTCTGTCGCCGGTGGCCGCTCGACAGCCAGCGGTCGAAGTGCTCGCGGTCCTCGGCGCGGACCGACATGGCGCGCGAGGGGAGGTTCACCAGAATGCAGTCGGAATCCCGCTGATAGGGGCGGCCGCGCCACAGCCGGTCGGACGGCTCGAAGACGGTGACAGCGCTCGGCGGACCTGAGGTCCGGGACAGCGCTTCCAGCAGACACACCGCTCCCCCGCCGCCCCCGACCACCGCGATCTCGCGCATGCGGCCCATGCCGTGCACCTTCCGCCGGCCCGCGGCCCGTGCCGTCCGAACTCCGGGGAAGACCCCGGAGACACCTCCCATTCTGCTCCGACGCAGATGGTCGGCCACCCGAGGCGGGCCGGGCGCCGCGCGACGCGGACGCCCGGTACCCAGTGCCCGGTACCCAGTGCCCGGTACCCAGTGCCCGGTACCCGGTGCCCGGTGCCCGGTGCCCGGGAGCCTGGAGTCATCGCTGCGCGGTCAGCTGCCCCAGTCCGTTCTCCAGCAGTGTGAACGCGTGTTCCGCATCGGTCACCGCACCCGGATAGCGGGTGCCGGCCGGTTCGCCGTACGCCAGGCGTTCGGCGTTGTCCTGTGCCAGCGCCCAGTGGACCGCGACGATCTGGACGGCGGCCAACCGCGCCGTGAGTTCCGGAGCGTCCGCCGTCTCCTGCAGTGCCTGGGCGAGCGCTCGTTCGGCGCCGGCCTTGAACCGCTCCATCCGGGCCACCAGTGAGGGCGCGTCGAGGATCATCCGGTGGACCCTGCGCACCTGGGGGTGGTCGTTGAGCCCGGTGATCGGGTCCCGCTCGCGCAGCCCTTCGAGGAAGTGCTCGCGCACCGCGGCCAGCGGGTCGGTACCGGCCGGGCGGGCCCGTACGACGCGCGCGATCTCGGTCTCGTGGTCGGCGAGGCGGTGCACCACGAGGTCTTCCTTCGTGGGGAAGTAGGCGAAGAGCGTGCGTTTGGACACTTCGGCCGCCTCGGCCACCTGGGCCACCGAGACCTGGTTGAAGCCGTGTTCGAGGAACAGCGTGATCGCCGCATCGGAGATCGCCGCGTGGGTCCGCTGCTTCTTCCGCTCCCGCAGCCCTGGCTTGCCTTCGTCCACGGCACACACCGTAGCAGGAAGCTCTCCCGGGGCTATTTCTGCACCTGGTATACATTTACTCCGAGGCGAGAAACGAGACGGAGTGAAGGTGTTGACGGAGACCACGACCGAGGTCGTCATCGCGGGCGCCGGCCCGACCGGACTGATGCTGGCGTACGAACTGGCTCTGGCCGGGGTCGAGACGCTCGTACTGGAGAAGCTGCCGCGGCGCATCGAGCAGGCGAAGGGCGGCGCGATCCAGCCCCGTACCGCCGAGCTGCTGGAATCGCGCGGACTGCTGGATCCGCTGCTGCACCGGGCCGCGTCGCGTGATCCGGTCGGCGGGCACTTCGCGGCGCTGCCCGTGCCCTTGGACTGCACACCCTGGCGGACCAGGCACCCTTTCCCGATCGCGATCCCTCAATGGGAGATCGAGGAAGTGCTCGAAGAGCGGGCGGTCGCCGCCCGGCGCGCGGGTTCTGCACGGAACGGCCGTCTCAGGCGTCGGGTCCGACGACGACGGTGTGGTCGTGACCGCCGACGGGCTGCGGGCGCGGGCACGCTACCTGGCGGCCTGCGACGGCGGCCACAGCACGGTGCGCAAACTGCTCGGACTGCCGTTTCCCGGCAGGCCCGGGACCCATCGGGCGGTGCTGGCGGACATCCGCCTGTCCGCCGTGTCGTCGCTGGTGCCGCACCAGATGGGGCACATGAGCGCCCTGACCCGTCAAGCAGGCGGCTACTGGGCCGTGCTGGCCCCTCTCGGCGGCGACCGGTACCGGTTCACCTTCGGACGCACGGCGCACGGGACGGACCAGGCGGACGCCACCGGGGACAGCCCGATCGGCGACGAAGAGATCACCACCGCGCTCCAGGCCGTGTACGGCCATGAGACCACCCTCGCCGCCGTGGACAACTCCTCGCGGTTCACCGACGCCACCCGCCAACTGGAGCGCTACCGCACGGGCCGGGTCCTGTTCGCGGGCGACGCCGCGCACATCCACCCGCCGCTGGGCGGCCAGGGTCTCAACCTCGGCATCCAGGACGCGTTCAACCTCGGCTGGAAACTGGCCGCGGCCGTCCAGGGCCGGGCGCCGAGCGGCCTCCTGGACAGCTACCACGCCGAACGCCATCCGGTCGCAGCCCAGGTCCTGCACCACACCTCCGCGCAGCGGGTCCTTGCAGACCCGCACCCGAGCAAGGACGTGGCCGCCCTGCGCGACATCTTCATCGACCTGCTGCGACTGCCCGACGCCAACCGCCACATCGCGGGACTCATCTCCGGCCTCTCCCTGCGCCACCCCCCGTCCGGCGGTCATCCGCTCACCGGGCAGCGCATGCCGGACGCCGACCTGGTCACCGATGGAGGCCCCACCCGGCTGTCGAGGCTGTTCCGCGCCGGGCACGCCGTCCTGCTCGATCTGGCCGGTGTCGTCCCCGCCGGCCTCCGGCTCCCCCCGCGGGTCGACCTCGTCCGCGCCACGTGCGCCGACGATCTGGGGGCCGCTGCCCTGCTCGTCCGCCCCGACGGCTACATCCGCTGGGCTGCGGACACCTCCGCCGACTGCGGCGAGACCCTGCTTCGCACCATCGCCGAGGATCTTGCCAAGGTGCACTGAGACGGGCAGCGGCCCCCTCGGTCCGTCACGGCCCGGCCGCACTCACGCGACGGGTGGTCGTCAGGCGCGCTGCCCGGCGCGCCCCGGGCCACCAGCCGCAAGGCGCGGCGGCCGGGTCTCCTTCGGGATGCCGAGCAGGGCTGCGGCCTGTCCGGGGGGATAGGGAGTGGGGCCGTGCCATTCCAGGAGCAGGACGGTGGCGTCGTCGCGGAGGGTGCCGTGGTGGTGGCCGAGGATGCTGCGGATCAGCCGGCGCATCGTCTCCGGGACGGGCAGGGCGTCGGCGTGGTGCCGCATCAGGAAGTCGAGGAAGCCATGGAGGCCGAACTCCTGTCCACCGGGGTTGCGGGCTTCGGTGATGCCGTCGGTGTAGAGCACGACCCGGTCGCCGGGTTCGAGCTGCTCGTGGCACACGGCTGCGCTCAGGCCCAGGTCCGTGCCGAGCGGGTGGCCCGGAGAGCAGTGGAGGTAAGTGATCCAGCGGCCGCCGCGGATGACGACGGGCGGGTGGTGGCCGTGGCTGATCCACCGCAGCATCCCGGTGCGGGCGTCGAGATCGGCCAGGACGGCGGTGACGTAGGCATCCCGGTGGAACTGCTCCAGCAGCACACGCTCGATGCCCGGTCCGATGTCCGGCAACCCCACGCCTTGGCGGCGCTGGTTGCGGCAGGACGCCACCGCCAGGTTGGCCGTCAGGCCCGCCGCGGTGTCGTGGCCCATCGCGTCGAAGATCGCCAGGCGCACCTTTCCCCGGTCGGTCGCGTAGTCGTACGCGTCCCCGGCGACTTCGTAGGCCGGTTCCATCACGGCCCCGATCACCACGTGGTCGTCGGCGTACGCGCGCGGTGGCATCAGCTGCCACTGCATCTCGGCCGCCGCGGTCATCCGCCGGGTGCGCACGAGCCGGGCGAGGAAGTCGCTGTGGTCCCCCCTGCTCACGAGGACCACGGCCACCAGGGCCGCCAGGCACTCCATGTCCTCCACGGTGTGGGCGTCGTCCGCCTCGGTCCTGACGGCGAGCACGCCCAGCCGCTCGCTGCCGTCCAGCAGCGGCACCCACCAGCGGAAACCCTTGCCGTCCGATCCGGGAGCGGACAGGATCCGACCGTACTGGAAGGCCCGGCCCGCCAGGGTGCCGTCCACGGGCAGCTCCGTACCGGAGCCGCCCGGAGCGGGATCCGGACCGGGGTCCGGACCGGGAAGCCGGCGCAGGACACTCTGCTGGACATCGCAGAGCCAGATCGCCACGTCGTGCAGTCCCGCCACGGCGGCATGCCCGGCGACGAGGGACGTCAGGTTCTCGTCCGGCATCAGATGGCCGGCCAGCAGCAGCGCACGCATCATCTGCCGACTGCCCGTGTCCCGGTCCGGCATGGCTGACCTCCTCAACTGGGCCGCCGGGGCGCAGCCGGCGCACCGCACCGGGACGCCGCTTCCGCCGCGTGTGGCACCGCCGCGGCTCTGCCGCTCCCGCCGGCAGGCACCTCCTTCACCGCGGGGAGCACCGAGGGGAGCACCGAGGGGCATCCGTCCGCCGCTTCGGCGCCCGTGGTCCGCCCGGTGAGCCAGGCCACCAGCTCCGGCCACGGCGCAACGCCGCGCCGCGCGCTTTCTTCCATGCTCTGCCAACCCCATACAAGGCCGCGCCGAACACGAGCCCTACGCGGCGGACCGCCCGCCCCGCCCCGGGATGGGTACCCGATTACATATAGGCGCTGATTCCGCCATAACCAGAGCATTTCACCGCATGGTGGGCGAGCCGACCGGCCGCTGCGTGGCGGGACGCTCACCGGCCCGCCCGGTCGGGGTCGGCCGGTCGGGGTCGCCCGGCCGGGCGGGTCGTCGAGATGCGGTCGTCAGTCCGTACCCAGGTGGAGGTCGTCGCAGTGGGCCGCGCCGATGCCCTCGCGGAGGTAGCAGTAGACCGTCGCGGTCGTCGCCGTCGGGCCCGTGGTGAAGGTGACGCTGCTGGGCTGGTAGGCGGTGTCGGTGGTGGAGGGGGCGCGCTGTTCCGGGTTGCCGTGGTTCTTGACGCCGAGCGCCACCTCGTTGCCCGCGCCGGACACCTTGGTCCAGCCGGCCAGCACGTACGTGGTGTTCGGCTGGACGGCGACGACCTGCTCCACGGAGGCGGGCGCCGGCCCGACGCGGGCGGAGTAGCCGCCGCTGCGTGCGCTGCCGGTGGCGGCCGAGGCCGAGTTGTAGGCGGTCCAGGGGGTGAGCGCGGCGGTCTCGAAGCCGGGGTTGGCGAGCAGGTTCGGGTGGGCGCAGCTGCCGTCGTGGAAGACCTCGGCCTGGTGGGCGCCGACGTCCGGGCGGCACTGCTGCGGGAGGCCGCCGCCGTAGTAGTCCTTGCCGCCGTTGCCCGCGACACGCACGCCCGACTTGCGGGCCGGGGAGCCTGCGGCGAGGTGGACGTCGCCGGTGGCGGGGGCGGCCAGCAGCGGATCGGCGGTGATCTTTCCGGGGTCTGCGGGCTCGTTGGACGCGTGGTGGCCGTGGAAGACGTTGTGCTGCCAGCTGTGGTCGGCCGCGGTGTAACCGAAGCCGCCGGTGCCGTAGTTGGCGAAGATGTTGTTGGACCAGGCCACCTTCGTCCCGGCGATGGTCTGCTCGATGATCTTCGATGTCGAGCCGGAGGGGAGGAAGAAGGTGTTGTTGTGGAAGTGGGCCCCGTCCTCGCCCGCCGCGAGCAGCACGCGGGAGCGGTCGTTGACGCTCACGTTGTAGCGCACGACGGTTCCGGTGGACTTGGAGCCCGCCCCGCACTTCCCGCAGAGCAGCATGAAGCCGCCCTCGTTGTCATGGCTGTAGTTGTACTGGAAGAGCGCGTTCTGCACGCCGAAGTCGGCGTCGAAGGCCATCCCGTCGTTGCCGCCGGGGCGGCGGACCCTGGAGACCTCGTTGTACTGGATGACGGGGTAGTCGCTGTTGATCGTCCAGATGCCCGCGTTGTTGCCCGCCGAGCGCATCCAGATGTCGTACGCGGTGTTGCGCTCGACCAGGCCGCGGTGGGTGACGCGCAGCACGATGCCGTCGCCGCCGATGTCGTGGACGAGGTTGCCGCGGAAGACGACGTTGGTGGAGGCGAGCCAGTTGCGGGTGGAGCCGCAGCCGTCGCCGGTGCCGTAGACGGCGCGGCACATCTGGCTGGAGGCCGTGGTCAGGCCCTCGCGGTCGACCCGGTGGATCTCGTTGTTCTCGACGAGCACGTCGTCGAACCGGGTGGGCACCGCGGTGCCGGAGACCCGTATCTGGATGCCGTTGGAGCGCTTGGAGTCGTCACCGGAGACGTCGTGCACGTAGAGGCCTGAGAGCACATAGTGGTGGCCGGTACCGAAGTCCTCCAGCTCGACGAGGACACCGTTGCGCTCGGCCTTGGTGGCACTGGTGTTGGTGACCTCCAGGTCGCGGACCTCCCAGTGCTCCACGTTGTACAGGTGCACCGCCGCGTAGACCTGCCCCAGCCCGGCGATCACCGGCCTCGCGCCGCCGCTGCCGTACGCCCCGACCGTGACCGGGGCTCCCGCGCTGCCGGAACCCGTCGGCTTCAACTGCCCGGTGCAGGTGGCGCCGCGCCTGAAGAGGAGCTGGTCACCGGGGGCGAAGGTGTGGGCGTTGACGGAGCCGAGGCTGTTCCAGGGCGAGGCGCTGCTGCCCGTGCCGTCGGCCGCCGCCGAGCAGTCCACGTAGTACGCGCCGGCCGCGGGGGCGGCGGCTGCCGGGGTGGCGGCTGCCGGGGTGGCGAGCGCGAGGGCGGAGGCGGTCAGGAGCATGACGATCACGTACACCAGCCGTCTCACGTGCGGGCTCCTCGGGGTGAAGTCGACGCGTGCCAGGAGAGGGGCAGAGGGAAGTTACGGACGGGGGTGACGGAGGGTCAAGTTCCTTGGCACAATTGATCGTTTCGATCGCTCGGCGAGCCCAGGGGCAGGGGTCCGGCCGCGGGGTCGGCGCGGCCGCGGGTCGCGGGTCGCGGGTCACGGGGCGCGGGTCGCGAGTCGCGGGTCGCGGATGCGGTTGTGCCGGGGGTGCGGTCCTGGCCGACCGCACCCCCGGCGATGAGGAGCTACGCCGGAGTGACCGGCACCTGCCACTGCTGAGCGGCCGCGCCCGTGCAGTCGGCGATCTGCAGCCGCGTCCCGTTGGCCGACGCGCCGCCGACGGGCTCAAGGCACCGCCCCGACGCCGGGTTCCGCAGCGTCCCGCCCTGGTGGCGCCACTGCTGGTTGGCGCCGCCGTGGCAGTCGTAGACCTCCACGGGCGTGCCCGCGGCCGTGCCGCCGCCCTCGATGTCCAGGCAGAGCCCGCTGATCATGTGCACGGCTCCGTCGCCCCCCAGCACCCACGCCTGGTTCCGCTGGGCGAGGCCCGGCGAGCAGGTGTAGAGGATCACGGCCGCACCACTGGTGTTGCCGCCCTCCGCGTCCGCGCACTTGCCGCCCACGCCCTTGATCGACCCACGCACGGACTGCCCGATCCCGTTCGTCTGGACGCTCCCGCCGCTCGTGACGTCGATACGGGTCATGCTCTGGCACGAACTGCTCGGGCTCGTCGAGGAGACCGCGGCCGTCACCGCGCCGCCGTTGCCCTTCGGCAGCCCGAACGTGGCCCGCGAGTATGGCTGGTCGTAACACGTCAACTGGGGGTCGCCGAACTCGAAGTACTCGGTCCAGTCCACCATGCCGCCCGTCGCGATCTGCGTCGAACCCGCCCTGATGGACCCGAGCTTCAAGGAGGCGCCGGTGGTCTCGTCGGTCACGGTCACACCGAACCACCGGTCGCCCTCGTGTGCCACGCGGAACGCGTACGTGTGCCCCTGCGCCCAGTCGTGCCGCATCCGACAGCTCTTGCCGACACCCTCGCCGCCGAAGTCGAGGCAGTAGCTTCCGGCGGAGCCGAGCTTGGCCTCCGTGGCGTCCCAGAGCGAGAACAGGAACGTCCGCTGCTGGCCACCGTTGGACTGCATGCCGGTGTACGCGCCGTTGCCCTGGGTGAATCCGAACTGATGGCTCCAGAAGATATTGGCGGTGTACCCCGGGTCCTGGTCGACGGTGGTACGGAAGGTGACGTCGGAGAGCCCGCTCACCCCGCTCCAGCTGTAGTGCGTGTACGAACCCGGGGCGTCGCCCGCGGCGGACGCGGGCGAGGCCAGCGCCACCGTGGCGGCCCCGGCGAGTACGAGCGCCCCCAGTCCGGAAGCGAGTCTTCGCAGGGCACGGGAGAGCCGGTGTGTCATGGCGGTGAACCTCTCGTGAGGAGGAGCAGCGACCGAAGCCGCGCAACCGTAGCCGCCGCAGAAATCGCTTACCAGCGAGAGGACATGGGGAAACTCGCTCACCATCCGCACCGCGGCCGCAGCCTCCGCGAGGCCCCTCCCCCGCTCCCCCGCGAAACCACGAACCGCGAACCCGCGAACCCGCGCGCGAGCCGTCGGCCGTGCGCTCCAGGGCGAGCAGGCAGAGCCTCACCGGGGCGGAGGCGGCGTCCCCCGTTCGTCGATGGCGTGCCGGCACAACAACTGAAGGGCTCCGGGAGACGCGCTCGACCTCCGGACTTGCGTTCGAGGGTGGTGATCGTGATGGGATGAGGCGATGCGACCCGCCACACATGTGACAACGCATCCACACGATCCGTACGCAGAGCTCGCACAACCGGCCGACCCCGAAGAGGATTTCGACGATCCTTCGGGCCGTCGCGCGGGCGAGGGGCCTGCCGGTCTCGATCTCCCCTGGGAGGACGAGGCGGAGGCCCCGACGCCGCCCGACCGCCGGGGCGGCAGCCGCCTCGTCTCCTTTCACGGCGTGCTGAGACTCGCCGTGCACACAGCGCTACTGGCCACTCTCCTCGTCGTCTGCGACCGCCTGGCCGTGATGTACGCGGAGGAGCAGGCCGAGGACAAGATCCAGGAATCGCTCGGGCTCGGGGCCCGCCCGGACGTCGACATCGCGGGCTTCCCCTTCGTCACCCAGGTCGTCGGGCAGAACATCGACCAGGTCGATCTCACCATGCCGGACGTGGCCGCCGACAAGGTCTCCCTGGCCGAAGTGCACGCGAGGGCCGAGGACATCCGCATCGTCGGCGATCTGCCGACCGCCGTCCAGGGCGCCGTGGTCGAGCGGATGGACGGTGACGTACTGCTCTCGTTCGACGACCTCAACCGCGAACTGGGCGCCTCCCAGATCAGGTTCACCAACGCGGGACCCGGTGATGTGCGCATCTCCGGATCGCTCCCCGTGGCCGACCGCACCGTGAGCGTCCGGGCGGAGGCACGCGTCGAACGGCGAAGCGACCGCGCCGTCTCCACCACGGTGGAGGACATACGCCTCGACGTCCCCGGCCTGTTCACCTACCGGCCCGGCAAGGATCCCGCCCGTTCGGGGCTGTACCTGCATCCGGAAGCGGCCGCGCGTATCAGCCACGAAGCCGCGCGGGCCAAGGAGTTGCTGGCCCTGCCCGCCGTGGTGGAGCAGCTGGGCATGCCCCGGTCCCGGATCGACCAGGCGCTGCGCGACGAGAAGGAGCTGAGCCGGCTCACGGGCTCACCGCGCTTCCTCCACCAGCTGACCGGGGTCAACCTGGTCGACCTGGTCGCCGATCACCCCTGGCTGCTGGAGAGGGCGGGGATCGACCCCCGTCTCATCGGCGCCCTGCTGGAGATGAGGCCGCCGGAGCTCTCCGACCGGCTGTCGCTCTCGTTCGAACTGCCCAAGAGCATGCCCGGGGACATACGCCTGCGGGACATCGTCGTGAAGAGCGAGGGGATCCGCGCCGATCTCACGGGAACCGGCCTGACCTTCGGCGGTGCCTGAAGGGCCCCTCGCCGGCCCTTCCCCCAGCGGCCCCGTCGCCCCCGCGACCAGGCCGCTGGGGAAGTCGGCGGCCGGAAGCGCTCCGGCCGCCGGCCCCCGGCTCCGCCTGCCTGCCCGCCTACCGCCTACCGCCTACCCGCCTGCCTCAGTACACGCTGAGCCCGTACGCGCTCAGCGCTTCCTTCACCGGCTGGTAGTACTCGGTGCCCGGGCTGGCGCAGGTGCCGCTGCCGCCCGAGTGGATGCCGAGCGCGACGGTTCCGGCCAGATAGGGGCCGCCGCTGTCGCCCGGGTCGGCGCATGAGTTGTTGGCGACCATCCCGTAGACCGGCCCCGCGGAGTAGTTGACCGTGACGTTGACCGCGGTGACCGTGCCGCTGCGCCGGCCGGTCTTGAAGCCGCTGCGCTCGATGGCCTGGCCGACGTACGAGTCTCCGGCGGAGGTGATGTCACGGTGTGTGCCGGAGAGGTTGACGTCGCCGGGGTGCGTGACCGTGCTGTCGTACTGGATGGCGCCGAAGTCGTTCGTCGGGAAGTCCGAGCGGGAGGTGGGCCCGATCCGTGAGCCGGAGTACGTCTCCCAGATGCCGCCGCCGTCGGTGCAGTGTCCGGCGGTGATGATGTAGGTGTGGCCGCCGCCCGAGACGTTGAATCCGGTGGAGCAGGCCGAGGCGTCGTTGTCCATGTACTCGCCGCCGGACTGGTCGGTGCTCAGCACGCCGCTCTCGTACTCGATGCGCGCGGCGTCGCCGATCTTGGCCGCGGCAGCCTTCAGCGCGTCGAGTCCGGCACCTCTGACGGTGCTGTCGGCAGTGATGAGGACCTGGTTGGTGACGGGGTCGATGCCCCACGTGGTGCCGGCGATGTGCACGGTCCTGTCCAGGGTGGTCTTGGCCGCGTCGAGTTCGGCGCCACTGCGTTCGACGAGTCTGGCCACGGCGGCGGTTGCACGCACCTCCTCGGCTGCGGCCTCGTCGGTGACGGTGACGACCATCCGGTTCGTCGCCACGTCGCGGTAGTAGCCCGCCGTGTCGTCGGCACCGAGCCTCGCCTCAAGGGCTCGCAGCGTGTCCACGGACCGGAACGAGGCCATCAGCGGTGTGGGGCCCGCTGCGTTCGCGGTCGGGGCGGCGAGGCCCGTGACGGCCGAGAGCCCGGCCGCCGCCGCGACCAGACCGGCGCGCCCGCCTATGGAGCTGTTCACTCAAGTCTCCTCTTGGTGGGGGGAGTTGACCTTTATTTGAACGTGTTCCTGTCAAGCGGGCAGGAGTATTCCGGTGGTCTGGACCACAGGGCAAGAGGGCGACAGGATCCGCCCGCACCCGCTCGCGGTGGCTCGCCCGCGGACCATGCCGTTCGAACATTCGGTCATCGGCCGGTCGGACGGTCCGCCTTCGAGCTACGCTCCCTTCGACCGGTATCCGCCGGTCTCCGGCCGTGGGTCGCTGGCGAGAGGGCGGACATGCGCGAGAGCGTGGAGGATCGGCACACGCGGATCCTGCGGCTGGTGCGGGAGCGGGAGAGCGTGCGGGTGACCGAGCTCGCCGCCGCACTCGGCATCTCGGTGGAGACCGCGCGCCGTGACGTGACCGCGCTCGCCGACGTGGGCCGCGTCCGCAGGCTCCACGGCTCGGTGGCCTGGCCGACCGCCCCGCTCAACGCACGCGACGCTCGCCTCGCCCGCCAGGCGCCGACCCCGTCCCCCAGCGGCCCGGTGCTCGGGATGGTGGTGCCGACGGCCAACTACTTCTACCGATCGGTCATCCGCGGCGCCCGGGAGGCTGCCACCGCGGCGGGCGCACGCCTGCTGGTCGGCACCACCGACTACCACCCCGACCAGTACGCGACGCGGATCAGGAGCATGGTCGCAGCCGGTGCCGACGGCCTACTGCTGACTCCCTGCTGGGCCATCGACGGTCCCACCGAGAGGGACGCCGCGCAGCTCGCGGAAGGGAGGGTCCCCACCGTCCTGGTGGAGCGTCAGATACCGCTGGGCCTGCCGGGGGCGGACCTCGACCGGGTGGCGTCGGACCACGCCGGGGGCGCCGCACTCGCGGTGCACCACCTGGCCGGTCTCGGCCACCAGCGGATCGCGCTGCTGTCCCGGAGCACGCACACCTGGCCCCATATCCGCCGCGGTTACCACGCCGCGGTGGACGCGCTCGGCCTCTCCGACGACGACATCACCCTGACCGAGCCCCACATCGGGTACTTCGACGCGTTCGAGCGCCTCGCCGACCTCCTGCTGGAGCTCCTCTGGTCCGAAGGCGTGCGGGCCGCGATCGTGCACACCGACATCGACGCGACGAACCTGCTCCAGCGGCTGCTGGCCCAAGCGATCCACATTCCCCGGGACTTCGCGCTCGTCTGCTACAACGACGAGCTCGCCGGGCTGACCGACACACCCCTCACCGCGGTCTCCCCCGCCAACCACGCGGTCGGCGAGACCGCGGTGAAACTCCTGCTGCGCCGCCTCGAAGACCCCGAGGTCCAGCGCTCCACCATCGAGTGGCTCCCCAAGCTCGTGATCCGGCAGTCGTGCGGCGCCTCCCCGACAGCCACCTGACGCCCAACACCCTCCTCGCAGCCACCGTGCGACCGATAACTGACCGTTTCGGGATGGAGTCTTGACGGTGCCGAATACGGACGCCCAGGCTGCGCTGGGTCGGCAGCCCCGCCGTGCACAGGAAAGGTCGGCTCCCCCCCCCCATGGCTCCTGCCTCAGGTCGCCGTGCCGTCCTCGCCTGACCCCGGCCACGGGGTTCCGCCCGACCGGCCACCCCATCCCTCCCCCCACACAAGGAGAAGACAATGCAACGACGCGGTCTCCGCGCCAGGTACCTGCTCCCCCCGGCCGCCGTCGCCGCCGCCCTGACCCTCGTCACCGCGAGCCCGGCGAGCGCCTCCGTCCTGTGGGACGGCAACGCGGACAAGGGGCTCGGCGTCTTCGCCGCGATCCTCTGCGACGGCGGCGTCTCCCGCGTGCACACCTGGGGCGACAGCCACGGCAATTTCTTCGAGTTCAACAAGGTGCCCGGCGTCGACCGCTGCGAGGGCCACAGTCTGGCCGGCGCCGAAGGGCAGCTGCAGAACAACCGGACTCTGTGGTTCGGCTGGTCGCTCGCGACGAAGACGGGCAACGCCCAGACGGTCTTCCAGTGGAAGTCCAACGGCACCAACGACCAGAACCAGCAGAACTACCCGGTGATCATGAAGGTCGAGGACAACCAGCTCAAAGCCTGGTACGTCTCGCCGGGCGAAACATGGAACGCGATCGGCAGCCGCGACTGGGAGGAGGGCTCCTGGCATGCCATCCAGATGAAGATCACCACCAGTTCGGGCACCGGTGGTTCGATCGAGATCTACCTGGACGGCTCGCTGCTCGCCTCCCGCTCGAACGTCCGCACCTGGGACGACCTCGGCAACAAGCCCCGCTGGGGCACCTACGGCTCGACCATCGCGAGCGTCGGCTCACAGAGCTGGGTCGACGACCCCAAGATGGGGACCACGCTCGCCGACGTCGACTGACCCGGCCCCGGCCGGAGTGACCCGGCCCTGGTCACCGCCACCGAACAGGGCTGCCGGCCGGCACGCGGACGCGTGCCGGCCGGCAGCCGGGAAAGCTGATCAGTGGTGGTGACGGTCGGGCGTGGACACCCGGAAGGTGCTGAGCACGGCCTTGTGGTCGGTCGGCCAGGTCCAGCTCGGCTCCAGGAACTTCTCCCGCCCGGACTCCTCCACCCGCTCGTTGCGCACGATCGTGGTGGACGGGCCGACGACGACGCTGTCGAGAAGGCGGATCCGACGGTCCGGGTGGTAGAAGATGAAGTCGATCCGGTCCCGCTCGTCGGCCTTCGGCGCCCAGGTGAGCTGGCCGGGCTCGGCACCCGGGTTGTCGCTCGGCCACGTGAAGCCCGGCGTACGAACGGGGTCGGGGTAGACCTCGCGGTAGCTGTCGCGGAATCCGGCGTCCTCGATCGCCTTGGTCGTCGTCCACTCGACGACGGTGCCGTTGTGGTCGAACAGGTTGCGCGTCCGGCGGGTCCAGTCCCGGTGCGACGGCTCGTTGAAGTCCCCGGCCAGCACGGTGAGCCGGCCGCGGCGGCGCTCCTCCGCGGCATCCGCCAGAACCGTCTTCGTCACCTCGGTGCGCCCGGACGCCTCGTTGAGCCGCATGATCAGGTCGACGTCGGTGATGGGACCGGTCGGGATCTCGTCCCAGCCGTACTCCGACGTCTCCAGGGGTGCCGGCGTGCCGCCGCCGTAGCCGCGCGGCAGGTAGTTGGCGTAGTAGCGGTACTCCAGGTGCCCGGAGTAGGCCGCGACCTCGGTGCCGTCGACCGAGATGACCGCCTTCGACCAGTACGGGAAGGACTTGTGCTCGATGATCGGGTAGCGCGATATCACCGCCGGGTCGGTCGGGTTCGCGTTGTCGAAGTAGGTGAGGCCGCGGTCGGCGAGGTCGGCCAGCATGTTGGCGACACGCTCCGGAGTCGACTCGCTGAGCATCACCACGTCCGGCTTGACCGCGGCGATGGTGTCCGCGATGCCGGCCCGGCCACCCGCAACCTGGCTGCCACCGAGCCAGATGTTGAACTGCAGCACCTTGAGGGTTCGGCAGGAGGGCCGGTGTCGGCTCTCCGCGCTCCGGGGCGCGGCCTCGGCCATACCCGCCCCCAACACGCCCGCCCCGACGGTCGCGCCGACCATTCCGAGCAATTCACGACGCCTGACCATCCATGACCTCCGCTGAGCACTAAACGTCCATTACCCGAGCACAATGTGGCCCGGCCTGGGACGAAGTGTTGAAGCATCGATCGTACGATGAGTGAACCTGAGCGAAACTGTGCGAGTTGCATACCTTTCGGCATGACGACGGCCCACGACCGCGACCAGATGTGGGCTCACTCATCCGGACTCACGACGCACGACTCACGTGCGCAGCAGTTCCCACACCACCAGGAGACAGGACACCGTGCCGAGCGTGAGTGCGAGCGTCCGCCGGCGCAGACGCTGGTAACGGGCCTCGTATTCGGCACGCAGTTCGATGCACCGGCCGGCGATGCGGCGGGTCGCCGCCTTGGCCATGTCCACGCGGGCGCGGGCGTACTCCTCCTCCAGGTCGCGGCGCTCGCCGGTGGTGAGCCAGGACAGCCTGTCGCAGAAGGCCGTGGCTTCCCTGCGCGCTTCGGCCAGTTCGGCCTGCCAGTAGAGGTAGCCGTCGAGCTGGTTCAGCCCGCCCTGGATCCGGTCGTCAGGGGAGCGACGGCTCACCGCAGTTCCTTCCCCGGGCCGCTCGCACTCGGCAGCTGGGCTGCGCCGTGCTCGGTCTCGGCGATTTCGGGGTGGTGCAGATCGAACGCCGGGGATTCGGAGCGGATCCTCGGCAGGGTGTGGAAGTTGTGGCGCGGCGGCGGGCAGGAAGTGGCCCATTCAAGCGAGCGGCCGAAGCCCCACGGATCGTCGACCTCGATCTTCTTTCCGTACTTCTCCGTCTTCCAGACGTTGTAGAGGAACGGCAGGATCGACATGCCCAGCAGGAACGCACTGATCGTGGAGATGGTGTTCAGGGCCGTGAAGCCGTCGGCCGCGAGATAGTCCGCGTACCGCCGCGGCATGCCCTCGGCCCCCAGCCAGTGCTGGACCAGGAAGGTGCCCTGGAATCCGATGAACAGCGTCCAGAAGGTGATCTTGCCGAGCCGCTCGTCCAGCATCTTGCCGGTGAACTTCGGCCACCAGAAGTGGAATCCGGCGAACATCGCGAAGACCACGGTACCGAAGACGACGTAGTGGAAATGGGCGACGACGAAGTACGAGTCGGAGACGTGGAAATCCATGGGAGGCGAGGCCAGGATGACGCCGGTCAGACCGCCGAAGGTGAAAGTGACCAGAAAGCCGACCGCCCAGAGCAGCGGGGTCTCGAAGGACAACGAGCCCTTCCACATCGTGCCGACCCAGTTGAAGATCTTCACACCGGTCGGTACCGCGATCAGGAAGGTCATGAAGGAGAAGAAGGGCAACAGCACAGCACCGGTGACGTACATATGGTGGGCCCACACCGTCAGGGACAGACCGGCGATCGCGATGGTCGCCGCCACCAGGCCGATATAGCCGAAGATCGGCTTGCGGCTGAAGACCGGAACGACCTCGGAGATGATACCGAAGAACGGCAGGGCGATGATGTACACCTCGGGATGGCCGAAGAACCAGAAGAGGTGTTGCCACAGCAACGCGCCGCCGTTGGCGGCGTCGAAGATGTGGGCGCCGAACTTGCGGTCCGCCTCCAGGGCCAGCAGGGCCGCGGCCAGCACCGGGAAGGCGAGCAGGACCAGCACACCGGTCAGCAGCACGGTCCAGGTGAAGATCGGCATCCGGAACATCGTCATGCCGGGCGCCCGCATGCAGATGATCGTGGTGATGAAGTTGACCGAACCGAGGATCGTGCCGAAGCCGGAGAGCGCGAGGCCCATGATGGCCATGTCCGCGCCGGGATTGGGCGTGTGCACCGCGTCCGAGAGCGGCGGGTACATGAACCAGCCGAAATCCGGGGCGCCGTTCGGGGTCAGGAACGAGGCGGCCGCGATCAGTGAGCCGAAGAGGTACAGCCAGTACGCGAACATGTTCAGCCGCGGGAACGCCACGTCGGGCGCGCCGATCTGCAGCGGCATGATCCAGTTCGCGAATCCGGCGAACAGCGGCGTCGCGAACATCAGCAGCATGATCAGGCCATGCATCGTGAACGCCTGGTTGAACTGCTCGTTCGACATGATCTGCATGCCGGGACGCGCCAGTTCGGCGCGCATGAACATCGCCAGCAGACCGCCGAAGCAGAAGAAGGCGAAGGACGTGACCAGGTAGAGCGTACCGATGGTCTTGTGGTCGGTGGTGGTCAGCCACTTCACCACCACACTGCCGGGCCGCCTGCGGCGGGCCGGGACCTCGTTCTCGTACGAGTCGTCGGCCAAGGTGCTGGACGGGGACTCCGAATGCATGGCCACGCGGGCTCCTGGTGATTCTCGACCTCCATGCCGACCCGGCACTGGTCCGACCGGGTCAGCACACACTTGCGATGCCTTTCTCCCCCACCAGGACCTGTCGCGGCATTCCCCACACGCTCGTGTCACCTGATGGGAGACACACTCCTGAGCCACCTGGGCGACAAGCGCGGGATCCGAAGGGCTCGGCGATGTGGAGGTCCGGGGCGGCGGCTCGGCGCCCTTAAGGGTGAATCAGACGTCCACGACGAGTTCGATCATTGACATCACATCGCACCATGCGAAATCTGAGGCGCACCGAAGAAACCGCGTTCATGAGGCGAGGCATCATGGTTTCCCATTCGAAGTGGGCGATGGCGGCGGCGACGGCATTGTCGCTCGCGACTCTCGCGGGTTCCGCCTCCGCGTCCAGCGAAGCGCACGCCCCGGACCGGCACGGGTACGTGAAGCGCACGGAGGTCATCCGGCTCACGTCGACGGGCACGGGAACGACGATGGTCGACAACGGGGCACCGGGGCGCGGGATCGGCGATCAGATCATCATCACCGCGGACCTCTTCCGCAGAGGCATCGGCTACGGCACCGAGGGCGCGGTGTGCACCCGGGTGTCGGCGGACACCACCCACTGCACCGGCACCTTCAGCCTTCGCCGCGGGCAGGTGACGTGGCAGCACCTCCAGACCACCCCGATCGGCACCCCGCCCAGCGACTTCGACCTCGCTGTCACCGGCGGCACCGGCGCGTACGCCACCGCCCGCGGCTACGGTCACGTCGAGGCCATCTCCCAGTCGGGCGGAGCCCTCACCCTCTACCTCGTACGCTGATCCCGCCGCCGTCGCGGGCTCCGCCTCGGTGCCGCCGGCGGCGCCGCATTCCGCGGCGCGGGCTGGTAGCCGGTCGGCCGGCAGGATCCGTGCGAGCCGCTGCGCGCAGCCCGGAGGCGTCACGGCCCACACGCTCGACGCGCGGTCGGCGGACCGGCTCCGGGAGCACGCCACCGCAGTCGTCAGGGGCTGAACGGCCGAGCCCGCTTCCCTGCCGACGGCCCCCGCGCCTGCCGCGATTCGAGCGGATGGTCACCACGCGTGACCGGACGTGATCGGTTCAGGCTGGATGCCGGTTCTGCCATATATGATGCATTTTGTGATCACGCCCGTGCGGCTGCGGCGCCGTCCTCCGCCCTACGGCGGCCAGTGGAAAGCTGCCCTGCTGTCACCGGTGATCCTGACCCTGCTCATCACCGCCCTGGCGTTCTCCACACCGAGGGAGATCGCCTTCAGCCGTCTGCTGCCCGCCGCCCCCGCCCTCGCGGCGGCGATGTGGCCGGTGCTCCCCACGGTCCTGCTGGGCATCTTCTGCCTGATGGTCATGATCGGCCTCAGCTTCGTCTACACCGACCTGGGGACGCCGTACACGGCCGCCGCGATCGTCGCGGTCACCCTGGCCGCCGCCTACGCGAGCCGTGTCCGGCTCCAGCGGGAGGAGGCCCTCTTCCACATCCGGCTCGTCGCCGACACGGCCCAGAAGGTGCTGCTGCGCCCGCTGCCGCGCCGCATCGAGGGCGTCGAGGTCGAGTCGCTGTACGTGGCCGCCCAGGAGCAGGCACGCATCGGCGGTGACTTCTACGAGGCGGCCGCCACGCCGTACGGGGTCCGGCTGCTCATCGGTGACGTGCGCGGCAAGGGCCTGTCCGCGGTGGGCGCGGCCGCGGCGGTGATCAGCTGCTTCAGGGAGGCCGCGTACGACGAGCCCGACCTGCGGGGCATCATCCACCGCCTGGACACCAGCATGACCCGCCACAGCGCCGCGTTCCCCGCCCAGGACCTGCCGGAGCGCTTCGCGACCGCACTGATCGCCGAGATCCCGCACGGCGGGGGCTCCGTGAAACTCCTCAACTGCGGACATCCACCGCCGCTGCTCGTGCGGAGGGGGGACATCCGCGTCCTGGAGCCCACCACCGCGTCGCCGCCGCTCAATCTCGCGGCGCTCATCGGGGACCACTACTGGGTCGACACGGTCGCCCTCGCGCCAGGTGACCAGCTGCTGCTCTACACCGACGGCGTCACGGAGACCCGGGACTCCAACGGCTCGTTCTTCCCGCTGCCGGACTGGGCGCGGCGGCAGGGTCCGGCGCCGCCCCGCGAGCTGCTGGACCGGCTCCACCGGGAGCTGCTCCGCTACAGCGGCGGCCGGCTCGGCGACGACATCGCGGCGCTCGCCGTCCGGTATCCCAACGCCGGGTCCCCGCAGCCCCCTGCGGCGGGGCCCCGGTAGCCGTCGGTCAGACGCCGAGCAGGGTGCGGAGGTGGGCGCAGGCCCCGGCCTCGGTCGAGTGCTCGGCGACCGGTTCGTACGCGCCCCGTTCGTACACCCCCGTCTCCCAGCCGTCGCCGCCCGGCCGCGCGCGCAGGTAGACGAAGTCGGGCGGGGTGGGGGCCGGTTCGTGGACGCCCTCGATCCAGTAGTGCCCTGCGGGCACTCCCGCCTCCCGGAGCTCCCGTGCGAGTGACTGCCGGTCGCTCACGCGGGGAGGCGCACCAGATAGCCGTGGTCGAGCAGCCACATGACGTTCAGGCGCCGGCCCTCGCCCGGGTCGAGGAAGGCCGGGTCCAGCATGATCTGGTGTCCGCCGCCCGGCTGCTCGAACCAGGGGGCGATGGAGCCCTGCCAGGCGACGAACGGCCGGATCACCTCGTACATGTGGTAGTCGCAAGGGAAGGCCGCGTCCCGGGTGTTGAGGTTCTGCGGGGGCAGCGCACGCTCGGCGTACGGGTCGCCGGCCGGGGCGAGGTACGAGCCGGACTCCGAGCCGAACCTGTCCAGACGCTCGCCCTCCGCCAGCAGCTCTGGGGCCTTGTCGACAACGCCGTTGACCTCCGCGAAGCCGTCGTTCGGCGGGTACTTCCAGCGGCCGGCGCCGGCCGGGCCCTCCCAGTACTCCTTGAGGAACGCGGCCGGGGAGAGCTTGCCGGTGCGGTCGTAGCCGTCGAGCAGGGGGCCGACGGGCCGCTGCCGCTTCCCGGGCAGATGCTCCGGGCCGAGCCGCTTGTCGCCCTCGAACGCCCCGGTGCAGTCGGCGGGCGCGGCGGCAGCGCCTACGGGCTCCGCCGGGGCCGCCTGGGCGGTGGGGGCGGCCGCGAGGGCGGCCGTGAGCCCCATGGCGGCGAGGACGGCGCGGATCCTCAGGTCGGTACGGCTGCGCTCCACTCGGGACTCCTTCGACGGGGACGATCGGTGCGGCAGCACACGGTAGTCAACCTACGACGGAGAGCGATCACCCGTGGACGGGAATCGGCCATGCCGAAGCGCCTGACGGGGCTTCTGCCCGTCAGGCGCCTTTCGCCCGGCCTGACTTACGCGTCGGCTTCCTCGAACCGGGCGTCCAGAACCGCGTCGAGTTCCGCCGCCCACTCCTGCAGCACCGCCCGCGACGGTGCCTCGACGTCGGTCCGGAACCAGCGCCGGTCGGAGATGTAGACCGTGACGCCGAAGCGGCGCCCGAACCGGGGGGTGTCGATCTCCACCGCGCCGATCTCGTCCCAGCCGAACTCGGCCACCTCCTCGTCCAGTCGGAAGGTGACGCCGGTGCGGTCGGCGACGATGGCGCCACGCCGGTCGGACACCTCGAAGACCGGCCCGTCGTCGTCCTCGGCGCCCTCGTCGTCCCTGTCGTCCCGGTCGTCCCTGGCGGGGGCGTCCTCGTCGTCGGCGGAATCCGGCTGCGGCGTCGCGTCGGCGGGCTCCTCGGCCGCGGCGGCGTCCACGGGCGCGGTGCCGTCGGCCTGTTCCGTGGCCACGTCGTCCGTGTCGGTGGACGACTCGGGCGCCGACTCGGTGCGCGGGGGCACAAGGCCGGGAATGTACGCCGGGTCGAGACCGGCGGCGGGCACTGGCGGGGTCTTTGAACCTATGTGCTGATCCACGGGGGCAGTATGGCCGACGCAGCTGTGCGCGTCCCAACGGGGGTGAGACGCAGGCGTGGTCGGGACTGCGGTCGGGAACCGCGGTCAGGAACGGCGGCGCGGCTTGGCGCGCCGTCCGCCCTGGGCGCCGCCGGACGCCCCCTTCCGGGAGCTGCCGCCCGTCGACTTACCCGTCGACTTACCCGCCGACCTGCCCGTCGACCTGCCCGTCGACCTGCCCGTCGACTTGCCGTCCGCCGTCCGCCGTTGTGCCGTGGTGCCGCCGGAGCGCCGGCCCTTCTGCTGGTCCTGTGCCGGCTTCTCCGGCGACGAGGGGCTGCGTCCGCGTGTGCTGTTGACCGTGCGGCCGCGGACGATGCCGATGAAGTCCTCGACCAGATCCGTGGTCCGGTCCTCGGGCCACGACAGTCCCACCCGGGACTGCACGACGTCGGTGAGCGGCCGGTAGGTCAGATCCCTGCGGTGGTGCAGACGGGCCAGCGACTGCGGCACGACCAGCACGCCCACGCCCGCGGCCACCAGCTCGATGGCGTCCGCCGTCGTGGCGGGGCGCTCGATCGCGGGCCGACCGGGGAGCCGCTCCCAGTCCAGGGTGTCGTCGAGGGGGTGGAACACGACCTCGTCGGCCAGGTCCTCGGCGCGGACCTCGTCGGCCGCGGTGATGACGTGGTCCTTCGGGACCACGACCACGGTCGTCTCGGTGTAGAGCGGGATGACGCTGAGGTCCGTACGGTCGATCGGCAGGCGGAGCAGTCCGGCGTCCGCGTCACCGCGGCGCAGGAGGTCCGGGGCGTCCGCGGCGGACACCGTGAGCAGGTCCAGGGGAACGTCCGGCAGCCGCTCCTGCCAGATCCGCACCCACTTCGCGGGCATGACGCCCGGGACGTAGGCGAGCCTGAACGAGGGGGTTGCTTCTGCGCCTGTCACCTGGCCAGATTACCGGGCGTGGTCGGAGCAGGCACACACCCTCGATATCCTTGACCTCATGACGTCGCACCGCACCACCCAGACGATGAAGCCCGCGACCGCGGCGAAGAAGCTGGGCGTATACCTCGAAGCCACCCCCAAGGAGTTCCAGGAGGGCGTCGTCTCGCGCGACGAGCTGAACGCGCTGCAGGCCGATCCGCCCGAGTGGCTGCGCGAGCTGCGGCGCAGCGGTCCGCACCCGCGGCCGGTGGTCGCAGCCAGGCTGGGCGTCTCCATCTCGGGCCTCGCCCGCGGCGGGGTCACCGAGCCGCTCACCACGGAGCAGATCGAGGCGCTGAAGAGCGAGTCGCCCGAGTGGCTGCGAAAAGAACAGGCCATTCAGGCCGAGGTCCGCAAGGAGTCCGCGCGGATCAAGGAGAAGCAGGCGGGGCAGGCCGACTAGGGGGCCGGTGGATCAGGCTGGATCAGCGAGCGGCGTCCAGCGGCTTCGGATCCAAGGCGGAGGAGGCAGACAACGCGGTGGGGGCCCCTCCCGTGCCCGGAGGGCTACGGGGGAGTCGGCGACCGACGACAACGCGGGAGACGGAGCCGCAGGGCGTCGCGAGCCCAGCCCGATCCACCGGACACCCCCTAGGCCCTGTCGTTCTTCGGATCAGGCCGGATCAGGGAGCTGCCCGCCGGGGAGCAGCTGATGTCACAGCGGTGCGTGCACCGCAAGGCGGAGGAGGAAGTCGACGCGGTGGGGGCATCTCCCACAGTCGGCGACCGACGACAACGCGGCAGATGTGCGTGCCAGGGCACGCGAGCCCGGCAAGATCCGAACGACAGGGCCTGGCCCGAGCACCCGCGGCGTACGGTCCCCGGGCCACGGGCCCGGAGGCACACGTCCCCTGGCCCGGTGGCTCCCGAGCCGGGGTTCTGGAGCCATACGCCACGCCCCTGGGCCACAGGTCACTGATGACGGGCCGGGGCCCGCGGCTCACGGGCTCGTGATCCCGCGGACGATCCCGTGGACGAGAATCACCGGCACCGGCGCCCCGAGGGGAGCCGGTGCCTTCTTTTCTGCCGGAGTCCCGCCGGTCGGCCGCCCGCTGCCGTCGAAGCCGTACCCGTCGGCGAGGAGAATTCCGGGACAACGACGGGGGCTCGACCTCTCCTCGTGACAAGTTCAATAAATCTTCGCCCGGCGCGCCCATCACGCTTGTGTTACGCCTGCGAATGCCCGCCGAACTCCGACGCCGCCGAGCTCACTCGTGCGTCATCGGGACGCCGGAGCGGACACCGCCCGGCGGGCACACCGGCGGGGGCGCGCAGGGCGGGATCAGTGACCGCTGAAGGGCTCCTTGCTGAGCAGATATCCGGCGTGCAACCGGTTGCGAGCGCCAATACTCTTCATGATGTTCGATATATGCCGCTGACAGTTCCGCAGGGAGATTCCGACGACCTGCGCGATGCGCTTGTCCGACTCGCCCTGGATCAGCAGGGAAATGATCGTCCTCTGGATCTCGGAGGTGGCCGCGACGCGGTCGGCCCTGTCGTCCTCGGGCGAGAATTCGGAAGCGGTGTTCCAGGCGCGGTCGAATGCCTCCCCCATAAAGGAGACGACGTACGGGTCGCGGACGATCGCGGCGCCCGTCGATCCGTCCAGCAGCGGCAGGATCGCTATTTCGCGGTCGAACACGATGCAGCGGGGGAAGCCGCCCGCGAGCGTGCGGACCTGCGCCCCGAGCGGGGCCACCTGGCTGACGTAGGACACGGTGGCCGGGCTGAAACGCGCGGTGTGCTGGTAGAGCGTCCGCATCCGCACCCCACGGCCGAGCAGCTTGGTGGTCCGGTCCATGCCTTCTGCCAGCACTTCTTCCATGCGTGCGCCGCCCGGCTGCGAGGTCAGCGCCTCCTCGCGGCACTCGCCGGCGAAGCCGGTGATGAGCCGGCGCACATCGGCCAGTTCGGGGACGATCTCCAGCGAGCAGTAGTCGTGCTGCGGGTGCGGAGTGTGCAGGTCGAGCTCGTCGAGGTCTCCGCGGAGCTGGTCGACGAGTGACTGGATTCGATTGAGGTCCTGTTGCAAAGGATTGAGAACCTTGATACGGGCGAACTCGACGGGATACGGAACCAGAGATCCCGTTCCTGTCGTGGCGGTGCTCAGGAGCCCGAGATCGCGCAAGTCCCGGATGGCGTCTTCGACTTCCGAGGCGCTCATGCCGAGCGTCTCGACGGCCCTTTCGACGGTCGATCCAGGCGATTCAGCAATGAAACGGTAAAGGCGATCTGCCGGGCCGTTGAGTTGCGGCGGGGTAAAATCACGATCTTTCCCGATTCTGTCCACTTTTTCCCTCTGTCATGTTTCCGCCAGGGGCAACATGATCCCAGAGGAGACTGGCCTTGGAAGTCCGGTTGCACACAGGATGTGGAACGGCGCTGACAACCTCAACGCTCTCTCAAAGGTGGGGGTTATCCATGGCACGTACAGCGAGATCAATTCTCGCCATCGTGGGTTCCGCAGCACTGTCCTTCATTCTCGTACAGGGCACAAGCGTTCCGACGGGCCACGCGGCCGCCGCCGGCACCGTTCCGGTTGCCACGACCAATGACCTCGGGTGGGGATGAGAATGCCTCGTAGCAAGTCGTACAACACGTACTCCAACCTTCAGCGCCCTGAATTCCGGAAGCGCGTCGACGAGCTCCTCCTGAAGTTCGAGCGCGACTTCTACGAGAAGAGCAAGGGCGCCGAGGGCATGCTCGACGCGGCCAAGTTCGACCTGGATCTCTACAAGCGGCACAACGTCGAGACCATGATCCGCATCGGCCTCAAGCGCGCCGTCGACCCGCTGGTCGCGAACTACTGGGCCACCCGCGACCCGCAGCTGTGCAAGGAGTGGGGCCTGTACGGCGCCGAAGAGGGGCGCCACGACCGCATGTTCGCGGGCGACCTGCACAAGGTCGGCATGACGGACGAGGAGATGTACGCGATCCGTCCGACCTTCGCGACCGAGCTGCTCAACGGCTACTTCTACTACACGCTCGCCACCGAGGGCCCGCTCGCGTCGATGATCAGCGGCTTCTACCTCGAGTACATCGCGGGCAAGACCCAGCCGGACTGGCTCGACATCATGGAGCAGCACGTCGGCGCGAACAACACCAAGGGCGCCCGCGCGCACCTCGCCCTCGACGAGGACGACGACCACGTCGACATGGTCTGGAACATGATCATGCGCGTGATCAAGGACGAGGCCGACGAGGAGCGCTTCGTCGAGCACCTCACAAAGATCAACTCCCTCTTCGTCTCGTACTTCGTCGAGGTGTACGCCTCGACGGTGCTGGGCGCCGGCGGCGACATGTCCGCGCTGACCCAGGCCGCCCCGGCCGCCGCGGTGCAGACCAACCTGCAGTCGCGCGCGACCGCCGCCGTCTGAGGTCCCGGGACGTACCGACGTCCCCGGTGAGCCCCGGGGACCGTCATCACCTCCATGCCCCTGGTGGCACCGGACACCGCGTACCCGCGCCTTCGGCGCGCGCCCGCGCGGCGCTCATCCGCGCGCAGCGGTGTCCGGTGCCCCTGCGGGCTGCCCACCGTCCGGCACACCACGGGAAGACGCATGCGATACGAATGGCCGCGTGAACTGTCCGAGCAGGACATGCGCGAAATGATCGAACTGATGGACGCCGTCGCGGTCAAGGAGCAGACCCTCGGCTTCTACGAGCCCGTCGGTCTGGAGAAGGGCCTTCCGCTGATGCGGGCCTTCGACGCCGACCTGCGCAAGGGCGCGCTGCATGTGCTGGCCGTCCGCGACGATGACGACGGCAGGATCGTCGGCATGGTGACCCTCGCCCGGGCCCCGCTGCCGGCCCGGCGGCACATCGTCGACATGCGCCGCTGTGTCATCGCCCCCGACCGCCGCGGCCAGTTCCTGCTGGAGGGCTGGGCCGAGGCGCTGCACAAGGCGAAGGAGATCGGCTGCGAGGTCATCACCCTCGAAGTCCGCGACGACGGCCCCGTCGGGCTGTGGGAGCGCCTGGGCTTTCGCGAGTACGGGCGGCTGCCGGACTACGCCCGCGCCGACGGCCGCGCCGTCACGGGCTTCTACCTGCACGCGCGCATCGCCGACATCCTGGCCCACTTCGAGACCACCGGCAGCTGGCTGCACGAGCCGCAGCAGGACGACGCCCGCGCGGTCGCCGCGAGCTGACGCTCCGTCTTTTCCCCATCCGGTGCGGCGGGCACCCGCCGCGCCCCCGTTCCCGCGAGAACGCACATCCGGTACGCACCCCTCCGCCCCGGCCGCCGTGCCGCGGCGGCGGTGCCCGCGTGCGCCCGGGGGCACCCACACACTCACGGCCTCACCGAAGGGCACACCCATGTCCAAAATCGCCGTCCTCACCAACGACCTCCAGTACGAGCTCGTCGAGAAGAACCCCGAGCGCGTCGCGGCCGTCGCCGCCGCCACCCCGCACTTCACCGGTTTCCTCGCCGAGATGCGCCGCCGAGGCCACCACATCTTCCACCTCCAGCTCGTCAACGACCCGGACGACCCGAACGCCGAGCGCTACGACGGCCACCTGCCCGTCCAGCGCGGCACCCGCGGGGCCGAGATCCTGGAGGAGTTCCTCGCGCCCGAGGACGTCGTCATGGAGAAGAGCAAGGACTCGGGCTTCTACGAGACCGACCTGCACGAGCGCCTCCAGGCCCTCGGCGTCGACACCGTCCTCGTGACCGGCATGCAGACGCAGATCTGCGTCCAGACCACCGCCGCCGACGCCTTCTTCCGCGGCTACAACATCTGGGTCCCCGCCGACTGCGTCGTCTCCGCCCGCACGGACGACAAGGACCGCGCCCTGGAGTGGCTCGCCGGCTACTGCGCCACCGTCTCCGACTCCGCCGAGGTGCTCAGCGTCCTCGACGCCGAGGGCGGCCTGCCCCGCAAGAACATCAAGACCCCGTGACCGCGGTCCTCCCGGCGGAAGGAACAGCCATGTCTGCGAGCACGGCCACCAGCACCGAAGAGATCGTCCTTGACCACGGCACCGGGGCGAAGCTGAGCCAGGAACTGGTCCAGCTGATCGCCGAGACCCTCGGCGACGTCTACGTGGGCATCATGGAGGACAGTGCGATCCTCCCGATCGGCTCCGACCGCATCGCCATGACCACCGACTCCTTCGTCGTCGACCCGCCGTTCTTCGGCAACGGCGACATCGGCAAGATCGCCGTCTGCGGCACGGTCAACGACCTGGCGGTGGCGGGCGCCCGGCCCAAGTACCTGACCCTCGGCATGATCCTGGAGACGGGCCTGCCGATGGAGCGCCTCGTCCAGGTGCTCGTGTCGATCCGCGAGACGGCCCGCGAGGCCGGCGTGCAGATCGTCGGTGGCGACACCAAGGTCGTCCGCAAGGGCGAGGCCGACCAGCTCTACCTCAACACCGCGGGGGTCGGCGTCTTCGAGCGCGAACCGCTCTCCATGGCCGATGTGCACAGCGGCGACAAGGTCATCCTGAGCGGCCCCATCGGCAACCACACGGTGCATCTCCTGTCGATCCGCGAGGGGCTCGGCTTCGAGCAGCGCGTCGGCAGCGACTGCGCCCCGCTGAACAACCTCATCGAGGGCGTCCTCGCGAAGGCGCCTGCGGGTGCGGTCCGTTCGATGCGCGACGTCACCCGCGGCGGACTCTCCGCCGTCCTGCACGAGTACGCGGGCAAGCTCGGCCGCACCGTGCGGGTGGACGAGACGAGCCTGCCGATCCAGCACGAGACCGCGATGGCCGCCGACATGCTGGGCATCAACCCGCTGCACTGCGCCAACGAGGGCTGCCTGGCGATCTTCGTCGACCCGGCCGCCGAGGCCGACGTGCTGGAGGCGCTGCGGGCGCTCAGGTACGGCGAGCACGCCGTGACCATCGGCGAGATCTCCGAGGACCCCGAGGGCCTGGTGCTGCTGCGGGACGCGGACGGCCGCGAGACGCAGCTCGAGGAGCTGCTCGGCGCCGAACTGCCCCGGCTGTGCTGAGGACCCCCGTCAGGAACTGAGGAGACCGCCATGAGCACCGTGACTCCCCCGCCGGCCGCCCAGCAGTGGCGGCTGCGGGTCACCGGGGTGGTCCAGGGCGTCGGCTACCGGCCGTTCGTCTACAAACTGGCCCACGAACTGGGCCTGTCCGGCTGGGTCCGCAACGACCCCGAAGGTGTGCTGGTGGAGGCGTCCGGACCGGCCGCCGTCCTGGCCGAGTTCGCCGCGGGCCTGAAGGACCGCGCCCCCGAACTCGCCCAGGTCGACGGCGTCCGGGTGACCAGGGGGCTCCCCGCGGGCAGTGTGCCCGCGGGCCCCTTCACCATCGTCCACAGCGAGCACGCCGGGGCCCGGTCCGCGCTGATCCCCGCCGACACCCATGTCTGCGGCGACTGCCAGGCCGAGCTGCGCGACCCCAGGGACCGCCGCCACCGCTATCCGTTCATCAACTGCACCAACTGCGGCCCCCGTTACTCCCTCATCCGGGACCTGCCGTACGACCGTCCGATGACGACCATGGCGTCCTTCACCATGTGCGCGGCCTGCAAGGCCGAGTACGAGGACCCCATGGACCGGCGCTACCACGCCCAGCCCAACGCCTGCCCCGACTGCGGGCCCAGGCTGCTGCTGACCGACCGCGACGGCGCCACCGTCGAGGGCGACACGGCGCTGCGCAGGGCCGCCCAGGTGCTCGCCGACGGCGGGATCGCGGCGGTCAAGAGCGTCGGCGGCTTCCATCTGGCGGTGGACGCCACCCAGGCCGAGGCCGTGGCGCTGCTGCGCCGCCGCAAGCGCCGCGACTCCAAGCCGTTCGCGGTGATGGTCCGCGACCTGGCCACCGCCCAGCGCCTGGTGGTGCTGTCGGAGGACGAGATCGACGTGCTGCGTTCCCCGGCCCGGCCGATCCTGCTCGCCCGCAAGCAGCCGGACTCGCTCCCGGAGTCGGTGGCCCCGCGCAATCCGAACCTCGGCATCATGCTGCCGTCGGCGCCCCACCACCATCTGCTGCTTGACGAGCCGGGCCTGGAGGCGCTGGTGATGACCAGCGGCAATATCTCCGGCTACCCGATCGCGTACCGCAACGAGGAGGCACTGGAGCAGCTTTTCGAGATCGCCGACGTCATCCTCTACCACGACCGCGACATCGAGATCCGGGTCGACGACTCGGTGGTGCGGCTCTCGGTGCACGAGGAACTCGACGAGCCGCTGCTCCAGTTCGTCCGCCGGGCCCGCGGCTACGCCCCGTACCCGGTGGACGTGGGCCGCGAGGTGGCTCCCGTCGTCGCCCTCGGGGCGGAGCTGAAGACGACCGTGGCGCTGACCAACGGCTCGCAGGTCTTCCTCAGCCAGCACATCGGCGACCTCAAGAACGACGAGACGTTCGCCGCGCACCGCCGCACCGCCCGCCATCTGGCCCGGCTCTACGCGCTGGAGCCGCGGATCACGGCGCACGACCTCCACCCGCAGTTCCGCTCGACCCGGGCGGCGCTCGGCGAGGACGGCGGCGCGGAGCGGACGGTCGAGGTGCAGCACCACCACGCGCACATGGCCTCCTGCATGGCCGAGAACCATGTCACGGGCACCACGCTCGGCGTCGTCTTCGACGGCTTCGGCTACGGCGAGGACGGCACGGTGTGGGGCGGGGAGTTCCTGCTGGGCGACTTCGCCGCGTACCGGCGGGTCGGCCGGCTGCGCAGGCTGCCGCTGATCGGCGGCGACCAGGCGGTGCGCGAGCCGGTCCGCACCGGCTACGCGCTGGCGCTGGACGCCTTCGACGGCGACCCGGAACAGGCCGCGGCCGCCTTCCCGGCGCTCGCCGTGCTCGACGCCCGGCAGCGGCACGTGTACGCCACGATGGCCGCCCGCGGCATCAACTCCCCGCCCACCTCCAGCATGGGCCGGCTCTTCGACGGCGCCGCCGCCCTCGCCGGGGTGTGCGCGAAGGCCGAGTACGAGGCGCAGGGCCCGATCGAGCTGGAGGGGCTGCTGATGCGGGACGCCGCGCCGGAGTCGGCGTACCGGTTCGCCGCCGAGGGGGCGGACGGGCTGACCGAGGTCGACCCGCGGCCCGTGATCCGGGCCATGGCGGCCGACCTCGCGGCGGGCCTGCCCGTCGAGCGGGTCAGCCGGCGCTTCCACACCGCCGTCGTGGAGATGGTCCGAGAGCGCTGCCGGGCCGTCCGCGAGGAGACCGGCGTCCACCAGGTCGTGCTCTCCGGCGGTGTGTTCCTCAATGAGTTCCTGCTGCTCAACTGTCTGACCGGGCTGACCGCCGACGGTTTCGACACCTACGTCCACCGACAGGTCCCGACCAACGACGGGGGCATCGCCCTCGGCCAGGTGATGGTCGCGGACGCCCGCAACCCTGCTGGGAAGTGATGACGTGACCACCCTCACGCCGGACGAGATCTTCGAGTACGTCCGGGCGCGCGAATCCGGCGCCCGGACCTACGCCACCGCCTTCGGGCAGGTGCTCCAGGAGGGGCACGGCGCCCGCATCCGCGACGGCCACGGCCGCTGGTACCTGGACTGCCTGGCCGCCGCCGGCACCCTGGCGCTCGGCCACAACCACCCCGAGGTGCTGCGCCGGGTGCGCGCGTACCTGGAGTCGGGGCAGGTGCAGCAGGCGCTGGACCTGACGACGCCTGCGAAGTACGAGTTCCTGTCGGCGCTGTACGCGCGGCTGCCCGGGACGATGGCGGACACCTTCCGCACCCAGTTCTGCGGGCCGGCCGGAGCGGACGCGGCCGAGGCGGCGGTGAAGCTTTTCAAGACCGCGACGGGCCGCCGCACCGTGCTCGCCTTCCACGGCGCCTACCACGGGATGACCGCCGGTGCGCTGGCGCTGACCGGCAGCCTGGGCGCCAAGGAGCCGGTGGCGTCGCTCATGCCCGATGTGCACCATCTGCCGTACCCGTACGACTACCGCTGCCCGTTCGGCCTCGGCGGAGAGCAGGGCGTCCAGGTCGGCCTGACCTATCTGGAGCGGCTGCTGACCGACCCGGAGAGCGGGATCACCAAGCCGGCCGCCGTCTTCGTCGAGGCCGTGCAGGGAGAGGGCGGCGTGATCCCGGCGCCCGCGCGGTGGCTGCGCGGACTGCGGGAGATCACGGCCCGGCTCGGCATCCCGCTCGTACTCGACGAGATCCAGGCCGGGTTCGGCCGCACCGGCACGATGTGGGCCTTCGAGGAGTCCGGCATCGAGCCCGACGCGATCCTCGTCTCCAAGGCCGTCGGCGGCGGCTTCCCGCTGTCGCTGCTGCTGTACCACGGCCAGTACGACGCCTGGCAGCCCGGCGCCCATGCCGGGACCTTCCGCGGCAACCAGATCGCGCTGGTCGCCGGCGCGGCGGGTCTTGAGGTGATGGAGGCGGAGGGGCTCGTCGGGAAGGCCGCCGCCAAGGGCGAGCTGCTCGGCGGTCTGCTGCGCCGGCTCGCCGCCGCCCATCCGGAGATCGGCGATGTCCGGGGCAGGGGCCTGATGTGGGGCATCGAGATCGTCGACCCGGAGGGTCCTGCCGATGCCCTGGGCGCGAAACCGGCCGACCCGGACCGCACCCGGCGGATCAAACGGGCCTGCCTCGACCACGGGTTGCTGCTGGAGACCGGCGGCCGGCACGGCGCCGTGCTGCGGCTGCTGCCACCGCTGGTGATCTCGGACGAGGAGCTCCACGAAGTGGTCGCGGCTCTGGAGAAGGCGCTGATCGACTGCGCCTGACGCGCAGGCACGACATGACGAAACGAGGAACGAGGAACATGACGACGGGAACCGGCCCCGGGTCCGGGCAGTGGCGGGTCGACTTCGATGCGGAGGTCGTCTTCAGCAACGGCGGATCGCTGCGGACGGAGGGCTTCCGCCTGGACATCCCCGGGGACGACATCGGCGACGCCGAGCTGGGCGAGCTGCTGGTGCGCCATCTGGGTCTGCTGATGGTCGGCGGTACGGCCATCACCCGCAAGGAGCTGGTCCAGGAGCCGCACAAGGGGTCGCGCAACACCGGGGCCGGCCCGGCCCGTCGGCGGCCGGCCGACCTGACCGGCCCGGCGACCCGGGTCGGCTGGCCGGCCGAGCCGCCGGCCGGGGCGGCAGGCCCGGACCTGGCGGGCCTGGTCGACCTGCCCGTCGTCCTCGTCCGGCTCCTCGGCTCGGCCGACCCGGTCGCGGACCGGCTCGCGCTCGCCCTCTTCGACCTCGCCGGCCACGCCGTCGTCGTCCACACCGGCCGCGAGGACGGCCCGTACCTGACCGGGGACGCGGTGGACCTCCTCGCCGACCGGGGCGCGGCCCTCGTGGCCACGGACAGCCGCGACGAAGCCGGCCCGGTGGCCGCGGCCCTGGCCGAGGCGGGGCTCCCCGCGATCACCGGTCTGGCCGGTCTCGACGCCCTCCCGGCGACCGGGTCGCGGCTGCACGCCGTCCCGTTCCCCGCGGCGGACGGAGCGCACGTGCGGGTGTACGGGGTGACGGAATGACCGCGCGCGGGACGACGCCGGGCGCCGGGCCCGGTGCGGCGACGGAACCGGCCGGGTCGGCCGGTTCCCCGCAAGCCTCGGCCGGGCCCCGCACCGGGCCGACGAACGCGTCGGCCGTGGCGGCTGATCCGCACACCGGCGCCGGCCCGGCCATCGGGCCGGCCGGGCCGGCCACCGCCGTGCCGCCCCCGCGGCGCCCGCGGCGGGAGTTGGCCGCGGCGAGCGTCGGGTCGGTCGTGGAGGCGTACGACTGGACGATCTACGGCGTCCTCGCACCGTACTTCGCCGAGCAGTTGTTCCCCGGGGCCTCCCCCACCGCCCGGCTCATCGCCGCCTATCTCGGGTTCGCGCTGGGCTTCCTGGTGCGTCCGCTCGGGAGCGTGCTGATCGGGCGGCTCACCGACACGCGCGGGCGGCGGTACGGGCTCAGCCTGACCGTCGGGCTGATCGCGGCCGGTTCGCTGCTGCTGGCCGTCGTGCCCGGCTACGCGGCGATCGGGGTCGCCGCGCCGCTGCTGGTGGTCGCGGCCCGGCTGGTGCAGGGGCTGTCGGTGGGGGCCGAGAACCCGAGCGCCGCCGCGTACGTCACCGAGACGGCGCCGGGGCGCAGCAGGTACTTCTACAGTGCGGTCTCCTACGGCGGCGTCGTCCTCGGCAGCGCCCTGTCGTTCGTCGTGCTGAGCGTGCTGCTCGGGGTGTTCGGCGAGTCCGGGGTCGAGAACGGGGCCTGGCGGCTCGCCTTCGTCTTCGGGGCGCTGCTGGGTCTGACGGCGCTGTGGATCCGGCGCGGCGCGGCGGAGAGCGAGGAGTTCACCGCCGCCGCGCGCAACAGCGCCGGGACGCCCCCTTGGCCGGTGCTGCGGAACCATCTCGGGCGGCTGGCCGTCGTGTTCGCGATCACCTCGGGCGCGACCACGGTGTTCTACTTCCTCACCGTCGACTTCCCCGCGTACGCCGAGGACACGGGCGCGGCCTCCAAGGAGGAGGCGTCCGGCGCGCTGCTGCTCGGCATGGTGGCGCTGCTGACCGGCATGCTCGCCGCCGGCCGGGCGGCCGACCGGTTCGGCGCGCTGCCGGTGCTGCGGGCCGGGTTCGCCGGGCTGGCGCTCGGCTCGGTGCCGCTGCTCACCGCCATGGCCGGGGGCCGGGTGCCGGTGCAACTCGTCACGGTGGTGCTGCTGTTCCTGCTGGGACTGCCGCTGGCGGTCAGCAACGTCTTCGCCGGGCAGCTGTTCCCGCCCGCTGTCCGGGCGGTCGCCGTGGGCCTGCCGGCCGCCCTGGCGATCAGCCTGTTCGGCGGGACCTTCCCGGCCCTCGCCGAGCTGCTGCGCTCGGCCGGCCACGGCGGCTGGGTGCCGTGGTGGCCGGCGATCACCTGTGCCGGGGCGCTGCTCGCCTCATGGGGTGTGCGCGAACACCCCGTTCCCGTAACCCCTCACCCCTGAGAAGGACGCGATGGACGCCATGACCTCACTGCTCGATGCCCTCGATCCGCTGCTCCCCTCTCTGGAGGCCGATTACCAGGACCTGCACGCGCACCCCGAACTCGCCTTCCAGGAGAAGCGGACGGCCGCGCTGGTGGCGGAGCGGCTGTCCGCGCAGGGCGGTTGGGAGGTCACCACCGGCGTCGGGCGCACCGGTGTGGTCGGTGTCCTGGCCAACGGCGAGGGCCCGGTCGTGATGCTGCGGGCCGACATGGACGCACTGCCGGTGAAGGAGGCGACCGGCCTGCCGTACGCGAGCACCGTGACCGCCACCGACGACTCGGGCACCGAGGTGCCGGTCATGCACGCCTGCGGGCACGATCTTCACGTGGCCGCGCTGCTCGGCGCCTGCGCGCTGTTCGCGGCGCACACCGACCGCTGGAAGGGCACGGTCGTCGCCGTGTTCCAGCCGGGCGAGGAGAGCGGCTACGGCGCCCGCGCGATGGTCGACGACGGCCTCTTCGAGCGCTTCCCGCGCCCGGACATCATCCTGGGCCAGCACGTCGGACCCGGCCCGGTGGGTCTCATCGCCACCTGCCCCGGCACCGTGATGGGCGCGACGGACTCCATCACCGTCCGGCTGTTCGGGCGCGGCGGGCACGGCTCGAAGCCCGAGTCGGCGGTCGACCCGGTGGTGATGGCCGCCTCGCTGGTGCTGCGGCTCCAGACGATCGCCTCGCGCGAGATCTCCGCGCAGGAGCCGGTGGTGGTCACCGTGGGCAAGCTGCACGCGGGGACGACCGCCGCGGTCATCCCGGACACGGCGGAGCTCGGCATCAACGTCCGCACCAGCTCGGAGCCGGTACGGGAGAAGGTGCTCGCGGCGATCGAGCGGCTCGCGAAGGCGGAGTCGGCGGCGGCGGGCGCGACCGCCGACCCGGAGATCACTTCCGTCTACCACCTGCCGATGACGGTCAACGACAAGGAGTGCGCCGAGCGGGTCGCCGACGCGCACCGGCGGGCCTTCGGCGAGGGGGCGGTGCTCACGATGGGCCCGACCACCGCGAGCGAGGACTTCGGCATCCTGGCCACCGCCGCCCAGGTGCCGTCCGTGTACTGGTTCTACGGCGGCCTGGACCCGGAGGTGTTCACCGCCGCGTTCGCCGCCGGACGCGTGGACGAGGACATCCCGCAGAACCACTCGTCCACGTTCGCACCGCTCGCCGGCCCCGCGCTGGCCGTCGGTGCCAAGTCGATGGCGGCCGCCGCGCTGTCCTGGCTCGGCGGCGGCCCGGCCGGCGTTCCGGCCGCCGGACCGGCCGCGGGGGAGGTCGCGTGACCGGCCGCCGGCCGCATGTGACGGTCCTGCACCGGTGGCGGGACACCCACGCCCTGTACGCCGACTACATCGACCACCGGGCCAACCGGGTGACGTACATCAGCACCGAGCTGGGCCGGGCCTCCGTCCCCGCGGCGGCCGAGGACGTCGTCACGGTCGGCTTCACGGACGACCTGCCCGCGGTGCGGGCGGCTCTCACCGCGCTCGGCGAGAGCTACGGCACCCCCCAGGTGCTGCTGGCGCTCAACGAGGGCGACTTGGACACGGCGGCGCTCCTCCGCGAGGAGTTCGGGATCCCCGGGCAGACCCCCGACGAGCTCGCGGTCTTCCGCGACAAGCTGCTGATGTGCCGCACGGTGGCCGCGGCCGGGCTTCCCGTACCGGAGTTCGCACCGGCCCCGGACCCGGACGCGGTACGGGAGTTCGGCCGGGCCCACGGCTGGCCGGTGATCGTCAAGCCGCACCGCGGGACGGCGAGCAGGGGCGTGGTCCAGGTCGGCTCCGCGGCCGCCGTGGACGAACTCCCGGGACTGGCCGGCGATCTGGCGGCCGAGCCGTATCTGGTCCAGTCGTACGTCGACGCGTCGATCCTGCACATCGACGGGCTGTGGGAGGGCGACGCGCTCGGCAGCTGGACCGTCTCGCGCTATGTGGGCGGCACCTGCGCCGGCTTCACCCAGGGCAACTGGCTGGGCTCGGTCGAGGAGGACGACCCGGTGCTGCTTGCGGCCGTGGAGGCGTTCACCGCCGCCGTCGGGGCCGCGCTGGGCGGTGACCGTCCGTGGGTGTTCCATCTGGAGGCGTTCGTCACCGAAGGCCCCGGCGGCAGGCCCGGCCTGGTGTTCCTGGAGTGCGGCGCCCGGGTGGGCGGCGGGGAGATCCCGTTCACCTGGCGGGACGTGCACGACGCCGATCTGATGGCCGCGGCGGCCGACATCCAGCTCGGACGGGCGCCGGTGCTGCCCTCCCTGAAGACCGGTGAGGTCGGCGGCTATCTGCTGCTGCCGCTTCCGGTGCCGGCCCCCTGCCTCGTGGAACGCGCCGACTGGGCCGGCTCCCCTCCCGAGGAGCACATGCCGTACGCGGTGCTGCACGTCCCCGTCGGCCGGCGGGTCCCGCCGATCAGCGGCTACGAGCACGTGGGCACCCGGTTCCGCTTCCGCGGCCCGTCCACCGCCGCGGTCGAGGACGCCATCAGGACCTCGGCCGACGGCTTCCGCCTCGTCTGCACCCCTCTCGAGGAGTGACGCCCCGCCGAGCAGCGACAGCCCGTCCAGGAGTGACGCCCCACCAGCGCCCCGCGCGCACCATCCGTACCCGAAAGGACCCCACCGTGCCCGTCATGACCTCCGAACGCCAGCGCGTCATCCTGGTCGGCAGCCGCATCCGCCAGTACCGGGAGTACGCCCTCGCCTCACTCTCCGCACGCTACGAAGTCACCCTCGTCGCCCCCGAGGCACCCACCTGGCAGGCGAAGTACGTCGACACCCACCGGATCGCCGACACCACGGACGCCCACAAGCTGCACCCCGCCGTCGCCGATCTGCGCGGCGAGGTCGCCGAGGCCGCCGTGCTCACCTGGGACGAGTGGTCGCTTGTGGCGGTCTCCTCGGTGGCCCGCAAGCTCGGGATGCGCGCGATGGACCCGGCCGCCGCCCGGATCTGCCGCGACAAGTACGCCTCCCGGCAGGCGCTGGAGGCCGCGGGCATGGCCGCCGTACGGCACGCACCCGCGGCGAGCGAGGACGAGGCGGTGGCCGCCGCGGAGGCCATCGGCTTCCCCGTCGTCGTCAAGCCCCGCACCCTCGGCGGCAGCTTCGGCGTGATGGTGGCCCGGGACGCGGACGGTCTGCGCCAGGCCTACCGGCTCGCGTCCGGCAGCCGCCTCGACGGCGCCGGCAGCGCCGACACCGTGCTGGTCGAGGAGTTCGTCGAAGGCCCCGAACTCAGCATCGACAGCACCGTCGTGGACGGTGTCGTCACCCCCGTGTGCGTCGCCCGCAAGCGCCTCGGCCCCCAGCCCTACTTCGAGGAGGTCGGCCACCTGGTCACCGCCTGGCGGCACGAGCCCTGGGCGGACGCGGTCACCGCGCTGGTCCAGGACGCGCACCGGGCCGTGGGCGTCGACTTCGGTGTCACCCACACCGAGGTGCGCATCGGCGCCGAAGGCCCGCGGCTGATCGAGCTCAACGGCCGCCTCGGCGGGGACCTCATCCCGCACCTCCACCACCTCGCCACCGGCGTCGACCTCGCCCAGGCCGCCGCCGCGATCGCCTTCGAGCGCACCCCCGACCTCAGCCCGGCCCACGAGCGCAGCGCCGAGATCCGCTTCCTCTACCCGGCCCACGACGGCGCGGTCGACCAGGTCGTGCTGCCCGACCCGGCGCAGGTCGACGGACTCGTCGCGTCGGTGGCCCTGGCCGGGCCCGGCGACGAACTGCTGCTTCCGCCGCGCGGTCTCACCCCGCGCTCGGCCGCTCTGATCGCGGTGGGCGAGACGCCCGCCGACACCCGCCGGGCGCTGGACCGCGCGGAGGGCCTCTCCCGCACCGAGGTGACCGGGGCCGCCGCGCACAAGCTCGGTGCCCGCGTGGAGAACGCCGTCACACGGCGGTTCTTCGACCACGGGCGCACGGCCGCCAGGATGACGGTCTCCGGTGTCCGCGGCGTCGAGTGGTTCCGCTACGGGGCGGGCGGCGGCGAGGGCCTCAACCGGCCGGTCTTCCTGAGCGCCGAGGACGTCGCGGTGCTGGAGCGCGATCTCAACGGCCTCTTCGAGCTGCTGAAGTCGGTCCCGGACCGGCTCTTCGGCGGCGATCTGCGGGCCTTCGCCACGGCGGTCGGCATGAGCGGGACCCAGACCGAGCTGGTGCTGCGCGGCGCGGCGGACGAGCTCGCCCCGCTCTCGCGCGCCGACCTCTACCGCGAGACCGGCGGCTTCCGGCTCATGGAGCTCAACACCGGTTCGTCGCTGGGCGGCTGGCAGATGGGCGAGTTCGCCCGTGCGCTGATCAAGGACGAGGAGTTCGCGAAGTTCGCGGCCGAGGAGAACCTCGTCTTCCCCGACCCGCTCGCCCGCATCACCGAGGTGCTGCGCCGTCAGGCGCCCTCGCTGGCCGGTACGGAGCGTCCGCTCCTCGCGATCACCGACTGGCCCGACGGCTTCGAGAAGTCCAAGTGCTGGATGGAGTTCGTCGTCCCCGCCTTCGAGGCGCTCGGCTTCGAGCCCGTCGTCTGCCACCTCGGCGACTTCGCCTACGAGGACGGCAAGGTGCTCCACCAGGGCCGCCGGGTCGACGTGGTCTACCGCATGTTCCTGCCCGGTGAGATGCCGGACGAGCCGGGCACGTACGCCCTCGTCGACCCGCTCCTCGCGGCCGTCGAGGCCGGCACGGTCGAGCTGTTCGCCTCGCTCGACTGCGAGCTGTACGGCAACAAGGGCAGCCTCGCCATGCTCAGCGACGAGCGCAACCGGGCGGCCTTCACCGAGGACGAGCGCGCCCTGATCGACCGGATCCTGCCGTGGACCCGCTTCGTCCGCGACGAGAAGGTCACCTTCGAAGGGGAGAAGATCGACCTGCTGCCGTACGCCATCGCCAACAAGGACCGGCTGGTGCTCAAGCCCACGCTGCTCTACGGCGGGGTCGGCGTCACCCCCGGCTGGACCACCGGCCAGAAGGAATGGGTGGAGAAGCTGCACGAGGCGGTGAACGGCCCGTACGTGCTCCAGCAGCGCCTGCTGCCGACCACCGAGCGCTTCCTCTCCGAGGACGGGGTGACCACCGAGGACATGGCCGTCGCCTACGGCACGCTGATGGTCGACGGCAGCTACGCGGGCACGCTGGCCCGGGGGGTCACCGACCCGGCCGTGGGCATCGTCAGCATGCTGCGCGGCGCCCAGATCGGCTGCGCCTTCCACGTGGCCGGCCCGGTCGGTGAAGAGGCGGACGGTCAGTGAGCGACTCCGGGCGCAGGGGTGGTGCGCTGTGGCGGGACGCCGAGTTCCTGAAGTTCTGGACGGGTGAGGGCATCTCCCAGGTCGGCGCGCAGGTCACCACCCTGGCGCTGCCGCTGACCGCGGTGCTGACCCTGGACGCCAGCTCCTCCGAGGTCGGCCTGGTCAACGCCGCCTCTTACGCCCCGTTCCTGCTCGTGACCCTGCTGGTGGGGGTGTGGGTGGACCGGGTCCGCAGACGGCCGCTGATGATCATGGCCAACGCGGGGCGGGCGCTCCTCGTCACCGCGGTGCCGCTGCTCGCCGTGCTCGACCTGCTGCGGATCGAGTACGTGTACGTGGCCGCCCTGCTCATCGGGGCGCTCACGGTCGTCTTCGATGTCGCCTACCAGTCCTACCTGCCGACGCTGATCGGCAAGGAGCACCTGGTGGAGGGCAACAGCAAGCTCCAGGGCACCAGTTCGCTGGCGCAGATCGGCGGGCCGGGTCTGGCCGGTCTGCTGATCGGCTGGGTCACGGCGCCGTACGCGCTGCTCATCAACGGCGCCTCCTATCTGGTGTCGGTGGTGACGCTGCTCGCGGTGCGGCGCACCGAGCCCGAGCCCGTGGCGCCCGAGCGGCGCACCGGGCTGCGGCGCAGCGTCGGCGACGGCATCCGGATCATCTGGGACAGCGCCCATCTGCGCGCCTGCGCCCTCCAGTCCGGGCTGTACAACCTGTGCTGGATGTCGCTCCAGACGGTCTTCGTGCTGTACGCGGCGCGGCAGCTGGGTCTGTCGCCCGGCACGATCGGGCTGCTCCTTGGCACCGGTGCGGTGGGGTCGCTCGGCGGTTCGCTGGTGGCGAAGGGCCTCAAGCGGGCCCTCGGGCTCGGGCCGGCGATCCTGGGGGCGCTGCTGCTCTGCTGTGTGGCCCCCGCGATCATCCCGTTCGCCCCGGCGAACGGCGGGCTCGTCTCGCTCGCCCTGTTCGTCGCCGCGTTCGCGCTGATCGGGGCCGGCGGCACGATGGCCAACATCCACATCATCAGCCTGCGCCAGTCGATCACTCCGGACGAGCTGCTCGGCCGGATGAACGCCGGCTACCGCTTCGTGTCGTGGGGGACGCTGCCGCTCGGGGCGCTGCTGGGCGGCTGGCTCGGCGATGTGATCGGGCTGCGGGCGACACTCTTCGTGACCGCGGCTGCCTTCCTCTCCGCCGTGCTGGTGGTCCTCGCGTCGCCGGTGTGGCGGCTGAAGGACTTCCCGGCGCAGATCGCGGCACGGCCCGAGACCGCGGGGGTCCCGTCGTGACCGATACGAACGGCTCAGTCGGGGCGGCCGGGGAGGCGAGGGCGGCCGGGGAAACAGGGGCGGCAGGGGAGTTCGGTGCGCTGCTGGCGCGGCGCACCGCCTGGGGCCGCTCGGACGCGATCAGCCGCATCCTGGCCGCGGCGAACGCGCCCGGTGTGCTGTCGATGGCCGGGGGCATCCCGGCGCCCGACAGCTTCCCGGTGGCCCGGCTGGCGGAGGCGGCCGAGCGGGTGCTGTCCCGTTCGGCCACGGCCGCCCTCCAGTACGCGCCGACCGAGGGCGTCGCGGCGATGCGGCGGGCCGTGGCGGCGCGTGCCTGCGAGACCGGCGCGTCGGTGGGCCCCGAGCGGGTGATGGTCACCGGCGGCAGCCAGCAGGGTCTGGACCTGGTCGCCCAGGCGCTGATCGAGGAGGGCGACGAGGTGGCCCTGGACGACCCCAGCTATCTGGGGGCTGTCCAGGTCTTCCGGCGCGCCGGGGCGCGGCTGCTGCCCGTCCCCACCGATCGCGACGGCATGCGGGTCGACGTCCTCGCGGAGCGGCTGGCCGCCGGTGCGCGGCCCAAAGCCGTCTATGTCGTCCCGCACTTCCACAACCCGACGGGCGGTGTCCTCAGCGAGGAGCGGCGCCGCCTGCTGGCCGGGCTCGCCGAACGGTACGGCTTCCTCGTCGTGGAGGACGACCCGTACGGCGATCTGGCGTTCGGCGGCGGCCGGCTGCCGTCGACGGACGTCCACAGCGGCCGGGTGGTGCGGCTGATGAGCCTGTCCAAGACGCTCTGCCCGGGGCTGCGGGTGGCCGGTCTCGTCGCACCGGTCGGGCTGATCGGTGAGCTGGTGGCGGCCAAGCAGAGCAGCGATCTGCAGACCAACACCTTCGGCCAGTACCTGTTGGCCGAGCTGCTTGCCGACCCGGACTTCCTTCCCTCCCACCTCGCCCGGCTGCGCACCCTGTACGGGGGCAGGGCGCGGGCGACGGCGGTGCTGCTGCGCGAGCTGCTGCCGTGGCTCGCCTTCGAGGAGCCCCGCGGCGGACTGTTCTTCTGGTGCACCGTGGACGACCCCCGGGTCACCTCGGATGTGCTCTACGAACGGGCGCTGGCCGAAGGCGTCGCGATCGTGCCCGGCACACCGTTCTGCATCGAGCAGGACGGCTCCCGGGTGCTGCGGCTGTCGTTCGCGACGCTCGACGAGGAGCAGAGGCGGGAGGGCGCGGCCCGGCTGGCGACGGCCTTCGAGAAGGCCCGCACGGACGCGTGCTGAAACGGTTGGAAACCCTCACGGAGGAAGGAGCACGGCCATGACCGCACCGACACACACACCGGTGACCGCCGACTCGCTGGTGGCCCGGCTGTTCCAGGTGATCGACTCCCGCTCGTGGGACGAGCTCGGCGAGGTCTTCGCCGACGACGCCGTCTACGAGCGCCCCGGCTACCCGGCCTTGGAGGGGCTGGACCGGATCCGCCGCTTCTACGAGCACGAGCGGATCATCACCTCGGGCGCGCACGAGGTCGCCCAGGTGACGGGCGCGAGCCGAGCCGGGAATTCCGGACAGGCCCTGACGGCCGCCGCCTGCTGGGGCCGCTTCCGGGGCGCCGGCAGGGACGGCGAGCCGCTCGACGAGGGGTTCGCCGACACGTATCTGGTGCGCGACGGGAAGATCGCGCACCGGAAGACCTTCTTCTACCGCGCGGCGATCTGAGGCTCGTCCGCCGCCTCGTGCGTGCGCTGGTGCGGGATGGGCAGCTCGCCCTGGCGTACGGCGATGGTGCGCGTCGGGGCGGGGATGGCGATGCCCTCGGCGCGGTAGCGCTGGTGGAGCCGCTTGATGAACTCGTGCTTGATCCGGTACTGGTCGCTGAACTCGCCGACGCCGAGGATCACCGTGAAGTTGATCCGTGAGTCGCCGAACGTGTGGAAGCGGACGGCCGGTTCATGCTCGGGCACACCGCCCTCGACGTCCTTCATCACGCTCGCGACCACCTCCGTGGTGACCCGCTCGACATGGTCCAGGTCGCTGTCGAACCCGACGCCGACCTGGACCGTGAGCGTCATCTCCTGCTCGGGCCGGTGGTAGTTGGTCATGTTGGTGCCGGACAGCTTCGTGTTGGGGATGATCACGAGGTTGTTGGAGATGTGCCGGATGACGGTGTTGCGCCAGTTGATGTCGACGACATAGCCCTCCTCGCCGCTGCTGAGCCGGATGTAGTCACCGGGCTGCACCGTGCGCGAGGCGAGGATGTGCACGCCCGCGAAGAGGTTGGCCAGCGTGTCCTGGAGGGCCAGCGCCACCGCGAGACCGCCGACCCCGAGGGCGGTGAGCAGCGGTGCGATGGAGACGCCGACGGTCTCCAGGACGACCAGGAAGCCCATCGCCAGCACCACGACGCGCGTGATGTTCACGAATATGGTGGCCGACCCGGCGACGCCGGACCTGGACTGGGCGAGCGCCCGGACCAGTCCGGCGACGATCCGCGCCGCGGTGAGGGTGGCGGCCATGATGAGCAGGGCCGTCAGGACCATGGTGACGTTGCGTCCGATGCCCGGGGTGAGCGGCAGCGCCGACGCCGCGACCACCGCGCCGCCGGTGACCGCGGCCCAGGGGAGCAGCGCCCGCAGGGCGTCGACGATGATGTCGTCGCCGCTCCACCGGGTTCTGTCGGCCCGCACGCCGAGCCATTTCAGGATCACGCGTACGAGGACGGCCACCGCCAGGCCCGCGGCGAGCGCGATGGCGGCGACGAGGACGTCGTGCGGTGTGAGGTCCCGGGTCATCGCCGCCCTCCCGTCGTCCGCGGGAGGGCGGGTGCGGCGGTGGTCGCCGCCGTCAGCCGGATGTGATGTGTCGTCACCGTGCCACCTGTGTCGGTCTGCTGCTGGGGAGTGCGGTTGTGCGGCGCCGCGGAGGGGCTGCTGCCCGTTCCCGGCGTGATCGTTCATCCTGCCGCACCCCGCGACCGGCACCGCGGGCGGCCCCGCGAAGCCCGGGGTGGCGGCGTCCCCTTCGTGTTCATGCGATGCGCAGCACCTGGACGTACGGGTTCGGCGGGCTCCCGGGGAGTTCGACGCGCAGGGCGTCGGCCCGGAGCTGCCAGCGGACGGGTGCCGGGGAGCCGAGCAGTTCGACCCGTTCCACCCGTCGGGGGCGGGCGTCGGGCGGGCCGGCGGCGCTGCCCAGGCTGCGGATGAGTACGGTGCCGTCGGCGGGCCAGGCCATCAGGAACGCGTAGACGGTGCCGTCCCGTTGGGTGAAGCGGATGTCCTGGGGCGTGTACGCCAGGGCGGCCTCCCTGGCCTTCGCGCCGTCGACACGGGTCGGTCCCTCGCCGTGGACCGACCACGGACGGCTGCCGAAGACCGCTTCGCCGCAGGTGTCCGTCCACGATCCGAGCCCGTCGAGCACGGCGGCGGTCTCGTCGTCGATGGTGCCGTCGGGCAGCTGCGGGACGTTGAGCAGCAGGCAGCCGTTCTTGCTCACGGTGTCCACGAGCAGATGGACGATCTCGGCGGTGGACTTGTAGCGCTCGCCGGTCCGGTAGAACCAGTCGCCGATGCTGGTGTCGTACTGCCACGGCTCGGGGTCGGTGTCGCCGAGCTGCTGCCGTTCCACGTCGAGCAGAACGGCCTGGCGGTCCGCGTCCGGGATGGTCTTGATGCTCACGGCGCTGTGCGGCACGGCGTTGTAGTAGTCGGCGAGGAACTCCAGGCCGCGGGGGCTGGGCGGCGCTGCGGGGCAGACACTGCCCGCGTCGAAGGGCATCCGGGCGTCGTCGAGGTAGACCAGCTCGGGCCCGTACCGGGTGACCACGTCGCGCAGCCGTGCGTAGAAGTTGTCGATGAAGTCCGCGTCCGGCGCCTCTCCGTGGCGGCGCGGCCGTCCGTAGAGGGCGCGCGGGTCGAGCCCTTCCCACCAGGTGCCCTTGCCGTCCTCGGCGGTGAGGTGGCCGTCGTATGCCACGCCGGCCTGCGGACCGTCGGTGTCGGCGGCGAACGCGGCGTCCAGCCAGCGCCAGGTCCAGGACCCGGCGTGCATGCTCACCCCGAAGCGCAGCCCTGCGGAGCGTGCGGCGGCCGCCCACCGGGCGACGATGTCGGTGCGGGGGCCGACGTTGACGGCGTTCCAGGGCTGGTGGGCGGAGTCCCACAGGTCGAAGTTGTCGCAGTGGGCGGCCATGGAGACGAAGTAGCGCGCCCCGGTCCGCCGGAACCGGTCCATCAGCTCCTCGGGGTCGAACTTCTCCGCGCGCCAGAGCCGGCACAGGTCCTTGTGGCCGAACCGGGAGGGGTGGCCGTAGCGTTCGCGGTGCAGGGCGGCCTGGCGGCGCGAGCGCTTCTGCTCGAACCCCTCGGTGCCGTCGTACGGGCCGTACAGGTGGCGGGCGTACCAGTCGCCGGCCATGGCGACGGACTGCGGCCCCCAGTGCGACCAGATGCCGAGCTTGGCGTCGCGGAACCACTCGGGGATACGGTGGCCGCGCAGCGACGCCCAGTTGGGCTGGTACGACTCCCGGTGCTCGTTCTTGTTCATCACAGTGCCCTTTCTGCGGTGCCATTGACGCCTGCTGTGGGTTTCTGTCAGCTTCGAGCAATGCCGTTGCGACCTGAGGTGCACGATGGCGTCCGGCTCGGGGCCGCCTACTACCACGAGTACCAGCCGCATGAGCGGCTCACCGCGGACCTGGACCTGATGGCGGAGGCCGGGCTGTGGCTGATCCGGGTCGGTGAGTCGGTCTGGTCCACCTGGGAGCCGCAGGACGGCGTCTTCGACCTGGAGTGGCTCCTGCCGGTGCTCGACGGGGCCCATGAGCGCGGTATCGGCGTACTGCTGGGCACACCCACGTACGCGGTGCCGCCGTGGCTCCAGCGCAAGCACCCCGAACTCGCCGTCCGGTTGCGCAGCGGAAGGCAAGTACCCTGGGGCGCCCGGCAGGAGACCGACTTCACCAGCCCGGTCTTCCGCCGCTACGCCGAGCGGGTGGTGCGCCGGATCGTGACCCGCTACGCAGGCCATCCGGCCGTCGCCGGCTACCAGGTCGACAACGAACCCGGGCTGCATCTGATGTACAACCCGGAGGTCTTCGCCGGGTTCGTGGCCCGGCTGAAGGAGCGCTACGGGGACGTCGCCGTCCTCAACGAGCGCTGGGGGCTGACCTACTGGTCGCACCGGCTCTCCTCCTGGGACGAGCTGTGGCCGCCCGAGGGCAACACCACGCCCTCGTACGACCTGGCCTGGCGCCGCTACCAGGCCGACCTCACCAGCGAGTTCATCGCCTGGCAGGCCGGTCTCGTCCGCGAGCTGGCGCGCGATGACCAGTACGTCACCACCTGCCTCGCGCCCACCCGGCCGGCCGTGGACGACGTGGATGTGAACCGGTCCCTGGACGTGGCGGCGGGCAATCTCTACTACGCCGCCCAGGACGGCCTCGCCCTCCCGGACCAGGAGCGGCGCCACGACGGCGGCTGGTTCGGCCAGGGGGTGTGGCAGCTCTACCAGTCCGCCGACCGGCACCGCGGCGCGAAGCAGGCACCGTTCCTCATCACCGAGACCAATGCGGCCACCATCGGCGGCTCGAACGCCAACTACCCGGGCTACGACGGCCAGTTGCGGCAGGTCGCCTGGGCGCTGGCCGCCCGCGGGGCGCGCCTGGTGGAGTACTGGCACTGGCACACGCTCCACTACGGCCACGAGACCTACTGGGGCGGCCTGCTGGGCCACTCCCTGCAACCGGGCCGCTTCTACGGCGAGGCGCGCCGGATCGCCGGGGAGTTCGCCGCCGCGGCGGACGTGCTGCGCGGTCTGGAGCCGGACGCGGACGTCGCCCTCGTCCGTTCCGCGGAGAGCGACTGGGCCTTCCAGCACCAGCCTCCGCTGTCCCTGCCCGGGAGCTACGACTCCCCCGACCCGCGCTCGTACGCCCGCATCTTCGGCGCCTTCTACAAGGGCTTCTTCGACGCCGGGCGGCAGGCGCGGATCGTCTCGGTGCCGCAGCTGCGGGGCGCGCCGCAGGACTGGGCGCGGCGGTACCCGGTGCTGGTGGCGCCCGCGCTCTACGCGGCCGACGACGAGACGCTCGCGCTGCTGGACGGCTACGCACGGGCCGGTGGCCACCTGGTCGTGAGCTTCCGCACCGCATACGCGGACGCCGAGGCCCGTGCGCGGGCGGAGATCGCGCCAGGTCCGCTGCGGGAGGCCGCTGGTGTCCACTATCTCGAATACTCCAATCTCCGGGCGCCGCTCACCGTGCGGGCGGCGCAGGGCTCCGGGTTGTCGCTCGGACCCACGGCGCGGGCCACGGCGTGGGCGGACGGTCTCGTGGTGGACGACGCGCTGCCCCTGGCGTGGTACGAGCACCCGCACTTCGGGCGGTGGCCGGCGGCGACGAGCAAGGAGCACGGGCGAGGGCGGGTGACGTACGTGGGAACGCTGCCGGACTCGGAGTTCGCCGCCGCGCTGGCGGAGTTCTGCGCACCGCCGGCCCGATGGGCGGAGCTGCCGCCCTCGGTGACGGCGACGTCCGCCCGCAACGCGGACGGGGACCGTGTCTGGTTCGTCCACAACTGGAGCTGGGACGAGGTGCGGGTGGATGCGCCGGAGGAGCTGGTCGACGTGCTGTCGGGCGAGCGGATCGGGGCGGGGCGGGGGGTGCGGCTGGGGAGCTGGGACGTCCGCGTGCTGCGGGCGTCGTCCGGGGGCTCCGCCCCCGAACCCCCGCGCCTCAAACGCCGGCGAGGCTGAAAGACCGGGGCTGTGCCCCGGGAGATCGAGGACACGGCCGAAGGCCGCGCAGGCGCTACACCGCCGACCACAGGACCCGCTGCGCCGCCACCGCGTCCTGGCGGTCCTGCGCCTCGCGCAGCGCGTCGAGGTCGACGCGTTCGCACACCGCGTCCAGCCGCCGGATCGTGCGGATGCTGTGCGACAGCGCCTCGACGGGGTCCTCCCGGAACGGGAACTGGTCGAGCAGCACCGGCTGTGTCCAGCCGATGCGGCGCAGGGCCAGGAGGAACTCCAGGGTCTCGAAGAGGTGCACGGAGGCGACGGGCAGGTCGTCGTCCCAGCCGCGCCAGTTGTCGTTGAGTTCGGCGGAGACGAGGCGCCCGTGGCGGTGGACGAGCTGGAGCGCCTCGGCCGGGGCCTCGCCGGCCATCAGCGAGTGGCCGAAGTCGAGCACGATGCCGAGGTTGTCCACCCCGGCCTCCTGGATGGCGAGGAGGGTCTTGGCCGCGTTGCCGAGGGTGATCTGTACGCGCGGCTCCTTGGGCTTGTACTCGATCGCGAACTGCGTCTCCGGGTGAGCGGTGGCCAGCTCGCCCAGAGCCTCCACGGTCAGCTCCCACAGCTGCGGGTAGTCGGCCTGGCCGGGTATGTCGAAGCCGTCCTGGCCGGGCCAGAACTTCACGTATCCGGCGTCCAGTTCGCGCGCGGCCTCCACCGCGGCGTGCACCCGGTCCTTCGCCGCGCGGCGCACGGCGGGGTCGGGGTTGGTGAAGGCGCCGCGGGCGAAGGCGCGGGTGTAGAGGTGCGGGGTGACGGCGCGGGCCCGCAGTCCGAGGCCGTCGAGCATGGCCGCCACGGACTTGGGCGCCAGATCGTCCTCCGTGAAGGGGAAGTTGATGTCGAGGTGCTCCAGGCCGTCGACGCGGGCGGCCAGTTCCAGCATGGCGGCGGTGGACCGCTCGGGCCCGTAGCCGTCGGTCGCGTACCGGTCGACGATCCGGCCGAACGCCCAGATCCCGGCTCCGAAGGTGAGGTTCGCCATGGGTGCAACTCCTGACTGAGGTGGGTTCAGGTACGGGCGAGGCGGGAGCGGCGCACCGCGTCCCGCCAGTGCGTGAGGCGCTCTCGGCGCCAGTCGGCGCCCCGGCGCGGGCTCACCGCGGTGGCGGCGGTGGCCTCGTCCGCGCGCAGCTCCAGCTCCTTGGCCGTCCACAGGCCGAGGCCGAGGCCGGCGAGGTGGGCGGCGCCGAGTGCGGAGCTCTCCGGGTGCGGGCCCACCCGGACGGGGCGGGCGCACAGGTCGGCCTGCAACTGCATCAGCGTCGTGTTGGCGCTGGCCCCGCCGTCGGCGTGGAGGGCCGGAGCGGGGCCGAGCGCGCGGTCGAACAGCGCGACGGTCTCGGCGATCTGGAAGGCCACGGACTCGATCGCGGCGCGGGCGAGGGCGGCGCGCGGGGCGGCCTGGGTGAAGCCGCTGAGCACGGCCACGGCCTGCCGGTCCCAGTACGGCGCGCCGAGTCCTTCGAAGGCCGGCACCAGCGCCGCGGTGCTGTCCCCCGCTTCGTCGGCCAGGGCAGCGAGACCGCCCTCGTCGGTGCCGAGGAGCTGTGCGGCCCAGCGCACGGCGGTTCCGGACGCCGCGATGTTGGCCTCAAGGGCGAGGGCGGGGCGCTCCCCCGGCAGCTGCCAGGCGACCGTCCGGGCCAGCCCGTCGGGCAGGCCCTCGCCCGTGTCCGGGGCCAGTGCCATCACCGAGGAACCACTGCCGTACGTGGCCTTGACCACGCCGGTGCGTCCCGCGCTGTGGGCGAACAGGGCCGCGTGGGAGTCGGCGAGGACCGCGGCGAGCGGGGTCCCCGTCCGTATGCCGGGCAGGCCGTCGGCGGAGCCGAACGGGCCGGTGGAGGCGGTCGGTTCGGGCAGCGCCGCCCTGGGCACGCCGAACAGGTCGAGCAGATACGGGCTGTACGTACCGGTCCCGAGGTCGAGGAGCTGGGTGCGGGAGGCGTTGCCGAGCTCGGTGGCGTCGCATCCGGTGATGCGGCGCAGCAGCCAGGCGTCGACCGTGCCGACCCGGATCCTGCCGGAACGGCAGGCGCGGCGGCCGGGGTCGAGCTCGTCCAGGAGGGCCGCGGCCTTCGTGGCGGAGAACATGGGGTCCATGGGAAGCCCGGTCCTGGCGGTGACCTGCCGGGCCTCGTCGCCCGCCGCCAGTTGCGCGCAGTGGGCCGCGCCCCGCCGGTCCTGCCAGCTCAGCAGCGGGGAGAGCGGCTCGCCCGTGGCGGTTTCCCACGCCAGCACCGATTCGCGCTGCGTGCTGAGGGCCACCCCGGCGATGCCGGCGCCGGGGTGCGCGGCCAGCACGTCGGCCGCCGCACCGGCGACGCTCGCCCAGAGCTCCCTCGGGTCCTGTTCCACCCGGCCGGGGCCCGGGTGGGACTGGGACAGCGGGCGCGCGGCGGTGCCGCGCACGGCGCCACCGGCGTCCACCAGGAGGGCTTTGGTGCTGCTGGTCCCCTGGTCGAGGGCGAGGATCACGGTGTGCCTCCGAGCGGTTCGAGCGGTTCGAGCGGTTCGAGCAGTTCCAGGGCGGCGCGCTCGGCGCCCTCCGCGGTCAGCCCGAAGTGCTCGAAGAGGAAGCGGGAGGTGCCGGTGGGGGCGAATACGCCCGGCACGCCCAGGATTCGCATCGGCACGGGCCGGCGCGTGACGACCGTCTCCGCGATCGCGCCGCCGAGGCCGCCGCGTACGGTGTGCTCCTCGACGCTGACGATGGCGCGGGTCTGCTCCGCGGCGTCGAGGACGGCCTGTTCGTCGAGGGGGCTGATCGTCGACATGTTCAGCACACGGGCCGCGATGCCGCGCGCGGCGAGCCGTTCGGCCGCCTCCAGCACGACGGCCACCGTCGTCCCGGCGCCGACGAGGGTGATGTCCGAGCCCTGGCGCAGCACGGCGGCGCGGCCGGGCGAGAAGGGGATCCGGGGTTCCAGGTCGGGCACCGGGGTGCGGCCGATGCGCAGGAAGACCGGCCCGTCGTGGGCGTATGCCCAGCGGACCGCCTCCGCGGTCTCGGCGGGGTCGGCGGGGACCACGACGGTGAGATCCGCCAGGGCGCGCAGCCAGGCCAGGTCCTCGATGCTGTGGTGGGTGGGTCCGAGCTGTCCGTAGGCGAGGCCCGGGCTCATGCCGCACAGCTTCACATTGGCGCGGGAGTAGGCGACATCGGCCTTGATCTGCTCCAGTGCCCGGCCGGTGAGGAACGGCGACGCGGCGCAGACGAAGGGGATCCGCCCGCTCCCGGCGAGGCCCGCACCGACGCCGACCATGGTCTGCTCGGCGATGCCGACGTTGATGAGCCGGTCCGGGTGTGCCGCGGCGAACGCGCCCAGGGCGCTGGACCCGACGGAGTCGTTGCACACCGCGACGATCCGCTCGTCCGCGGCGGCCAGCTCCAGCAGCGTGGCCGCGAACGCCGTACGGCAGTCGTGCAGCACGGGTGTGCCCGCCGTGCCCGTCGTGCCCGCCGTGCTTGTCGTGCTTGTCGCGCTTGTCGCGCTTGTCGTTCTCGACGTGGTGGTCACCGGCTCAGCTCCTCCATGGCGCGTGCGGTCTCGTCCCCGGTGGGCACGCGGTGGTGCCACTCGACCCGGTCGGCCATGAAGGACACACCGTGGCCCTTCTCGGTCCGGGCGATCAGGCAGGTCGGGCGGCCGGGTTCCGCAGGTGCGCTCAGCTCCCGGTACAGCGCCTCGTGGTCGTGTCCGTCCACGTCGCGCACGGCGAAGCCGAACGCCCGCCATTTGTCGGCCAGGGGCTCCAGGGCCGCCGTCTGCTCGGTGCGGGCGCCCTGTTGCAGCCGGTTGCGGTCGACGACGACGGTGAGGTTGTCGAGACCTCGGTGGGCGGCGGTGAGGGCCGCCTCCCAGTTGCTCCCCTCCTGGAGTTCGCCGTCGCCGGTGAGGACGAAGGTGCGCCGCCCGCTCCGGTCCAGCCGGGCGGCGATCGCCGTGCCGACGGCGACGGGGAGCCCGTGGCCGAGCGGTCCCGTGCTGGTCTCGACGCCGGGCACCTTGCGGCAGTCGGGGTGGCCGTTGAGGGGCGACAACGGGTCCATGTAGGTGTCGAGTCGGGCGTCCGGGAAGTAGCCGGCGTACGCCAGCGTGGCGTAGAGCGCGCCCGAGCTGTGGCCCTTGCTCTGGATGAAGCGGTCGCGGCCGGGCAGCCGGGGCCGCTCCGGATCGCAGTCGAGGACGAGCAGGTAGAGGACGGTGAGGATGTCGACGGCGGAGAAGTCGCCGCCCACATGCCCCATGCGGGCGTGCCGGATCATCTCCAGGACCCGTCGCCGTATCGCGTCGGAGATCCCGGCGAGCCGGGCGGTGCGTTCGTCGGGTGGCGCTTCGATCAGGGTCCGGCGCAGCCGGTGCAGGCGCTCCGTGCTGCCGGGAACGGGCATCAACGTCATGTGAATATCCATTCATTCATGAATGTTGATTCGTCCTAAGCTAACCTTGCGCTGACGGCCCGTCAACGCGGCCCGGAGCACCGAACCGGTTTTCGGTCAGGGGGACTTGGCGATCACCACCGGCCGTGGGGAGAGTGCGCCGGAGGGGCGCCGACGCTGTCGAAAGGGAGAACGCGCGGAGGCCGCGAGGAACGAGCGGCCGAGCACGATCGACCGTCGACAGCGTCTGAGGGGGCCCAGGAGGCGAACGAACCACAGCAAGGAGGGAGTGCGATGGCAGCCCCGGAAGAGCTGCGTCTCATGACGCGCGTGGCGCGCATGTACTACACCGAGGGAGTCCGCCAGCCGCAGATAGCCGACCGGCTGGGCCTGTCCCAGGCCCGGGTGTCGCGGCTGCTGAAGCGGGCCGAGGAGCAGGGCATCGTCCGGATCACGGTGTCCGCGCCGCAGGGCACCCATCCCGGCCTGGAGGGCGCCCTCCAGGAGCGCTACGGCATCAGGCTGGCGCTCGTGGTGGACGTGCCGGACGACGACGAGCAGCGCATCCTGCCCGAACTGGGCGCCGCCGCCGCGTACTACCTGGAGGTGACACTGCGCTCCGGCGACACCATCGGCATCTCCTCCTGGAGCGCCTCGCTGCTGGCCGTGGTGGACCATCTGCGCCCGGTGCCCGGCCTGACCGGTGTCCGGGTGCTCCAGGTCCTCGGCGGCGTCGGGGACCCGGCCGCCGCCGAGCACGCCACCCGGCTGACCGACCGTATGGCCCACGTGCTCCAGGGGAGCCCCGTGCACCTGCCCTCGCCGGGGGTGGCCGGTTCCGCCGCCAGCGCCCGGGCGCTGCGCGAAGACCCGTTCGTCGCCGCGGGGATGGCGCTCTTCAAGGAGATCACGGTGGCGCTCGTCGGCATCGGCTCCCTCGAACCGTCCCGGGTGCTGGCGAGCAGCGGCAATGTCTTCGCGGCCGGGGAGCTCGCGCGGTTGCGCGCGGCCGGCGCCGTGGGCGACGTCTGCCTCCACTTCTTCGACGCCGCCGGGCGCCCGACCGACACGGGTACGGCGCAGCGGGTCATCGGGATCACCCCGGAGCAGCTGCGGGCGGTCCCCCGCTGCGTCGCCGTCGCCGGGGGCCGGCGCAAGACGGAGGCGGTGCGCGCGGCCCTGCGGGGCGGCCTGGTCAATGTCCTGATCACCGACCGGTTCACCGCCGAGCGGCTGACCCGACCGTAAGGAGTCCCCATCGTGCTCGTCACTGTCGGCACCCCCGTTGCGGAGCACCACCGCGAGCCGCTCGGCATCGGCGAATCGCGGCCCCGGCTTTCCTGGACCGTCGAGGCCCTCCGGCCCGGCTGGTTCCAGTCGGCGTACGAGATCGAGATACGCCCCGACGGCGAACCGCCCCACCGCAGCGGCCGGATCGAGGGCCCCGACTCGGTGCTGGTGCCCTGGCCCGCCGCGGCGCCCGTGCCGGCCTCGCGGGGGCGGTGCGCGGTGCGGGTGCGGGTCTGGGGCGAGCAGGGCCCCGCCTCCGGCTGGAGCCCGGAGCTCGTCGTCGAGGCCGGACTGCTGCACGCCGCGGACTGGACGGCGGCGATGGTGACCCCCGCCATCCCCCAAGAGCACGAGGAGACGGGCGAGTCGGAGCGGCCGGTCCTGCTGCGCGGCGAGTTCCACCTGCCCGCCGCCCCGCGCTCGGCCCGGCTGTACTCGACCGCCCACGGGGTGTACGAGCTGGAGATCAACGGTGTCCGGGCCGGTGACGAGGTGCTGGCACCGGGCTGGACGAGCTACCGCCACCGGCTGCACTACCGCACTCTCGATGTGACCGGGCTGCTGCACGCCGGGGACAACGCGCTCGGCGCCTGGCTCGCCGACGGCTGGTACCGCGGCCGCATCGGCTTCCAGGGCGGCGTCCGCGCCTACTACGGCGAGGAGACCGCGCTGCTGGCCCAGCTCGAAGTCACCTGCGCCGACGGCTCGTTCGTCCGCTTCGGCACCGGCGAGGGATGGCGCTGCTCGTACGGTCCGATCCTGTCCGCGAGCCTGTACGACGGCGAGCGCCACGATGCCCGCCTGGAGCAACCGGGCTGGTCCGGGCCCGGCTTCGACGACACGGGCTGGCACCCGGTGCGTACCGTCCACCGCGATCCGGCCACCCTCGTCGCCCCCACCGGGCCCCCGGTGCGCCGCACCAAAAAGGTCGCGCCCGTCGACGTCCTCGGCTCGCCGTCCGGCCGTACGGTCCTCGACTTCGGCCAGAACCTCGTCGGGCGGCTGCGGATGCGCGTCCAGGGGCCCTCCGGCACCAGCGTCACCGTGCGCCACGCGGAGATCCTGGAGGACGGCGAGCTGTGCACCCGCCCACTGCGCGAGGCCGAGGCCACCGACAGCTACACCAAGCGGGGCGACGGCCCCGAAGTGTGGGAGCCGCGCTTCACCTTCCACGGCTTCCGCTACGCCGAGGTCTCCGGCGAGGCCGTCCCGGACGGCGCCACCGCCCAGGTGCTGCACACGGACATGCGCCGCACCGGCTGGTTCAGCTGCTCGGACCCACTCCTGGACCGGCTCCACGAGAACGTCGTGTGGAGCATGCGCGGCAACTTCCTCTCCGTCCCCACCGACTGTCCGCAGCGCGACGAACGCCTCGGCTGGACCGGCGACCTCCAGGTCTTCGCCCCGTCGGCGAGCTTCCTGTTCGACTGCGCCGGCATGCTGCGCTCCTGGCTGGCGGACCTCGCCGCCGAGCAGTACGACGACGGCACCGTCCCGTTCTTCGTGCCCACCCTCGAAGCCGACGCCTGGAAGCCGGACTGGGCGCCGTCCTGGCCGGCGGCGGTCTGGGGAGACGTCGCCGTGCTCACCCCGTGGACGCTCTACCAGCGCTTCGGCGATCGCGGTGTGCTGCGCGACCAGTACCCGAGCGCCAGGGCCTGGGTGGAGCTGGTCCACTCCCTGCTCGACGACGGCGGGCTGTGGCGGCAGGGCAGGCAGCTCGGGGACTGGCTCGACCCCGCAGCCCCGCCGGAGGACCCCGGCCGCGCCCGCACCGACCCCGGGCTGGTGGCGTCCGCGTACTTCGCCGCGTCCGCGGGGACCCTCGCGGACACCGCGGACGTCCTCGGCGAGGCCCAGGACCGGGAACGGTACGCGGCGATGGCCGCACGGACCCGCAAGGCGTTCGCGGCCGAGTACGTCACCGGGGACGGCCGGCTGGCCTGCGACACCCAGACCGCGTACGCGCTCGCGCTGCGCTTCGGGCTGCTGCCGGACGAGCGCACGCGCCGCGCCGCCGCCCGGCGCCTGGCCCGGCTGACCGCCGACGCGGACCACCGCATCGCGACCGGCTTCGCGGGCACCCCGCTGATCTGCGACGCCCTCACCGAGGGCGGCGAGGTGGAGACGGCCTACCGGCTCCTCATGCAGCGCGAGTGCCCCTCGTGGCTCTACCCGGTGGTACAGGGCGCCACGACGATCTGGGAGCGCTGGGACAGCCTGCTGCCCGACGGCACGGTCAACCCGGGCGAGATGACCTCCTTCAACCACTACGCGCTGGGCGCGGTCGCCGACTGGCTGCACCGCACGGTCGCGGGGCTCGCCCCCGCCGCACCCGGCTACCGGCGCATCCGCGTGGCCCCCCGGCCCGGCGGCGGCCTCACCCACGCACGGGCCCGGCATCTGACGCCGTACGGACCGGCGGAGGTCGGGTGGCGGATCGCCGGACGGCTGCTCCACGTCGACGTCGTGGTGCCGCCCGGGGCCACCGCGCTGATCGACCTCGTCGGCCGCGACCGCTCCGAAGCCGGCGCCGGCACCCATCACTTCACCGCCGAGCTGCCGGCGGCGCCAGGGTCCTGAAGCGCAGCTCGAAGGTCGTCTCGGCGGGCTCCAGCCGGTGCTCCGGCAGCGGGCCGGGGCCGCACGAGGCGCTGCCCAGACCCTGGTGCGCCAGGTCGAGGTGGACGAAGACGCGGTCGCGCGGGACGAGGTCCGTGGGATGCCGGGCCGCCTCCAGGTCCTGGCTCGTCCACCGGCGGGCGGTGAGGCCGAAGTGCGGCGCTCCCTCGACGCGCAGACCTCCGCCGGTGGCCGGATCGGTGAGCTCGGCCCACCGGACGGCGGCCCGGTGGCCGTTCTCCTGCGGGACGACGTACGGGGTCTGCAGCCCGGCGACCGTGGCGGTGAACAGGCCCACTCGGGCCGCCTCCTGGCTGTCCGGATACGCCTCGCCGGGGCCCTTGCCGAACCAGCGGACGTCCTCGCACGCGGCGGGCAGCGCCAGGAGTACGCCGATCCGCGGGAGTGTGAGGCCGTCCCAGGGACCCTCCGGGACGACATGGACCACGAGCCGCAGGCCGGGCCCTGCGGCCGTCCACACGTACCGGGTGCGCAGCGCCCGCTCATGACCCGCGGGCGCGACCCGGGTCTCGACCTCCAGCCGGTCGGGCCCCTGGCGCACGGAGACGGTCCGGTGGTCCATCCGGTCCAGGCCCGCCCGGCGCCAGTCCTTCGCGGCGGAGTCGGGGCCCATGCCGCGGTCGTTGTCGGTCGGGGCCCGCCAGACGTCCAGGGCAGGGCCGTCGAGCCGGAGCGGTCCGAGGGCGCGCAGCAGGCCCGTACGCGCGTCGAAGTCCCCGTCTCCCAGGGTGATGCCGTCGTCCGACGGCCGCGGTGCGACCGGGGCCGGGGCCGGCGCAGGCGCAGGCGCGGCCGCCACACGGTGCGGGTGCGGCACCGGGAACTGCGCCCAGGCGACCTCGTGCCCGGCCCCCGCCCAGGGCTCGTCGGCGGCGAGCTCCGCGCGGACCGTCAGCCACAACTCCCCCCGCGGGGCTTCGGGAAGGAGCGGCCGGGGTGCCGGGATCACCGCCTCCTCCCCCGCGGCCACGCAGGGGACCTTCAGCTCCCCGTCGGCGACGCGCACGCCTTCGTCCTCCAGGCTCCAGGTGAACCGCAGATGCGAGAGGTCGCGGTGGTCGTACCGGTTGGCGACGCGCACGAGGCCCCGGCCGAGTGCGGCGGTGACGGCGACCGGCTCGATGGCCTTCTTCAGCTCCAGGAGACCGGGCGACGGGGTGCGGTCGGGGAGGACCAGGCCGTCGATGCAGAAGTTCCCGCCGTGCGGGTGGTCGCCGAAGTCGCCGCCGTAGGCGAAGTAGGTGCGGCCGTCGGCGGTGCGCCGCCGGAAGCCGTGGTCGATCCACTCCCAGACGAACCCGCCCGCGCAGCGCGGCGACTGCTCGAAGGCGCGCTGGTAGGCGGCGAGCGATCCCGGGCCGTTGCCCATGGCGTGCGCGTACTCGCACAGCAGGAACGGCAGCACGCGGCGCCGCGCCTCCAGCGCCGGGTCGTCCGCGGTCTCCGGCGGCGCGTCCTCCTCGTGGCGTCCGATGCGCTCGACCTGCGCCACGGGCGCGTACATCAGGCTGTAGAAGTCGGAGTGGCGGTAGGTCCGGTCGCGTTCGTAGTGCAGCGGGCGGCTCGGATCGCGCCGGCGGGTCCACTCGGCGAGGACGCCGAAGTTGCGGCCGTGGTGGCTCTCGTTGCCCAGCGACCAGATGACGATCGACGGGTGGTTCTTGTCCCGCTCCACCATCCGCCGCATCCGGTCGAGCATCATCGGCTCCCAGCGGGGGTCGTCGGCCGGGTTGCCGCGCCAGTCGGCGTGGATGAAGCCGTGGGTCTCGATGTCGCACTCGTCGACGACCCACAGGCCCAGTTCGTCGCAGAGGTCGAGGAAGGCCGGGTGCGGGGGGTAGTGGCTGGTGCGGACGGCGTTGATGTTGTGCCGCTTCATCAGCAGGACGTCGCGGCGCATCGTCTCCGGGTCGAGCACCCGGCCGTGGTCGGGGTCGTGCTCGTGCCGGTTGACGCCGCGCAGCAGCAGCGGCCGGCCGTTGACGGTGAGCCGTCCCTCGCGGACGGCGACGGTGCGGAAGCCGATGCGCAGCGCAATGTGCTCGTGCGGGGTGCTGAGCCGTCCCTCGTAGAGGCGGGGGGTCTCCGCCGACCAGGGCTCGACGCGGTCGATGACGGCGGTCTCCCCGGCCGGGCGGTCGGTGATGCCGAGTTCGGGGACGGTCAGCAGGGCGGCCGGTGCGCCGGTGTCGACGCGCAGTGTGCCGCGGCCGGTGGTGTGGTCGTATCCGGCGTGCACGAAGAGGTCGTCGACGCAGCCGGCCGGGCGTTCCAGGAGCGTCACGTCGCGGAAGATGCCGGGCAGCCACCACATGTCCTGGTCCTCCAGATAGCTTCCGGAGGACCAGCGGTGCACGCGTACGGCGAGGACGTTGCGGCCGGGCCGCAGCGCCGGTCCCGCGTCGAACTCGGCGGGCAGCCGGCTCCCCTTGGAGGTGCCGAGCTCGCGCCCGTTGAGCCACGCGCGGAAGCAGGAGTCGACCCCTTCGAAGCGCAGCACGCTGCCGTCCCGGCGCCAGGTGCCGGGGAGTTCGAACTCCAGCCGGTGGTCTCCGGTGGGGTTCCGGGTCGGCGTGTGCGGCGGGTCGACGGGGAAGGGGTAGGCGGTGTTGGTGTAGCGCGGGATGCCGTGGCCGTGCAGCACCCAGTGGGACGGCACGGGCAGTTCGGACCAGCCGTCCCCCCGGGGCGTGTGGTCGTGCAGGAAGTCCAGCGGCGCCTCGGCGACGGCCTCGGAGAGCCGGAACAGCCAGTGGCCGTTCAGGCTCAGCCGTCCGGCGTCCGAGGTGAAGGCGGCGCGGGGGGCACGCCGGCCGGTGCCGGGCTCGTAGTCCTCGTAGTACGGCAGCATCGCGCTCCCACTCCCAACGGGTCGGCGTGACGGCGGTGTTGACGGCGATGTTGATGGCGGTGTCGATGGCGGGCGTCACCGTGGTGGTGGCGACGGCGGTATTGACAGGAGACGGGGGTGCCGGGCTGTCTGGAGCGATGCAGCCGCCGTTCCGGGACTTCCCCGCCGACCGCGTTCGCCTTCTGCCCGGCCTCGGCCGGATCGACTACTCCGACCTGGCCAATCCGTTCCAGCAGCGGGCCGGGCTCGTCCGCAGCTATCTCATGAGCCTCGACTCCGCGAAGCTGCTGCGCGCCTTCACCTTCGAGGCGGGCATCTTCGCCCCCGGCGATCCCGCGCCCTCCGGCAAACGGCACGGCGGCTGGGAGGCGCTGGACTCCCAGCTGCGCGGCCACTTCCTCGGCCACTGGCTGTCGGCGGCCGCACGGCTCGTCGCCACGACGGGGGACGCGGAGCTCCGGGCGAAGGCCGAGGGCATCGTCGGCAGCCTCGGGCACCTCCAGCGCGAGAACGGCGGCGAGTGGGTCTTCTCGATCCCGGAGAAGTACCTCCACCGCATCGCGGACGGGAAGCGCATGTGGGCTCCGCACTACACGGTCCACAAGACGCTCATGGGCCTGCTCGACGCCCACCGGTACCTGCGCAGCGAGCAGGCGCTGCGGACCGTCGTGAACGCCGCCCGCTGGTTCCACCGCTGGACCGGCCGCTTCTCCCGGGACGACCTCGACGACATCCTGGACCACGAGACCGGCGGCATGCTGGAGGTGTGGGCCGAGCTGTACGGGATCACCGGCGACGAGGCCCATCTGGACCTCGTGCGCCGCTACGACCGGCCGCGCCTCTTCGACCGGCTGCTCGCGGGCGAGGACCCCCTCACCAACCGGCACGCCAACACCACCGTCCCCGAGGTGCTCGGGGCGGCCCGCGCCTTCGAGGTCACCGGCGAGGAGCGCTGGCGGCGCGTCGTGGAGGAGTACTGGCGGTGCGCGGTGACCGACCGGGGGTACTTCGCCACCGGCGGGCAGTCGAGCTACGAGATGTGGACCCCGCCGTACGAGTTCGCCGCCCGCCTCGGCACACGCACCCAGGAGCACTGCACCGTCCACAACATGATGCGCCTTGCACACGTGCTGCTGCGCTGGACCGGGGACCCCGCGTACGCCGACTACATCGAGCGGAACCTGTACAACGGCATCCTGGCGCAGCAGCATCCGCGCACCGGCATGGCCGCCTACTACCTGCCGCTGCGCCCGGGCGCGACGAAGCAGTGGGGCACCGCGACGGACAGCTTCTGGTGCTGCTACGGGACGATGGTGCAGGCGCACACGCTGCACAACGCGTACGCCTACTACGGGCACGACGGGGGCGTGGCGGTCTGCCAGTACATCCCCTCCACGCTCCGCTTCGCCCGGGAGGGCCGGGAGGTGGAGCTGTCGCAGCGCCCGGACCCTCAGGTGGGTACGCATATCGCCGCCTCCGGCGACCGGGGCGCCGACCGCCGTCCCGACCGGTGGGCGATCGAACTGTCCGTGCGGGCGGACGGGCCCGCCGACTTCGAGCTGGGCCTGCGGGTGCCCTGGTGGGTGAGCGGTCCGGTCACCCTGACGGTGAACGGTGAGCCGCAGCCGGTGAAGCCCGGGCCGGGGCTGGTCGGCGTGCACCGGACATGGCGCGACGACACCGTACGCCTTGAGCTGCCCACGGCGCTGCGCGCCGAGCCGCTGCCGGACCGTCCGGAGGCGGTGGCGTTCATGGACGGGCCGGTCGTGCTGGCGGGCCTGTGCGAGGAGGAGCGGCAGCTCGACGGCGACCCGGGCCGGCCGGAGACGCTCCTGGCCCCGGACGAGGAGCGCGACCCGTTCGCGTGGCGCGGCTCCTACCGGGCGCGTGGCCAGGACCGCGGACTGCGGTTCGTTCCGCTGCACGAGGTGGAGGACGAGCCGTACGCCGTCTACTTCCCGGTCAGGCCCCGACACTGAACTGCCAGGTGCCGTGGCCGACTTCGTAGCCGGCCCGGCCGCCGGCGGTGCCGAGCGGGCGCGCACCCTGTGGTGCCCGGGGCGCGCCCGCGCCGTCCGGCACGGGCAGTTCGACGCGGGACGGCGGGCCGGGCGGCACGGTCACGTCGAAGCGCAGGCCGTCGTCCGTGCGCTCCCAGGCGCTGGTGACGCGGCCGCGCGGGGTGTCGTACCAGGCGCTCACCCAGGTGAGTCCGCCGACGGGGGTGGGGCGCAGGACGATCCGGTCGAAGGCGACGGAGTCCTCCGCCTGCCGGATGCCGGCGAGCGACGCGCCGAACCACTCCTCGACGGCGCCGAGCATGAGGTGGTTCTGGGACGAGCCCCGCGTCGGTCCGTCCCAGCGCTCGGTGAGCGCGGTCGCACCGTGGGTGACCTGGTAGCCGTAACTGGGGCTGTCCGTACGGCTGACGAGGTCGTGGACGACGTCGTCGCGGTCGTACGCGCTCAGGACGCGCAGCAGCGAGGGCAGGGCGATCTCGCCGACCGTGACGTGGTCGCCCGCCGCGCGGATGGAGGCGATCAGGTGGTCGAGGACGGCGGAGCGCTCGGCCTCGGGGACGATGCCCAGGTCGAGGGCGAGGGCGTCGGCGGCCTGGCTGCCGGTGGCGTAGGTGTGCCGGTCCGCGTCGAAGTACGTGTCGTGGAAGGCCCGGCCGATCCGTTCGGCGAGGGCGGTGTGGCGGCGGGCGTCGGCGGATTCGCCGACGGCCTGCGCGATCTCGCTCATGGCGGTGGCGATCCGGTGGTGGGCGAAGGCCGCGGTGACGCCCTTGGGCGTGGAGTCGTCGAAGGCGATCCAGTCGCCGAGTCCGTGGGTGAGCAGTCCGCTGCCGTCCGTGCGTGAGGCGAGGTGGTCCAGGTAGCGCAGCATCGACGGGTAGTGGGCGCGCAGCGTGGCGGTGTCGCCGTAGGTCCGGTAGAGGTGCCAGGGTGCGAGGACGATCGCGCCGCCCCAGTTGGGGTCGTCCCGGAACTTGTCCTCGAAGACCGTGTACTCGGGGGCGATGCCCGGGACCAGGCCGGTGTCGGTCTGGGCGTCCGCCATGTCCCGTACGAGCTTGCGGTAGTAGGCGGCGACGTCGTAGTTGCGCGCCACGGCGGGGAAGACGAGGTGCGTCTGCTCCAGCCAGCCCAGCTTCTCGCGGTGCGGGCAGTCGGTGAGGATGCTGTACATGTTGCCCTGGACGGCCCGGTCGACGAGCCGGTGGATGCCGTTGAGCAGCTCGTCGGAGCAGCTGAAGCCGCCGGCGGGCGTGTTGGCGGCGCGCAGCACGAGCCCGCGCAGGGTGTCCGGGGCGGGCGGTCCCGGCAGGCCCTCGACCTGGACGTAGCGGAAGCCGTGGTAGACGGTGCGCGGATGCCAGGTCTCGGCCTCCGCATCGGCGCCGGTGTCCGTGCCGGCGTCCGTGCCGCGCAGGGTGTACCGGTCGTAGCAGGGGCGGCCGGTGAAGCGCTGGTTGACGGTGCCGTCGTCGTGGAGGAGCTCGGCGGGGCGCATGACCACGGACGTTCCCGCGGGCCCGAGGACCCGCAGCTCGGGCCAGCCGGCGATGTTGACGCCCAGGTCGAAGACGTGCACCCCGGGCTGCGGTTCGGTGACGGAGACGGTCTCGACGGTCTCGACGACCTCCACGGGCGGATGGGCGCGGGCCGACAGCGTCACGTCGGGGGCGTGCGGTGTGACGGTGACCGCGGGCCGCCAGTCCTCGGGGCCCGGCTCGCGCCGGGCGTCGTGCTCCTCGCCGCCGAACCAGGCGGAGAGCGTGATCGGGCCGGGCGCGGTGCGCCAGCTGCCGTCGGTGACGAGGCGGGTGCACGTGCCGTCGGTGTGCTCGACGAGCAGCACGGCGAGGGCTCTGGGCAGTCCGTAGCTGACGTGCAGCTTCTCGTAACGGCCCGGCACGTTCGGCACATTGGCGATGCCGTTGCCCAGCAGGATGCCGAGCGTGTTGGAGCCCTGGCGGACGGCGTCGGTGATGTCGTACGTGGCGTACAGGAGCCGCTTGTCGTAGGCCGTGCAGCCGGGTTCGAGCACGGCGTCCGAGACGCGGGCCCCGTTGACGCTCGCCTCGTAGACGCCGAGCGCGGTGGCGTGGAGCCGGGCGCGGCGGACCGGCCGGTCGAGGCGGAAGTCCCCGGCCAGGAGGGGAAGCGGGGCCGCCGGGTCATGCCCGTCGGGTGACGCCCACTCGGGTGCGGTCACCCACTGCGCCCCGTCCCAGTCGGACGGCAGGAGCAGCCCGGTCTCCCAGGAGGCCGCGGCGCTCCACTCCGAGGCGGTGCCCCACTCGTCCCAGACCCGCACGCGCCAGTGGGCCCGTTGTGCGGAGCCGAGCGCCTTGCCGCCGTACTCGACGCCGGTGCCGCGGTGCCCGGCGACCCGCCCGCTGTCCCACAGGTCGGGTGCACCGGCGGCGAGCAGGCCGGGGGTCGAGGCGACGTGGATCCGATAGGCGTCCTGCCGCCCGGCGCTCACCTTCCAGGAGAGGTCGGGGTGTTCGTCGTCGATACCGAGGGGCTCCGCGAGGTGGCCCGTCCTGAGGTCGGTCGGTGCGCTGCTGGTGCCGCGTGTCACTGCTGCCTCCGGTGGTGGTCCGGCGGATCTGTCCCCCGCAGGGCGCGAAAGGGGGGTCAACACCACTGGTATACCACCCACTTGAGCCCATACACAGCGTCTACGCACACCTTGACGCCCCTCCGGACCCCCTCCTAACCTCAATGGCATTCCTGCGGCATTCAAGTCCGTCCGACCATCCAGCCGGTGTGAAGGACTGTGAGGGCCCCATGCGCACCATCCCCGCGACGCTCCTCCTGGAAGACCGCGCCGAGCAGGCCATGAACGCCGTCGTCGGCCTCGCCGACCCCGACCTCGGCCACATCCCCTTCTTCAGCGCCGATCTGCTCGCCGAGCCGGCCACGCTGGTCCACGGCGACTGGGACTACGGCTCCAGCCACGGCCGGCTGACGGACGCGTGCGTCCTCGCCCGGCACATGACCGGCAAGTCCTGGTGGTCGGAGACCGAGGAGCGCTACAAGGCCACGCTCCTCGACCTGCTCGCCGAGGACGGGCTGACCTACCGGCGCAGCCACCCCCTGGGGCACTGGGCGCCCCACGCCAACCTCATCGACCAGCGTGCGACGCTCCTCGCGCTCACCACCTGGTACCTCGAAAGCGGCGACGAGACGGTGCGGCGGGCCGCCGACCGGCAGGTGGCGGCGCTGAAGCGGATCGCCGTCAAGGAACGCGACGTCTGGTACTACCCGGCCTCCGAGTACACCCGGGACGGCGGCTGGCCCTCCGCGCACGCGGCCCAGCTGCACCTCGCCCCCGACCCGGCCTCGTTCTGCGGCCGGCTGATCATGCCGCTGCTCCGCCACCACCGGGCGACCGGCAGCGCCGACGCCCTGGAGCTGTGCGGCTGGTTCACGCGGCTCATCACCGAGAAGAGCGGCGTCTTCCTCCCCGACGGCAGCTTCAACGCGGCGCTCGCCTACCGCAGCGGGCACTTCCACACCCGGCTCGGCACGCTGGACGGCCTCGCCAAGTACGCGGTGTTCACGGGCGACCACGCGCTGACGGCGTTCGTGAAGCGGTCCTTCGACTGGGCGCTGACGCAGGGCACGGGCTTCGGCTGGACCCCGGGGGACCTGGCCGACCAGCGCTACGAGCACGAGACCTGCTCGCTCGTCGACCTCATCGGCATCGGCACCACCCTCGCCCGCGCCGGGTACACCGCGTACTGGTCCGTCGTGGAGCGGTTCCTGCGCAACCACCTCGCCGCCTCCCAGCTCTCCGACGTCGACTGGGTCCGCTCGGCCCCGGACCGCTCACGGGACATCCCCGGCTGGCGGACGCACCACCGCGTCGGGGAGCGGGTGCGGGGTGCCTTCGCCGGTTACGGGGCGCCCAACGACTACGTGTCCGACGTGGTCCTCGGCCGCGGGCACACCAGCGACGTCCAGGCATGCTGCGTCGGCTCCGGCGTCCGCGGGCTCTTCACCGGCTGGAACGCGGCGGTCGCCGGCGACGAGGAGCTGCTGCGGGTCAATCTGCTGCTCAACCGCGGGAGCAGGCTGGTCGACGTGCTCAGCCATCTGCCGTACGAGGGGCGGGTGGACCTGGACCTGCGCGCCGACTGCCGCGAGCTGCGGCTCCGTGTCCCCGACTGGGCCGGGTACGCGCACCTCACCGTCGTCCGCCACCCCGTCTCCGGACCGCTGGTCACCACCTCCGGCCGGGACACCGGCGCCTGGGCGCCCGACGGGTACCTCCGTCTGGACCGCCCCCGCGCGGGCGAACGGATCACGGTCACCTTTCCCCTCGCCGAGTCCACGACGGACGAGACCGCCGCCGGGCGCACCTTCCGCACCCGGTGGCGCGGTGACGACGTCGTCGGCATCCAACCGGAAGGCAGGTCACGGCCGATGTACAGCAGCCGACAGCTGGAGCCCAAGGCTCCGGAACGCACCCATACCCTCGCGGTGCCGGCCGAGGAGTGGTCGTGGTGAGCCGCGGCGGCAGGCGCACCTTCCTGATCGGCGCCGGAGCCATGGCGGCGCTCGCCCTGGGCGCCGGTCCGGCCGCGGCCCGGGCGGACTCCGCCGACGCGATGGCCGCGCGCATCCTGGCGGGGATCCGCACACCGCGCTTCCCCCGCCGCCGCGTCGTCATCACCGACTACGGCGCGGTCGGCGACGGGACCACGGACTGCACGGGGGCGATCCGGGACGCGATCGCCGACTGCGCCAGGGCGGGCGGCGGCCATGTCGTCGTCCCGCCGGGCGACTTCCTCACCGGGGCCGTGCATCTGCGCGACCGCATCGACCTGCATCTGGCGGCCGGGGCCACGCTGCGGTTCAGCCGCGACCCGGCCGCGTACCTCCCGGTCGTGTACACCCGCTACGAGGGCATCGAGTGCTACAACTACTCGCCCTTCATCTACGCCCGCGGCTGCCGGAACATCGCGGTCACCGGCAGTGGCACGATCGACGGGCAGGCGGACGCGACCCACTGGTGGGACTGGACCAAGGGACCCGGCGGCACGGCCCCCTCGCCCGAGCGCGTGGAGAAGGACCGGCTCAACGCGTGGGGCGACCAGGGTGTCCCGGTCGCGGAGCGGGTCTTCGGCGGCGGGCACCACCTGCGGCCGAACCTGATCCAGTTCTACGACTGCCGCGACGTCCTGATCGAGGGGGTGACGGTCAAGGACTCCCCGATGTGGAACATCCATCCGGTGCTGTGCCGCAACGTCACCGTCCGCGGGGTCACGGTCGAGAGCCCGAACGGCCCCAACAACGACGGCTGCAACCCCGAGTGCTGCTCCTTCGTGCTGATCCAGGACTGCGTGTTCAACACCGGGGACGACTGCATCGCCTTCAAGGCCGGGCGGAACGCGGACGGGCGCCGGGTCGGCGTCCCCTGCCGCTACGCCCTGGTGGAGGACTGCGAGATGCGCGACGGGCACGGCGGAGTGACCATCGGCAGCGAGATGACCGGGGGCGTCAGCGACATCCTGGCCCGCAACTGCCGGATGGACAGCCCCGATCTCGACCGCGCGCTGCGCATCAAGTCCAACCCGCTGCGCGGCGGGTACGTCCGGGACATCGTCTTCCGGGACATCACCGTGGGCACCGTCGGCGACTCCGTGATCGAGATCGCGCTCGACTACGAGGGCATCGGCGCCGGGCCCCACTACCCGGACGTGCGCGGGATCGAGGTGCACGGTCTGACGGCCGAGACCGGCCCGCTCGCCTGGTACTTCATCGGAAACGACGCCAACCCGGTCCGGGACGTGCTGCTCGACGACTGCACGTTCGCGGCGATGGAGGAGCCGTACGTCATGGAGAACGTGGAAGGGCTGGTGCTGCGCGGAGTGACCGTCAACGGGGAGGACGTGTCCGCCCCATGACCGACGACACCGCCGGGCGGCGGCTCGCGGCGGCCATCCGTGCCCGGGTGGCCCCGCCGGGCTTCCCCGACCGGGAGTTCCCCGTCACCCGCTACGGCGCCCGCGGTGACGGCCGCACCGACTGCACGGCCGCCTTCCGGCGCGCGATCGCGGACTGCCACGGAGCGGGCGGCGGCCATGTGACCGTGCCCGCGGGCACGTACGCCACCGGGGCGATCCATCTGCTCAGCAATGTCGACCTGCACCTGGAGTCGGGGGCGACGCTCGCGTTCAGCCGCGACCCGGCCGCGTATCTGCCCGTCGTCCTCAGCCGCTTCCAGGGCGTCGAGTGCTACAACTACTCCGCCTTCGTCTACGCCCGCGGCCAGGAGAACATCGCGGTCACGGGCTCCGGCACGCTCGACGGGCAGGCGGACGAGGATCACTGGTGGCCCTGGTCGGGCCAGGAGGAGTTCGGCTGGCGGCCCGGTGTGCGCGAGCAGGAGGACGACTGGCCGGCACTGTGGCGGCAGTCCGAGCGGGGTGTGCCGGTCGAGGAGCGGGTGTACGGCGACGGATTCCGTTTCCGCCCCAACTTCATCGAGACCTACCACTGCCGCAACGTGCTCATCGAGGGCGTCACGATCGTCCGCTCCCCCATGTGGGAGATCCACCCGGTCCTCTGCCGGAACGTGCTGATCCAGGACGTCACCATCGACAGCCCCGGCCCCAACAACGACGGCATCGACCCGGAGTGCTGCCGCGACGTGGTGATCCGCCGCTGCGACATCTACGCCGGCGACGACTGCATCGCCATCAAGTCGGGCCGGGAGGCCGACGGGCGCAGGGTGAACGTGCCCAGCGAGAACATCCTCATCGAGGACTGCGACCTGCGGCACCGCTACGGCGCCATCACCCTCGGCAGCGACATGACCGGCGGGGTGCGGGGCGTCGTCGCCCTCGACTGCCGGATCGGCGGCCCCGGGCTGTACTTCGGGCTCTACATCAAGACCAACTCCGTGCGCGGCGGCTTCGCCGAGGACATCCACCTGGACGGCATCACGGTCAGCCACCTCACCAAGGAGTTCCTCACCTGCGACTTCCACCGCGGTGAGGGCGACACCGGCGCCCACCCGCCGCGCGTCGGCGGCATCGACGTCCGCAACGTCACCGTGGACAGCGCCCGCAGGGTCCTGCTCGCCCGCGGCTACGGACACGCCCCGATCAGCGGACTGCACCTGACCGACTGCACGTTCACCGGGATCGCCGAGGCCGACCGCCTTGAGCACGTCCGGGGACTCGTACGGAAGAACGTGAGGCTGCCATGACCTCTGGCACCGGTGCACCGGGCCGCTTCGACTACTGCCCCTGGCTGTTCCGCGGCTCCGCGTCCGAGGAGGAGCGACAGGCACAGCTGGCCTGGCAGCAGGGCCTCGTCAAACGGCTGGTCGAGCAGGGCGGCGAGGCGGAGCTGGCGGGGCGTACGTTCGTGTCGCCGTGGGCGGGTGTCTTCACCGACCGGCTCCGGATGGGCGAGGGTTCGTACGTCGCCGCCTACGCGTACGTCACCGACGACGTGGAGATGGGCCGGGACTGCACGGTCAACCCGTTCGCCACCGTGCGCGGGCGGGTCCGGCTGGGCGACCACGTGCGGATCGGCGCGCACAGCTCGGTGCTCGGGTTCAACCACTCGACCGCCCCCGACCGGCCGGTGCACAAGCAGCCGCTCACCTCGGCGGGCATCGTGATCGGCGACGACGTGTGGATCGGCTCGGGGGTCGTGGTGGTCGACGGGGTGACCATCGGGGACCACTGCGTCATCGGCGCGGGCGCGGTCGTCACCAGGGACCTCCCGCCGTGGTCGGTCGCCGCGGGCAACCCGGCCCGGCGCCTCCGCGACCGCCGGGAGGTCCCCGCTCGCCGGGCGGTCCCGCAGGGGCTCGACGCCCGGCTGGAACGGTTCGCCGACCGGGCCCGGGAGCAGGCGGCGGAGCTCCTCGGCCGCTGCCGCGCGCAGGGCCCTGACGGTGTCCCCGCCTTCGCCGACCGGCCCGGTGCGCCCCGCACCGTACGGGCCGTCTGTGACGCCGTCGAGATCGCGCAGCTGCTGCTCGGCGCTCCCCCGCCGGGCACGACGGCCGAAGAGCTGGCGGCGCTGCTGCGCGGGCTCCAGGACCCGGGGACCGGACTGGTGCCCGAGTTCGGAGCCGCCCCGCCGGCACTGGACGACGACGCGGCGATGTACCACATCCTCTGCGTCGGGTACGCGCTCGATCTGCTCGGCTCGGGCTTCGCGCACCCCGTCCGCGCCGTGCACGCGCTGGACCCCGCCGAACTGCGGGCCAGGCTGGACGGGCTGCCGTGGCGGACCGCGGCCTGGCGCAGCGGCCACTGGGTGGACGGGATCGGCACCGCGTACCTGCGCAACATCGAGGGGTTCGGGCTGTACGCGGAGGCCGCCGACACGCTCTTCGGCTGGCTGCTCACGCATGCCGACCCGTGGCACGGGATGTGGGGGCGGCCGGGCGCCGCCGACCGGTGGCTCCAGCCGGTCAACGGCTTCTACCGGCTGACGCGCGGCACCTTCGCGCAGTTCGGGCTGCCCCTCCCGTATCCCGAGCGGGCCGTGGACACGGTCCTGGCCCACAGCCGTGACACGGCGTTCTTCGGACCGGACCGCGGCAACGCCTGCAACGTCCTCGACGTGATCCACCCGTTGTGGCTGTGCGCCCGCCAGAGCGGCCACCGTCTGGCCGAGGGCCAGGAGTGGGCGCGGGAGCAGCTCGGCCGGCTGCTCGACCGCTGGCAGGACGGCGAGGGCTTCAGCTTCGCGCTGGAGCCCGGCGGCACCCGGGAGCAGATGCCCGGCCTCCAGGGCACCGAGATGTGGCTGGCCATCGCCTGGCTGCTCGCCGACCACCTGGGGATCAGCGGCGCCCTCGGCTACCGGCCGGCCGGAGTGCACCGGCCGGAGCCCGTCCGTAAGGGGCTCACGCGCCCGCGGTGAGCTCGCGCAGCCGCAGGGCGTTGGAGAGCACCTGGGCCGTCACCCAGGACGGGTTCCAGGTGTTGCTGGTGCCGCGGCCCTGCCAGTTGGTGGGGCAGAACGCTTCGGCCTGCTCACCCGGGCGCTCGAAGTCCCACTCCCCCGGGCGGGTGCAGATGCCCTGGCCCAGCGCGTGCGCGATCAGACCGGCCAGCCGCGTGTACACGGGGCGGTCGGCCAGCTCGCCGAACCGCCACAGCTCGTAGGCCGGGAAGAAGACGTCCAGATGGTGGTTCTGGACGCTCACACCCGGCCATCCGACGGCCGAGAAGCCGCGCTCGCGCAGGGCCGATCCGGGGTCGTACCCGGGATTCCACTGGTAGACCCAGGTAAGCAGCCAGTCGGCGCTCGCCTCCGCCCACTCGCGGTAGCGCGCCTCGCCGGTCAGCTCCAGCAGTTCGCAGACGCACTGGAAGAAGGCGATCCCGCCCTCCTTGTCCTCGCAGACGGCGTCGAGCGTGGCGCGGGCGAAGGGGCGGGCGAAGTCCTCGGCGTGGAGCCGCTGGTAGCGCTCGGTGAGCTCCTCGGCGCAGCGCAGCAGCCCCTGGTCACCGGTGAGGCGGTGGGTCTTCAGAAGGGCCAGTACGCCCGGCAGCCCGGCCGCTCCGGGCGGCTCCGGGTCCGGGCTGCCGTCGAGGCGCCAGCCGAGCGGCAGCACCCCGCCCGCCGGGGCCGCGCTCACCGCGAGGAAGTCCGCACCCTCGGCGAGCGCCCGGGTCCAGCGCTCGGGGACGGCGTGGCCGGCCGCGCGCAGCAGGGCGATGACATCGGCCAGGTCGCAGAGCGCGTCACCGTACGCCCGGGCGGAGATGAACGTGCGCCCGTCCCGCCGGAACGCCGACCAGGTGCCGTCCTCGGTGCCGTAGAAGCTCATCCGCAGGCACGGAGGTGCTCCTGTGGCACTGCCGTCGAGGTAGAAGTTCACGGCGCGCCGGCAGCGGTCGACGCGCCACCGCTCGCCCCGCTCCAGACCGATCCGGGCGTCGCACCAGGCGAGCTTGAGGCACTGCCCGGTCCAGCCGTACATGAAGCCCGGCACATGGCCGGGGCCGGGGAACTTGAGGAATCCGGCGGCTCCTTCGGCATCGTGCCAGCGGCGGTCCATGGCGAGCGTCTTGTAGTGGACGATCTCGTCCAGTGACAGCGGCCGGGCGCCCACCGGCGCGTAGAGGCGCAGGCCCCGGTGGACCATGTCCCGGAACCCGTGGCCCGTGCGGCGCGGACGGCTCCAGTCGAGGGCGTGGCGCGTGGTCAGGGCGCCCGCGGGGGCGAGTTCGCGGTAACCGCCCTCGTACGCGGCGGTCGCGCTCTTGTGCACGTAGGCGACGTCGGCGGTGCCGTTGAACATCACGGTGCCGCTCATCGCGGTCAGCCGCAGACGGTCCTCGTGGACGGCGGCGCCGAGGGAGCCGTCGCCGGGGTCGGGCGAGAAGAGGCTCAGCGAGCGCGGCCCGTCGGGACCCTGCCATTCGGTGTGCACACAGGGAATGGGCAGCCGGTGCTCCTCCACGACCACCGCGCCGCCACCCGGCCCGGTCGCGAGCCTGGGCACGGTGCGGGCCGGGTCGGAGGAGGGGTTGTTGCGGTGGAGGACCTGGGGAAGGGTCACCATCTCGGGCGAGGACTGCGGCAGTTCGAGCACGAGGCCGACGGCGAGGTCCCGGAGCGGGGCGGCCGAGGTGTTGCGCCAGGTGATGTCCGCCCGCAGCAGGCCGTCGTCGAAGGCGAAGGAGATCTCGGCGGAGAGCTCCCCTACCGCGCACCGCACCACGAGGGTGTCGCCGACGCGCGTCACCTCGGCGTTCCGCACGCCCGGGAACGCGAACCGCCAGGGGCGCCCGGTCGAGACGACCAGCATGGTGCCCAGCTCGCCCGTGAAGTAGGGCTCTTCGTGGCCGTCCCCGTACAGGCGCAGCCGCGCACCCTCCTGCGCCGCGTCGATGGCCAGGACCTTCCCGCTCTGTTCGTCCCGGAGCATCCGCTCTCCTCTGCCAAATCCCGGTTCCCGCACAAGTGTTGACGCTTCCACCGCCTGGTTGGACCATAGTGGCATTCGAGTGGCATGCCAGTGGAGTTCATATCCGGCCAGACCCCGACCCAGAGAAGCGGAGGGTGACCATGAGCGAAGAATCCGGTGCCGAGAAGGACCGCCGCGGACTCACGCGCCGGAACTTCGTCGCGGCCAGCGCGTTGGCGGGATCGGCGGCCCTCGTGGGCGCCCCGGTCGTGGCGCCTCAGGAGGCCAGGGCACAGACCGCCAAGACCACGGGAGGGCGGTATGCCACCCGCACCGGCGCGGTGTGCACCCCGATCCCGAATCGGTACGACGAGCCGTTCGAGGTCTGCGACGACGAGATCTTCATCATCATCGCCAACTACAAGCCCGCCGAGAACCCGGGCTTCGTCGACAAGGTTATCGGCAGGAAACTCGCACAGAAGTTCCCGCACTTCAAGTTCAAGATCACGACCTGGGACTACCCCGTCCGGTACGAGGAGATCGAGGCGGCGGGCGTGGTCCCCGACATCATCATCGACGATCCGCGCCGGCGGATCGACCGGGACCTGGAGCACCGGGGCTGGCTGCGCGACCTCACCGGCGAGATCGACCTGAGCGGGCTCAACCCGGCCGCGGTCGAGCTCGTCAAGTCCCGCTCCGACGGCGGGGTCTACGGCGTCCCGCTGTTCATCGACGACTTCGTGCTGCTCTACAACAAGAAGATCTTCGACCTCTTCGGCGTCCGCTACCCGTCGCACGGCATGACGTACGACAAGGCGTACCGGCTGGCGCAGCGGCTGACCCGGGAGCAGGACCTGGTCGCGTACAAGGGCTATCTCCAGCACCCGGACAACTACCTGGACTTCAACCAGCTCGGTCTCTACCCGTTCCTCCCCACGGGCACCGAGACACCGGCGCCGCAGGACGTCAAGGTGAACATCACCTCGGCAGGCTGGCAGAAGCTGGGCGCCAACATGGAGCGGTTCTACCTCATCCAGCGAAACATCTTCACCTCGGTCGACGACTTCCTGCTCACGGGCCATGTGGCCATGGCCGTGGACACGCTCTGGAAGATGAACGCCTACACGCTCAACCCGAGTTACGTCCCCGAGGGCGACCTGGAGGACTGGCGGGTGTTGGCGCAGAACATCGAGCTCGGCGTCACGTCGGTGCCCGTCCTCGGCGGGGGCGACAACTCGACCTACCAGCCCAACACACTCGCCGCGTTCCTGCCTCCGCAATCGGCGAAGAGGGCGCAGGCCCTGGAGGTCGTGAAGTGGCTCGCCTCCGAGGAGGCGCAGATCGAGCTCGCCAAGCACGGCATGAAGCCGGCGCGCCAGTCCGACACGGTGGTCGCCGCGTTCGGCGCGGAGACGCCGGAGCTCGACGGGATCGACACATCGGGCATCTTCTGGGGCGAGAACGCCGTGGTGGACGGCTACGAGAAGACGGAGTACTGGGACATCCCGCTGTACCGGGTGTTCCGGCAGCACGTGCTGAAGGACGGCCTGTCGGTCAAGTCGGCGCTGACGGTGACGGAGACGCGGGACATCCCGAACTACATCAAGGCGCAGGCGGCGGCCGGCCTGGACTGGTGAGCCCGCCCCGGAGCGGTGAGCACCGCTCCGGGGCGGCGAGCCCTTCCCGGCCGGACCTCGCCGAGGCTCCGGCCGGGTCAGTCCCGGTCGACCTCCTGCCGCAGGATCTCGCCGCTGGCGGCGTCGATGTCGAAGTCCGTCTTCGACCAGTCGTCCGTCGACACCACGTCGACGGACCAGACCGGGGCGGCGCCACCGTTCCCGCCGCCGAGGCCGACGGAGGTCACGGTGCCCTGCTTGCGGTCCGTCGCGGTCGAGGCGGCCTGCTGTGCGGTCGTCTTGGCCTTGCTGAGCCGGTCGGCCAGCTGCTGCCGGTCCTCATTGTCCTGATCGCCCTCCACCTGTGACCGGGTGACCTGCCCGGTCACGGCGTCGACATGCACGTCGTAGGACGTGCCGTCCGACGTGGCGACCTCGCTGTCCCACTCCATGACCCCGTCGGAGCGCTTCAGCTCGATCTCGACCAGTTCGCCGTCCGGCACCTTCGCCACCGCGGCGTCCGCCGCCTGCTCCCAGTCGGTCTTCACGGCGCCGACCAGGTCCTTGCGCTCCGTCTGGTCCTCGGTGAGCGCGCCGGTCGTGGGCTGGTTCACGGGCTGCGCGGGAGGCTTGGTGGCAGCGGCGGAGGACTCGTCCTTCCCACCGTCCCCGCAGCCGGCGACGAGTACGGCCGCAGCCGCAACAGCACCCAGCACTCCGACGGCACGACCGCGTCCACGGCCGACGGACGTCACAGATCCATGTCTCATGCGCCCACCCTCGCCCCGGCCCGGCCCGAGGTGGGCGTCCCACACCCGGTCGCACCCCGATCAGCCCCGATCAGCCCCGTGGAATCCCCCACACGCCGGACCGGAGAACGCGTCTGCATCCCGACGGCGCATCGGCATCACCTCCCCTTCGAGCGGAGTCGCGAAGAAGCCGCGGTGGCGCCTGGACGGGGCGATCCACACGCTGCAGGCACGGGGGGGGTACGAGGTGGTCCTCGGCCGGAGGCCCTCGGCCGGTGCATGGACGGTGCCGGACATGTCACCGCGCCGGTGGCCGATCGCGCGAGCGAGCCGATCTCGATGCTGACCGGCCTGGCTCGTCGGGGAGTCCGACATGTCGACCGCGATCACGCAGCTGACCCTCCTGACGGGGACGGCGTCCGTGCACGGCAACAACCTCATGGACACGCCCACCGGGTGCCGGAAGGGCTGGTGTCGTGACGGCCCCAGCACGAGGCCGTGCTGGACGCGCTCGGGCCCTCGGGTGTGCCCGTCGTCGCCGACGTCGAGTGCGGGCACGGCGCGCCGTACCCTCCGCTGGTCGACGGCGCCCGCGGGCGAGTCGTGCACACCGCGACGCACAGCGAACCGACGCGGACGCTGGGCTGAGAGGCTGCCGTACGCTCAGGCCCGGCGGATGCGGATCGCCGTGTACTGCTCCGCGGGGAGCTCGACGTCGACGGGGCCCCCGGGCGCGGGCTCCTGTGTGCGTACGGTCATGTTCCAGGTGTCGATGACGTCGACCCGGTACGTCCCGTCCGGAAGCTCGAACCGCCGGCGCGGGTACCGGTGCGGCCCGAGGTACTGGAGCACGTACTCCCCAGGCGCCTCGATCGTCGACGCGTCGTAGTGGGCGGGGTTGTGCCGCAGGCCGGCGGGCGCGTCGTCGAGCACGCGCCGCAGGAAGGCGATGCGCTCGACGCACTCACCGGCGAGCCAGGGGCGCGAGCCGTACGACTCGGCGTGGGTCACATGGCCGCCCTGGCAGATGCCTTCCCAGATTCTGGCGAGCATCTCCTGGGCCGGCAGGCTGCCTTCGGGGTCCGGGGCGTCTCCCTCCGCGCCGCAGGCGTCGACGACGACCGGCTTGTCGAGGGCGTCCGTCAGGCCCGCGATCGCCCGGACCTGGTCGTGGCGCAGGCTGGCGTGGGTGATCCAGGGGGCCCCGAAGTCGGTGTCGATGCCGCCGTGGACGGTGAGGAGGTGGTGGCCGTGGTCGTGCTCGCGGATCTCGGCCAGCACCTCGGGATCGTCGGGGGCGCACCACCAGACGTTGCGGTAGGCCGCCAGCCGGGAGACGGTCTCCGCGATGCCGTCCCCGTCGAGCCTCACCTCGGCCTCGATGCCCAGGTCCCGCAGGGCCCGGATGCGCTGCTCGTCCGGGGCGCCGATCCGGACCCGGTTGAAGGGGGCCGCGGCCAGCGCCGCGAGGGTGCCTGCGTCCGCGTGCCCGGCGGTCGTGCCGTACGGACGGTACGGGGTCCCGTCGGCGTAGCGGAAGCCGAGGCCGTCGGCCCGGACCGGGCCGTGGTTGCCCTCCCCCGCCGGCGTGCAGACGAAGGTCCCGCTCACGCCGCCCGCTTCGTACGTCCACACGCCTTCCTCGTCGGGCATGAAGCGGACCTCCGGGCCGCGGGCCGTGAAGTGCCGGTCGCCCTTGGTGAAGACCACTTCCGCCGCGGGCAGTTCGAGTGCGAGGACGTCCCATCGCTCCACGGCCGTGGTCATGCCGTCCTCCGGATCCGCAGCGCCATGTCGGGCCGTCCCTTCAGTTCCGCCCGCACCGTCCCTCGGTGCACGCCGTCGAGTTCGGTGACCGTCATGTCCCAGGTGTCGATGAGTGCGACGCGGCAGTCGGCGTCCGGCGGCAGTTCGACGTCCCGGTAGGCGTGCTGCCGGTCGCCGAAGTAGACCAGGCTGTCGGCCGGCGACGCCTCCTCCAGGAGGCGCCGCAGGAACGCGATGCGCGGCACGCTCTCGCCACGCAGCCGCCCGCCCATGGAGATCCACCCCGCGCCGTCGGGGTCCTGCTCCGGATAGCACTCCCCGTGGCCCACGAAACCGCCGGCCGCGGCCGCGTGCCAGAACTGGCGGGTCAGCGCCCGGCCGGTGATGTTCCCCCAGCGCTTGCCGAGCCTGCCCTCGTAGCCGATCTCGTCGATGACCACGGGCTTGGGGCAGCTCTCCAGCCAGCGGCCGGTGAGGGCGGCGTCCCAGTGCTGGATGCTCTGGTGGGTGATCCAGGGCTTGGTGAAGTCGTAGATGCGCTCGTAGCTGTACATCCTGGTGCCGTTGTGGATGGAGCGCAGGTGCTGGTACGGGTCGTGGCGCTGCACGAACCGGCCGAGGCGGTCCCAGTCCGCGACCGTCTTGGCGCGGTTGAAGTCGTACTCGTTGGAGAGGGACCACCACACGTGCCGGTACGCGGACAGCCGGGCCAGGACGTACCGCAGCAGGAAGCGGTCCTCGTCGGGGCTCATGTCGTCGACGCCCCAGTGGCCCCGGTCGTAGGGGTGCAGCAGGATCACGTCCGCCTCGATGCCGAGCTCCAGCAGGTCGCGCAGGCGGCGCTCGAAGTGGGCGAAGAAGACCGGGTTGAAGCGGGTCTTGTCCAGGGCGCCCGGAGTGTCGCCCTGGAAGGCGAGATGCGGCGGCACCATCTCGTCGGTCGGGAGCAGGCACATGCGGATCTTGTTGAACGGGGAGGCGGCCAGCGCCTCCAGGGTCCCCCGCTCCCGCTTCTCGTCCTCGTCGTGGGTCCAGTGGTAGCAGGTGGTCCCGAACGGCAGGTACGGCGTGCCGTCGGCGTACCGGAAGGAGTGGGCTCCGGACACCCGGACCGGGCCGTGGTTGCCGGGTCCGGGCGGCACGCACTCGAAGGTGCCGCGCCGCCCGTCGAGGGCCGGGGCGTCGGACCGTGTGGTGTAGTGCCAGGTGCCCGGCCGGTCGGGCATGAAGCGGATGCGGTAGACACCGTCGCCGTCGTAGAAGCCGTCGACGTCGACGATGCGGTTGCGGTACTGGAAGGAGGCGCTCAACCGGACGTCGGTGTACGGGTTCCCCTCCGCGGGGCCCGTCAGCCGGAGTTCGTGGACGCCCCACTGCTCCACGCTCATGCGCGCACCCACTCCTCGTCGAGTCGCACGTGTTTGATCGTCTTGCGCAGGTAGGAGTAGGCGAGGTGCAGCCGTCCGTCCCGCGTCTGGGTGATGCTGGGGTAGGAGTAGCCCATCTCGTTGTCCCCGTACTCGTCGTCGGCGATCTGGACGTCGCGCCGGTACGGCCAGGTGCGGCCGCCGTCCTCCGACAGGGCGAGGGTCAGCGGCGTGCGCAGCGCCTTCCTGCGCCGTCCCTCCCCCTCGCCGACCCAGCGGAACTGGTCGCGCTCCAGGCTGGCGTCGTTGTAGACCAGCGCCAGTGCGCCGCCGCGCAGCCGGGTGAGCTGCACGGCGGAGTTGTTGTTGGGCAGCTCGGTCTTCACCAGGGGCCGCCAGGTCCGGCCGAGGTCATGGGACTCGGAGGCGTGGATACGGTCCGCGGCGCGGCTGCGGAACATGGCGAAGAGGCTGCCGTCGTCGCGCTGCACCGCGGTCATCTGCACCAGGTGGTCGCTGTCGGGCAGATCGTGCTCGTCCCAGGTGTGCCCGCCGTCCTTGCTGATCATCACGGTGCTGTGCTCGCCCGTCTCCCGGCACCTGTAGGCGGGCAGCAGCCAGGTGCCGTCGCCGAGCAGGAGCGGGGGGTTCCGCACGAAGATGCCGGGCCCCTCGATCAAGGTGCGCGGCGGGCTCCAGGTGCGGCCGCGGTCCGGGGAGGTGCGGACGATCAGCCGGGCCGTCTTCTGGTCGTGCGGTTCGTCGGAGGGGTGGAACAGCCAGACGGTGCCGTCGGGCCCCTGGGCGAGGACCGGGTTCTGCTCGGCGCGCTCGGGGTCGGCGGCCAGCAGCACCGGGGTGGTCCACCGGTCGGAGCCGAGGGGCAGCCGGGAGAGCACCACGTTCGTGCCGGGGTCGCCCTCGTCCGGGCCGTTGAACCAGGTGCACAGCAGGTCGCCGTCGTCGAGTTCGAGGAGGTTGGCGGCGTGGCTGTCGCCGGGGTGGAGGGTCGGCAGCAGCGCCTCGTGGAGCCTGGGGTCGCCCGGCGACGGCCGGACCACCCCGTCGAACCGCGGATCGCTCATCAGCCCGTCACTCCCTTGAGGTTCAGTTCTCCGGCATAGTGGCAGGCCGCCGTGCGGCCCGGGGTGATCTCGCGCAGCGCCGGCACGTCGGTGCGGCAGCGGTCCTGGGCGTAGAAGCAGCGGGGGTGGAAGGGGCAGCCCGCGGGCACCCGCGAGGGGTCGGCGACCTCGCCGCGCAGCACGATCCGCTCTCGGCGGCGGGCGCTCGGGTCGGGATCGGGCACCGCGGACAGCAGGGCCTCCGTGTAGGGGTGCAGCGGCCCGCCGTAGAGCACGTCGGTGGCTCCGGTCTCCACGACCTTGCCGACGTACATGACGGCGACCTCGTCGGCCATGTACTCCACGACGCCCAGGTCGTGGGAGATGAAGAGGTACGTCAGGTCCTCCTCGTCCTGGAGGTCTTTCAGCAGGTTGAGGATCTGGGCCCGCACCGACACGTCGAGCGCGCTGACCGCTTCGTCGGCCACCACGAGGCGGGGTGCGAGCGCCAGTGCCCGGGCGATGCCGACGCGCTGGCGCTGGCCGCCGCTGAAGGCGTTGGGGTAGCGGCGCATGTACTCGGGGCTGAGGCCGACGCGGCGCAGCAGTTCGGCGACGCGCTCCTCGGTGGCGGCGGCGCCGAGACCCAGGTTGACCCGCAGCGGCTCCCCCACGATCTGAAGCAGCGTCATCCGCGGGTTGAGCGAGGCGAACGGGTCCTGGAAGACCAGGCGCAGCTCGCTGCGGTACGGCTTGAGCTGCTTCTCGTCGAGCGCGGCGAGGTCCACGGTGGTGCCGTCGGCGCGGTGGTAGGTGATCTCGCCGGAGGTGGCCGGGTGGACGCTGAGCAGGCAGCGGCCGAGGGTGGACTTGCCGCAGCCGGACTCGCCGACCAGGGCCACGGTGCGGCCGGACCGCACGGTCAGGTCGACGCCGTCGACGGCGCGTACGGTGCCGATGGTGCGGCCGAACAGGCCCCGGCGGATGGGGAAGTGCTTGGTCAGGCCGTGGGTCTCAAGGAGCACACCGCCGGTACGGACGGGCGTGTCGGTGGTGGTGGCGGCCGGTGTCGCGGGCGGCGGTGTCATGCGGATTCCTCGCCTTCGTCCTCGTACAGCAGGCAGCTGACCGTGCCGTCGGTGCGGGCGCCGGCCGGCGTCCCGGGCTCGGGCCCGGGCCCGAGCACCGGTGCGGGTACGGGCCCGGGCACGGTCACCTCGCAGCGGCCTTCCATGAACTCCTCGCACCGTGGGTGGAACGGGCACCCCGGCGGGCGCAGATAGGGGCTCGGCACCATGCCCCGCACCGGCCGCAGCCGGTCCCGCGTGGCGGAGCCCAGCTTGGGCACCGATCGCAGCAGGCCCTGTGTGTAGGGGTGGCGGGGGCGGCGCAGCACGGTGTCCGTGGTGCCGGTCTCGACGACCGCGCCCAGATACATCACCGCGATCCGGTCGGCCATCTGTGCCGCGACGCCCAGGTCGTGGGTGATGAGCATGACGGCCATGCCGGAGTCCTGCTGGAGTTCGCGCAGCAGCTCCAGGATCTGCGCCTGGGTGGTGACGTCAAGGGCGGTGGTCGGCTCGTCGGCGATCAGCAGGTCGGGGCCGCAGGACAGCGCCATGGCGATCATGGCGCGCTGGAGCATCCCGCCGCTCATCCGGAACGGGTACTCGTCCACGCGCCGCTCGGGCGCCGGGATCCCCACGCGGCGCAGCAGTTCGACGGAGCGCTTGCGCGCCTCCTCCTTGCCGACCCCCTCGTGCAGGCGCACGGCCTCGCCGATCTGGTTGCCGAGGGTGTGCATGGGGCTCATCGAGGCCATGGGCTCCTGGAAGACCATGGCGACCCTCCGGCCGCGCACGGTGCGTACGGCCGGACCGTCGGCGTGTGCCATGTCGACGACGCCGTCGTCCGTGTGCACCCGGATGTGACCGCCGGTGATCTTCCCCGGCTTGTCGACGAGGCGCAGGATCGAACGGGCCATGACGCTCTTGCCGCAGCCGGACTCGCCCACCACGGCGAGGACTTCGCCTCGCCGGATGGTCAGCGAGACGCCGTCCACGGCGCGTACCAGGCCGTCGTCCAGCTGGAACTCGGTGTGCAGGTCCTCGACTTCGAGGAGCGGGCGAGCGGCCGTTGCTGCTGAGTCCACGCGGGGCCCCCTACTTGTACGGGTCGGCGGAGTCCCGCAGCCCGTCGCCGACGAAGTTCATGGCCAGCACGGTGACGAACACCGCGATGCCCGGGATCAGCAGCCATGGGGCGGTCTCCACGGTGCGGATGTTCTGCGCCTCCTGGAGCAGCACGCCCCAGCTGACGGCCGGCGACTGGAGCCCCAGGCCGAGGAAGCTCATGGCGGTCTCGCCGAGGATCATCCCGGGGACGGCCATCGTGAGGGAGGCGATCACATGGCTGGACATGGACGGCACCATGTGCCGGAAGATGATCCGGCGCCGGTTGCAGCCGTCCAGCCGGGCGGCGGTGACGAAGTCCTCCTCGCGCAGCGAGAAGAAGCGGCCGCGCACCACCCGTGCCAGTCCCGTCCAGCCGATCACCGACAGGATGGAGGTGATGGCGAAGTACCGCGCCAGCGGCCCCCATTCGTCGGGGACGGCCGCGGACAGGGCCAGCCACAGCGGCAGCGTCGGAATCGACATCAGGAATTCGATGACGCGTTGGATGACCAGGTCGGGCACTCCGCCGAAGTAGCCGGAGATGCCGCCGAAGAACAGCCCCAGCAGGAAGCTGACGGCCACGCCGACCAGGCCGATGGAGAGCGAGACGCGTGCGCCGTGGATGATCCGCGAGAGCAGGTCGCGGCCCGACCGGTCCGTCCCCAGGAAGTACACCTTCCGGTCGGGGTCCGCGGAGCCGAAGAGATGCCGGTCCCAGGGGATGAGGCCCCACATCTCGTAGGAGTCGCCCTTGGCGAGGAAGGTCAGCGGGATGCGCTGGTCGGGATCGACGGTGTGGATCTGCTCGAAGGTCTCCGGGTCGCGTCTGGTGGTGTAGCCGTTGGCGTAGAACCGCAGGCCGTCGTCCCAGCTCAGATCGACCCTGACGATCTGCGGCGGGGCGTAGGTGTGCTTCTCGTCGGCGTTGCCGGGAGAGCCGGGCGCCAGGATCTCGGCGAAGACGACGACCAGATAGGCCAGCAGCACCACGACGGAACCGAACAGCGCCAGGCGGTGCTTGCGGAAGCGGCGCCACACCAGGCGCCAGGGGGAGGCGTACCCGCCGGTGACCGGTGCCTCGTCGGCGAGCGCGGCGGCGGCCCGTTCGGGCGGCGGTGCCTTGGTCTTGGTCTTGGCTTTGATCTTGGTCTTGGCCTTGGTCAGCATCGCCGCTCACCCTCCCTCGTAGCTGTGCCGGATCCTCGGGTCCCACCAGGCGAGGGCGAGATCGCTGACCAGGGTCCCGATGACGGTCAGGGTGGAGAGGATCAGGATGAAACTGCCCACCAGGTACATGTCCTGGCTGAGGACGCCGCCGAGCATCAGCGGGCCCGTCGTCGGCAGGTTCATCACGATCGAGATGATGGTCTCGCCGCTGATCAGTCCGGGCAGCAGCCAGCCGACGGTGGAGAAGAACGGGCTCATCGAGGTGCGCACCGGGTACTTCAGGAGCAGTTTCCACTCCGGCAGCCCCTTGGCACGGGCCGCGACGACGTACGGCTTGTACAGCTCGTCCAGGAGGTTGGCGCGGATGATGCGGATGCCGCCCGCGGTGCCGGAGACGGCGATGATGAGGATCGGCAGCCACAGATGGCTCGCCGCGTCCAGGAGCTTGCCGAGGTTCCAGGCGGCGTCCTGGTACTCCGGCGAGAACAGGCCGCCGGGACTCAGGTGGAAGTAGCGCATGCCGACCCACATCAGCACCAGCGCCAGCATGAACTCCGGCACCGCCATGCCGATGAACCCGAAGAACGTGGCGGTGTAGTCGCCGGGCGAGTACTGGCGTACGGCGGAGTAGATGCCGATCGGCCAGGCGATGGCCCAGATGATGAGCATGGTGGCGACGGAGAGGAAGAAGGACAGGGCCACGCGGTCCCAGATCAGGTCGCCGACCGGCTGGCTGTTCCAGGCGAACGCCTGGCCGAAGTCGCCGTGCAGGACGATGTTGCCGATCCACTTCCAGTACTGGGCGAGGAAGGACTGGTCCAGGCCGTAGCGCTCGCGCAGCGCGGCCACCTCCGCCGGACCCATCACCTCGCCCCGCTCCTCCGCGTTGGCCTGGAGCGTGGAGACGTAGTCGCCCGGCGGAAGGCTGATGATGAAGAACGTCGCGAGCGAGACGGCCCACAGCGTGACGGCCATCCAGCCGAGACGCCGGCAGAGAAACGCGAGCATGCCTTCTCTCCCGTCCGGCCGTCAGGCCCTGAAGTAGTAGGTGCTGGGATTGCTGGGGCCCGGCATCTGGTGCAGTCCGTTGCTGTTGAACTCCTTGGGCACGTTGCCCAGGTTCGTCTTGGCGATCCCGTAGTCCTTGGGCGGGGTCGAGATCCCGATGTAGTAGAACTGCTCCTTGGTGATCTCCAGGATCAGCTGGGCGATGCGAAGGGCCTCGTCGGCGTCGAACGTGGCGCGCATCCGGTCGAAGAGCTCCAGCTGCTCCTTGATCCGTGCCGGGGGCTCCTCGCCGCGGCCGTCCTGCATGTACCACTTGGCCCATTCGCCCCCGTAGCGGGAGCCGCCACGCGGGTTGGTCGGCACGTAGTAGTGGTTGCCACCGGTTCCGGTACGCAGGTCGAAGTTGTTGCAGTCCCAGGTGGCGGCCTCCGACCTGCCGCTCTCGACCCGCTCCCAGTACAGGGTTTCGGCCACGCGGGAGAGCGTGGCGTCGACGCCCACCTTCAGCCAGTCGCTGCGGATCATGTCCATGGCGTCGACCTGGTCGGCATACTCGGAGACGATCAGCACGGTGAAGGCCACGGGATCGCCGTCCGGAGTGAGACGGATGCCGTCGCCGTTGCGCCGGGTGAAGCCCGCCTTGTCCAGATGCTCGTTGGCCTTGGCCACGGAGAACTCGGTGTACTGCCTGCCCAGTTCCTCGTTGAGCAGTTCGTGCCCCGGGTTGGGTGCGGCCTGCCAGGGCTGCCCCTGGCCGGCGAAGACGGTGTCGATGATCTTCTGCCGGTTGATGGCGTACGAGAGCCCGATGCGGAAGTCCTTGTTCGCGTAGAGCGCGCGCTTCTTCTTGTCGGGGTGGGTCTGGTTGAGGCCGATGATCAATGTGTTGGCCGCGTCGGGCTCCACGTCGATGACGCGGTAGCCGCCCTTGGAGCGGTTGCGCACGATGACCGGCTTGTTGCGGACGGTGCCGAAATGGTAGAGCTGCATGTCCAGATCGCCGTTGGAGATCTTGAGGAGCTCGACCTCCACCTCCTGGACGATGTCGATGATGACCTTGTCGATGTACGGCAGCTGGCTGCCGTCGGGGTCGACCTTCCAGTAGTAGGGGTTGCGGTCGCAGACCACCTGACTGCCCTTGGTGACCGCGTTCCGCGGCAGCCAGGCGTTGAGGGTCGGCAGCTTCGGATTGGCGAACATCTCCGACACGAGGGGCATGTGGTCGATCCAGTTGGTCAGCCCGGCCGCCTTCGCCAGCTTGTCGGCGTCCTCGTTGTACTTCGGGTGGAACTGCTTGAGGTAGTGCTTGGGCAGGATGGGCTGAAGGCCGGTGGTGCCCGCGAACTCCTCCAGGAAGCCGGGCTTCGGCTCCTCGTAGACGTACTTGACGGTGAGGTCGTCCACGATCTCGAAACGGGCCGGCCTGCCGGAAGCGGACTGCCACAGCTCGTAGACGCCGTGCTGGTGGAGCTCGCTGTTGATGTTGCAGTCGTTGAAGGCGAAGTCGAGGTCCTCGACGGTGACGGGCTCGCCGTCGGACCATCTGAGGCCCTTGCGGAGGTGGAAGACGAACTCCTTTCCGCCACCCAGCACTTCGTACTTCTCACAGACGTTGGGGAGGATCTCCGTCTTGGTGACGCCTTGCCAGACGGGCGCCCAGCGCACCAGCGGCTCGTAGCCCACGGCGTAGCGCAGCCAGCCGGTGTCCTCCTGGGTGATCATCGCGGAGTGCCAGGTGCCGCCGTAGGCACCGGTCTCCTCCAGGGGCTTGACCTCAAGGGGCTTGGCCGGGAGGCGGTCCTCGACCTTGGGCAGTTTCCCGGCCTCGACCTGCTTCTTCAGCGAGGGCGCCTCCTTGCCCTTCGCTCCCCCGCCGCCGCGGCTGTCGTCCGGGGCGGTCTCGAAGAACCCGCAGCCGGAGGCGGTGGCGACCACGAGGAGGCCGGCGCCCGCCCGCAGCATGTCTCTTCGTCCGAGGTGCCTATTCGGTGTCGGTCCGGGAGTCATCTTCACGCTCCTTCTGACGTGCTTCCTGACGAGCCGTCCGGTCTGCCGCCGCCTCCAGCTCCCGGACCATCGGCACCACGGTCGAGGCGAGGCGGCTCTTCTCGTCACTGCCGAGGTGGGCCAGGGGCTCCGCCGCATGTCCTGCCTCGATGCGGCCGAGTGCGGCGAGGACGAACTTGTACGTGCTGACCACGGCGGCGAGCGAAGGGGCGCGGCGTGCCAGGCGCATCGCCTCCACCAGGTCTTCGAGCTGGTCCTGCATCAGTCGGGCCCGCACCCAGTCCTCCGCGCGGGCGGCCTCGTACATCGCGACCAGATGCCGCGGCGTGAGGTTGGCGAGGGACGAGGTGGCGCCGGCGGCGCCGACGTACAGCGAGAGGTCGGTGATGCTGCTGCCGCCCGTGAAGCAGCGCAGCGGCAGTCCCAGCGCGGCGGCGCGGCGCACGAGCTGGCGGAACCAGGTCATGTCGCCCGCGCTGTCCTTGATGCCGGCGAGGACTCCCTCCTTGGCGAGCCGCAGCACGGAGTCCGCGCTCAGACTGACCTTCGTCAGCTGCGGCATGTGGTAGGAGAAGATCGGGAAGCCGACGGCCCCGGAGATCCGCCGGTAGTGGTCGCACAGTTCTTCCTGGCTGAACTCGGTGAAATAGGGGGCGATGACGGCGAGCTGATCGGCTCCCGCCGCCACCGCGGCGCGTGCGTGGGTGACCGCGAGCCGGGTCGCGGTGTCGCCGACATGGGCCACGACGGGCGCCCGGCCGGCGGCGACCTTGGCGGCGACGCGCACCGCCACGGCCCGCTCGTCGGAGTCGAGGGCGTGGAACTCCCCCGTCGTGCCGTTCATCCAGAGCCCGTGAACGCCGGCGTCGAGCAGGTGCTCGATGTGGCATTCCAGCGAGCGCTGATCCACCGCTCCGGTGGCCCCCATGGGAAGGACGACCGGTGCGATGATCCCGTGCAGCTGGTGGTTCGACATAGGCACCCCAAGGGCATGTCGCTGGTATGCCATGAGTGTGTTGTTCGGGTAAAACATCGTCAACCCTCGTGCGGCAAGATTTAGTTGCTCTCCGAGAACTTGTCCGGGAACGGGGAGACGCCCGGTCGACCAGCGGCATACCATGGGCGCAGGCATGTGGCGCGTAGCCACCCGCTCGAACGGACCAGCGGCGCCAGGGGAGGCGGCATGAACCCACCGAGAACGGCAGCGGCCCACGAGGACGCGGCGGCATCCGCCGGCCCCGGGCAGGACGAGAGCCTGGAGAGCCGGGCCCGGCAGGCCCTCGTCGACTGGCTGACGAAGGAGCACCCCTCCCCCGGGCAGCCCGTGCCGGTGCGCGAGTTCGCGCGGCGCCTCGGCATGAGCCGCACCCCCGTGCGCAGCGCGGTCGGCAGACTCTACGAACGGGGCCTGCTGGCGTACGACACGACCGCGGGGTTCACGGTCGCCATACCCTCGCTGTCCAGTCTCTACGAACTCTTCGAGCTGCGGCTGATGCTCGAATCGCACAGCCTGCGCCTCTTCTCCGAGCGCACGGACCTCGAACCGCCCGCGAAGCTGCGCGAGCTCGTGGACGAGGCCGAGGAGCTGGGCCGGCTCTCCCTGAAGGACCACAGCCGCTACATCGAGTTCCGGGACAACGACAGCCGCTTCCACCGCGCGATCGTGGAGCTGGGCGGCCTGCCCCGGCTGCTCGAACTCCACGACGATCTGCACCTGAGCATCCATGTCACACGCGCCGGGATGGAGGCACCCATCACCGCGTCGCGGCTGAACACGGCCGTCGCCGAGCACCGGGCCGTGGTCGACGCGCTGGAGCGCGGCGACCGGCTCGCGGCCCGCGACCTGCTGGAGGCGCACATCCTCCGGATCCGCGACCAGACGATCGCCTTCCTCGCCCGGCCCCGTATGTAGCTCCCGACATCACGTGAGGAGTCACCGTGAACGGACCGATCGTCCCCACCCCCGTCGCACGCACCGCGCACCGGCCGGTCGTTTTCGACCGCGTCGAACTGACCGGCGGCCTCTGGCAGTTGTGGCAGAAGGTCACCCGCGAGAACAGCCTGCCTCTCGCGTTCTCCTGGCTGGAGAAGGCCGGGAACTTCGACAACCTGCGGCAGGCCGCGGGCGAGCGGCCGGGGGCCGGGTACCGAGGCCCGGTCGCCATGGACTCCGACGTCGCCAAGGTGCTGGAGACCGCCGCCTTCGAGCTGCAGCACGGCCCGGACGACGCGACAGCGGAGTTCATCGACCGCGCCACCGCGCTGCTGGAGGCCGCCCAGCAGGACGACGGCTACCTCCACTCCCACTCCCAGGTGGTCAAGCCCGGCGAGCGGTGGAACCAGCTCGTCGACAGCCACGAGATGTACTGCGCGGGCCATCTCTTCCAGGCCGCCGTCGCCGCCCGGCGCTCCTTCGGTGACGAGCGGCTGCTCGCCGTCGCCCGCCGGTTCGCCGACCGCCTCGTGGCCGATTTCCTGGACCGCGAGGATCCACCGCTCGACGGCCATCCCGAGGTGGAGACGGCCCTGGTCGAGCTGTACCGGGTCACCGGTGAGGAGCGGTACCTGGCGCTGGCGAGGAAGTTCGTCGACGAGCGCGGACGCGGCCTCGTCGGCCCCCACAAGTGGGGCGCCCGGAGCCGCATCGACCATCTGCCGGTGCGCGAGGCCCCCACGATCACCGGCCACGCGGTGCGCGCCCTGTACATGGAGGCGGGCGTCGTCGACCTCTACCTGGAGACCGGCGACGAGTCCCTGCTGCGGGCCTCCGTCACCCGCTGGGAGGACATGGTCGCCTCCCGAACCGCGCTCACCGGCGGCCTCGGCTCCCGGCAGGTGGCCGAAGTCTTCGGCGAGGCATACGAGTTGCCACCGGACCTCGGCTACAACGAGACCTGCGCACAGGCCGCGTCCATCCAGTGGTCCTGGCGGCTGCTGCTCGCCACGGGGGACGCCCGCTACGCCGACCTGATCGAGCGGACCCTGTACAACGGGTTCGCCTCGGCCCGCTCGGCCGACGGCAAGCGGTACTACAAGGGCAACCCGCTGCAGCGGCGCGCCGACCACGCGGATCACGTGGGCGACCCGCGCTACCGCGACGAGTGGTTCTACTCGGCCTGCTGCCCGCCCGCGTTCACCCGGATCGTCGCCGCGCTGGAGCACTATCTGGCGACGGTGGCCGGCGACACGCTGTACGTGCAGCAGTACGCGCCCACGGCCCTCACCACCCGGATCGGAGGCGGCACGGCAAAGCTGCGTATCGAGACCGGCTACCCGTGGGACGGGACCGTCACGGTGACGGTCGACGAGGCGCCCGGCGGGGAATGGGGACTGGCCTTCCGGATCCCGCCGTGGAGCACCAGGGCCCTTCTGGAACAGGGCGGTTCGGCCCGCGAGGTCACCCGGGACGAGCGCGGCTACGTCACCGTGCAGCGGGAGTGGCGGGCCGGCGACACCGTCAGCCTCCACCTCGACATGATGCCCCGCCTGACGGTGCCGCACCCGCGCATCGACGCTCTGCGCGGGTGCGCGGCGATCGAGCGCGGGCCGCTCGTCTACTGCTTCGAGCAGATCGACCTGGCCGAGGGCGTCGACGTGGACGAGCTGGCGCTGCTGCCCGGCAGCGAGCTGCGCGTCACCGCCGAGGAGGAGATTCCCGGGATCGGGCGCACGGTGAGGATCGAGGCCGACACGGTCACGGTCGCGGGCGCGCACGAGGCCGGGCTCCCCTACCTGACCCACCCGCCCGCCTCGGCCACCACGACCGGACGCACCACGGCCACGGCGCTCCCGTACTTCCAGTGGGACAACCGCGGTGACGGCGCGATGCGCGTGTGGATGCCGCTGGCCGACAACTGACCGAACGGCCGCGCCCCGCCCTCACCGGGCGGGGCGCGGCCTGCTTCATGGGGCGCTCCCGGTCACTTGTTGATCTGCACCTTGCCGAACGTGGCCGTGCAGTAGTTGGCCACCCTGTTGGCCTCCTTGTTGGCGTCGATCGCGAGACCCATGAAGACACGGTCCGCCATGGGGATCCGCTCGAAGACGACGTGACCCGCCCAGGTCAGCCCGTCCGGCGAGATGTGCCCCTGGAACTCGTCGCCGCGCTTGGTGATGCGCAGGTAGTACGGCAGCTCGTCGAGGTGCTCGTCCTCGTCCCAGGGGAAGTTGCTGTCGGACGTCTGCGTCCCGTACCGGCCGATCCGCAGCCCCCGCGCCTTCAGCCCGCCGTCGAGGTAGGTGATGCCGAGCATCAGGAACGCCGAGTCCGGCGTGAGGTTCTCGCGCACCATCACCCCGGCGATGACGCCCTCGTACACCGCGGCGAGGGAGTCGATCCGGGCGATGATCTCCACGACCTCGTCGTCGGGCGCCTGGATCGGCTGATGGAGGAAGGTGAAGGCGTCCTTGCGGCCCTTGATCTTGCCGGAGCCCTTGAGGGTGATGGCCGCGCCCGCCAGCGCCGCCGAGCCGGCAACGGGCACCTTGCCGATGTTCTTCAGCCGCCACGGCGTGGTCGCCGTCGTGTGGTTGACGTGGACCGGGAGGCAGGTGGACGTGGTGGCCGTGCCGGAGGAGTCGGTGGCGCGCGCGGTCAGGTAGTGCGTGCCGTCCGGGGCGCCCGTCCAGGTGAAGGCGTGCGGCGCCCTGGTGGTCTCACCCAGCTTCGTGTCACCCGCGTAGTACTCGACGGTGGCGATCGACGCACCGCTGTCCGCCGTCGCCTCGACCTCCACGGTGATGTCGGCGGTGGTGCCCGTCCCGGCGTAGACCTGGTCGGGCGTGGGCGAGGTGATGGCCACCACCGGGTTGTCCCCGCCCGTGCGCACGATCGAGTTGAGGTAGGTCTCCAGGCGGGTGTAGCCGCCCTCGGCCTCGCCCTGCCAGGCGTCCGGGATGCCGTCGTGGTCGGAGTCGGCGGGCGGCTCGGCGGAGACCAGCGGGACCCAGCCCCCCACCTCGGTCTGGGAGTTGATCATACGGCCGGTGCCGTTGCGGACGTCGGCGACGATGCGCGCGTCGATCGCGTCGCGCCGGGGCAGGATCGCGCCGGCTCCGTTCAGGACGGCCTCGTACGCCTCCTGCGCGGTCTCCTCGGGCAGGGGGTCGGGCAGGGCGACGGGCGTGTCGAGCAGCGTGATGCCGCCGACGTTCAGCTCGATGCCCTCGCGGTTGTCCTGCGTCACGTCGTCGTGGCCCTCGATGACGTTGCCCTGGACGTACCAGGAGCCGAACCGGTCGGGGCGGACGACGACCGGGGCGACATCGGCCAGTGTGTTCGGGCCCGGCTTGTAGTAGTTGCCGACGACGTTGATGCCCTCGGCCCACTCGCCGCCGTAGCAGGAGGTGTAGCCGTAGTTGTAGATGACGTTGTTGCGGTGGTCGACGTGCTGGAGGAGGCCCTCCTCGAAGCCGAACCGGGGGTTGCGGCCGCCGTTGTGGACGAGCAGGTTGTGGTGGTACGCCACGTTGTCGCCGCCCCAGATGCCGCCGAAGCCGTGCCGTCCCTTCTCGTGGCGCGACATGGTCAGCGGCTCGGAGATGATGCACCACTGCATGGTGACGTTCTTGTTCTTGTACGGCGAACAGTTCTCGTCGACGGCCCAGCTGAACGAGCAGTGGTCGATGATGACGTTCTCGCACTGCTCCATGCCGAAGCAGTCGATCCCGGTGCCGAGCGTGTCCCCGGCGCGGAACCGCAGGTACCGCATGATGATGTTGCTGCCCTTGATCTCCGTCTCGTTACCGGCCACGCAGATGCCGCCGCCGGGCGCCGTCTGGCCGGCGATCGTCAGGTTCGAGCCCGTGATGTCCAGGCCGCCGTCGAGCTGGATGGTGCCGGAGACACGGAAGACGACGGTCCTGTTGCTGCCGGACACGGCGTCGCGCAGCGATCCCGGTCCGGAGTCGTCGAGGTTGGTGACCTCGTAGACGGCGCCGCCGCGGCCTCCCGTGGCGTACATACCGCCCCCCTGGGCGCCGGGGAAGGCGGGCAGGGCGGCGGAAGCGGCAGCCGCGGCGGCCGCGGCGCGGGTGCCGGCCGGCGCCGCGTGGGCCGCGACGCCCGGCAGGGCCACCGCTGCCACGATCGCACCGGATGCGGTGACGAAGGCCCGCCGGCCGAGGGGGCGCGGGTGGCCGTTCTGACGTGGTTCGTCGGTCATGGGTGGTACTCCTCCGCGGTGAGAAGTCTGGATTTGGGGTGCGGCTGGGCCGCTTTCGGGGGCTCCGCCCCCGGACCCCCGCGCCTCAATCTCCCCCTACGCCCTGCGGCGTGGGGGGACCCCCGGCGAGGCTGGATTTCGGGGCTGCGCCCCGCATTTCCAGCCCGTTGGGGCACCTCCCAGGCGAAGCTCTGGGGGAGATTGAGGACACGGCCGAAGGCCGTACGGGGTCCGGGGCGAAGCCCCGAAAGGAGGTCTGGGGGCTTCGCCCCCAGTTGCGGGAAGGGGCGGGGTGGGGAAAGACCCCCCGCTCAGCCGCGGCGCAGCCGGTACACACCCCCCGGCCGCGTGTCGAACGCCACGACATTCGCCTCGGGCCGCTCGGCCCGGAAGGCGTCCGTCTCGACAGGGTGCGGCGTACGGATCCGCACTGGATTGCCCAACAGGGAGCGGACCGTGGCCCGTACGACCCCCGCGTCCGCCCACTCCAGGTCGACCTCGAAGCCGCCCCGCGCGCGCAGCCCCCGGAAGCTGCCCGCGGGCCAGGCCGCGGGCAGGGCGGGCAGCAGGTCGATCTCGTCGGTGTGGCTCTGCAGCAGCATCTCGGTGATGCCGGAGACGCCACCGAAGTTGCCGTCGATCTGGAACGGCGGATGCAGGTCGAAGAGGTTGGGCGCCGTGCGGGCGGGCGTGAGCAGCCGGGCGAGGTACCAGTAGGCCGTCTCCCTGTCGAACAGCCGCGCGTGCATGTTCATCTTCCAGGCGAGGGACCATCCCGTGCCCGTGGTGCCGCGCAGTTCGAGGGACTTGCGTGCCGCCGCGGCCAGTTCGGGCGTCAGCCGGGGGGTGATCTGGGCGCTGGGGAAGACACCGTAGAGGTGGGAGACGTGCCGGTGCTGGATCAACGCGGCCTCCTCCCAGTCCTCGAGGTACTCCTGGAGCTGGCCGAGGTGGCCGATCTGGTGCGGGGCGAGCCGTCCGCGCACCTCGGCGACGCGCTCCGCGAGGCCGCGGTCACGGCCGAGCACGCGGGCCGCCTCCCGGAAGGCGTCGAACAGGTCGCGCAGCAGCTGCATGTCCATGGTGGGCCCGGCGCAGATGCTGACGCTCTCGTCCTCGTCGTCGTGGTGGCCGATCTCCGGCGAGTGGGAGGGGTTGGTGACGAGCCAGCCCGTCCTGGCGTCCACGGTGAGGAAGTCGAGGAAGAACTCGATCGCGCCCTTCAGGACGCGGTAGTTGCGGCCCAGGGCACGGCTGTCACCGGTGAAGCGGTAGTGGTCCCAGAGCATCAGGCAGAGCCAGGCGCCGCCGGTGGGCCACATGCCGTAGAAGGCGTGGTCGACGGGGGCGGTACCGCGCCAGCCGTCGGTGTTGTGGTGCGCGACCCAGCCGGGGGCGCCGTAGAGCGCCTTGGCGGTGCGGGCGCCGGACTCGGCCACCTCGTGGATCATGTCGACGGCGGGGTCCCAGCACTCGGCGAGGTTGGCGGGCCCGGCCGGCCAGTAGTTCATCTCGAAGTTGATGTTGAGGGTGTACTTGGACTCCCAGTTGGGGGTCATGAGGTCGTTCCACAGCCCCTGCAGGTTGGCCGGCTGCCCGGGCGCGCGGGAGCAGGAGGCCAGGAGGTAGCGGCCGAACTGGAAGTAGAGGGCGGCGAGTTGCGGGTCGCCGCCCTGCGCGAAGAGCGGGATGCGCTCGTCGGTGGGGAGGTCGATGCGGTCGGAGGTGCCGAGGTCGATGCCGACGCGGGCGTAGAGCTTCCGATAGTCCTCGACGTGCCGCCGCTTGAGGACCTCGTACGGCTTGGCGGCGGCCGGTTCGAGGTGGCGGGCGGCGCGCTCCTTCTCGTCGGCGTCGGCGTCCAGGTAGTTGCGGTAACTGGTTGCCATGGAGACGAACAGGGTGACGGCGTCGGCGCCCTGGACGGTGAGCGTCTCGCCGTCGGTGGTGACGCTGCCGCCCTCGGGGAGCGCGCGGACGAGGGCACGAAACCGGACGGCGCCGGCGCGGCCCTCCGAGTCGCCGCTGACGCCGTCGAGCGCGAAGGTCGCGCCGTCGACGGGCGAGGCGGTGGCCCGCTGCGGGGTGGTGAAACCGGCGGTGAAGGACAGACTGCCGGGTTCCTCTGACGTCATCCGCATGACGATCACCTGGTCGGGGGCCGAGGCGAACACCTCGCGCGTGTACCGCAACCCGTCGTGCCGGTAGCCGACGCGCGTGACCGCCGTCTCCAGGTCGAGCTCGCGCTCGTACTCCGAGACCTCGCCCGCGCCCGGGAACGTCAGCTGGAGGTCGCCGAGCACCTGGTAGTCGGCCTGCTCCGAGGGCTTGCTCAGGAACTTCTCCTCGCAGAGCATCTGCGCCTGGTTCCACTTCTCCTCGATCACCAGGCGGCGGACCTCTTCGAGGTGGCGGACGGCATCGGGCTGGGCGTAGTCGTTCGGGCTTCCCGCCCACAGGCTGTCCTCGTTCAGCTGCAGCCGCTCGGTGTCGGTGCCGCCGAAGACCATGGCGCCGATGCGGCCGTTGCCGACGGGGAGCGCCTCCAGCCAGGCGGCGGCGGGGCGGCGGTACCACAGCCGCATCGGGTTGGTCCCGGGGCTACCCGCGCCGGCTGCCCCGGCGGCCGGGGCCGCGTGGGCGGTGCCCACGGGCAGGGCGCTCGCGGCGGCTCCCGCTCCGGCGGCGGCGAGGACGTGACGTCTCGACAGCTCAGGCATGGTGCGCCTCCAGATGGTGGGTGAGGTCGGTGAGGGCGTCGGCGCCGCGGTGGACGCGGAAGGTGGTGCGATAGGTGCGGGACTCGCCGGGGCCGAGCCAGATCATGGTCCCGTCGGCGCGGGCCGCCGCGTCGCCGGCCACATGGTGGGTGGAGGGCTCCAGGCCGACGGCGTAGTCACCGGCGCGCAGATTGAGCCACTGGAAGAAGCAGGGGAAGGCGGACAGCGACCACTCGACGCTCACCGCGAGGCCGAGCCGGTCGTTCACCAGCGCCGCCCCGGTGCGTCCCGTGTCGTCGCAGGGGGCGAGCGCGTGCTCGTAGACCTGCTCGACGAAGCCCGGCTGGGGTGCCGGCAGGGTCCGGTGGTCGATGCCCTGCTCGGTGACGCTGTCGGTCTGCCAGAGGGTCTTCTCGACGGGGGCGAGGAAGCGGCTGCCGGCGTCGAGCAGCGGCCAGCCGAGGTTGATGTGGTAGAGGAACATGTGCGGGGTCGGGTCGAACCCGGGGTTGGTGACCGTGTCGGTCAGGCGGATCTCGTCGCCGCCGACGTCGGCCTCGATGCGCCGGGTCAGCCGCAGGTTCTCGGCGAACACGGCGGCCTGGCGCACCTCTCCCTCCGCCCACAGCACGCACTGCTCCCCGGACCACCGTTCGCCGTATCCCGTGAGCCGGGCGGGGAGGTTGGCCACCCTGCCGTGCAGTCCGTGCCGTGCGGTCCCGCGCGGCGGATAGCGGTAGGTGTCCGCGTCCACCTCGCCGCCGAAGAGGGTGTGGTCGAGCCCGCCGGTCACCGTGAGCCCGGAGAAGGACCGCAGCCAGGACAGCCCGTCCTCGTCGGCGTGCTCGTGCAGTCCGGGGTGCCGGAAGCCGGTGCGCGAGCGCCAGCCGAAGGACTGCCCGGAGTGCTCGGCCGCGCCGATGTCCATGCAGCGGTCGACGAGCACGTCGAAGGCGAGTCCGCTGCCGGTGCGGAACTCCAGTGCCCGGATGCCGCGTTCCGCCCCGTCGCCGAGCGTGACGAGCCGTACGCCTCCGGCGGCGGCCGTCTCCCCGGTGCGCGCGGCGATCTCCCGGGCGCCCAGGTGCTGTCCGTGCAGCCTCATGTCATCACCCACCCTCCGTTGACCTCGATCGTCTGCCCGGTGACGAAGGACGCCTCCGGGCCTGCCAGGAATGCCACGACGGCGGCCAGCTCCTCCGGCCGGCCGCGCCGCTTGAGCGCCTGCCGGTCCCGTACGAGGGCGTCGTAGCCCTCGGGGTCCGGGTGGATCTGCTCGGCGGCGGTCGGGAACGCCCCCGGGGACACGCAGTTGACCCGGATCTCGTGCTCGCCCAGCTCGCGGGCGAGCGCCCGGGTGAGGGCCACGGCGGCGCCCTTGGTGGCGACATAGGCGGCGAGGTCGGGCCAGCCGCCGTGCATCGTGATGGAGGCGATGTTGACGATCGCCCCGCCGCCGCGGCCGGTCATGGCGCGGGCCGCGGTCTGGGCGCAGATCCAGTACGCCCGCTGGTTCACCGCCTGGACGTCGTCGTACTCGGCGAGCGGCACCTGGAGGAACGGCCGGCTCGGGTAGACCGCCGCGTTGTTGACGAGCACACCGACGGGGCCGAGCCGGCGGCCGGCGGTGGCGAAGGCGGCCCCGACGGCGGCCGCGTCGCGCAGGTCGACGGTGAGCGGCAGCACGGTGCCGCCCGCCTTCTCGACGGCCTCCGCGGTCTCCTCCAGCGCCGGCCCGTCGGCGTCCAGGGCGGCGACGGGGTGGCCGTCCGCGGCCAGCCGCAGTGTCGTGGCGCGGCCGAGGGCGCCGCCCGCGCCGGTGATCAGGGCAGTGGTCATCGGTGCGTCGCCTCCCGGTGGCGCGTCTCCAGTTCGTCCAGCAGCGCTTGGTGCGGTACGCCCTCGGCGAGGCCCTCGCGCAGCAGCCGTGAGGCGGCCTCCTGGAAGGCGGGATAGCCGGGCCACCGCGGGCGCACCCAGGCGGCCTCGACGGTGGCGAGGGTGGAGCGGTAGAAGCCGTCCGAGCGGCCGTTGGTCCAGGGGTCGGTCCAGGCGGCGCGGGCGGCGGGCTGCCCGCCGGTCACCGGGAACAGCTCGCGCTGCACGGGCTCGGCGAGGATGCGGCGCAGATGGTCGCGGACCGCGTCGCGTACGGCGGGATCCCCGGCCCGCCGCCGGGAGACCGCGAGGCCCGCGCCGCCGAGCACGCTGCCGTGCGGTCCGCCGGGCCGCCAGGCGGGTGCGTCGCCGAAGGCCAGCGGGTACGGGCCGGACCGGGTGTAGGTCACATAGCCGTAGACGAGCGGGCAGTAGGCGGGTCCTCCCGCGGCGGCCATCGCCCGCAGCACCCCGATCGGGTTGAGCGGCCAGAGCGCCGAAGGGCTCCGCGAGAGCAGCTCCGCCATCGTGTCCAGGGCGGCGAGTCCTCGCTCCCTGGAGGCGAACTCGGCCTCTCCGGCGGGTGCTTCGCCCTGCGCGAGGCAGAGCGAGCAGAAGGTGAGGAAGGCGTGGGGGCCGCCGAGGCAGAGCGTGAGGGGCACCTCGCGGGGCAGCGCGCACACCTGCGCCCAGGTGCGGGGCATCGGCCGCCCGGCCATGAGGTCGGGGCGGGCGGCGGACACCTGGGCCGCGGCGTCGATGGGCAGCGCCCAGACGCGGCCGTCCAGCACGTAGCTGTCGTACGAGGCGCCGACGGTGGCCTCGCGCCAGCCCTTCAGCTCGGCCGTGTCGAACAGCGTGTCCACCGGCACCAGGCAGCCGGACTCGACGGCCGAGCCGATCCCCGGGTGGTCGATCACGAGGAGGTCGTAGTCGGCGGCGAGGGCGGCGATCGGCGTCGACTCGAAGCCGCTGAGGGGCTGCCGGTCCCAGCGCAGCGGCCGGCCGACCGTCTCGCAGCCCGGCGGCAGGGAGGCGTCCAGCCGGGCCAGCTCCTCCAGTGGGCCGTAGCCGCGCGGGTGGTCCCAGGTGAGGCCGCGCAGTTCGTCGGCGGCCGGGCGTCCGGGCGCGGTCAGGGGGGAGATCGCTGCCGTCATGGTGCCTCCTGACGGGCGGTCACGGCCCCGTCGGCGAGCAGCGCGGTGACCCGTTCGGGCGGGTAGCCGAGCTCGTCGAGGAGTTCGCGGGTGTGCTCGCCGGTGAGCGGCGCGCCGCGGTGCACAGCGGGCGGGGTGGCGCTGAAGGTGTAGGGGAAGCCGGGCGTGGTCACCTCGCCCTCGGCCGGGTGCCGGTAGGTGACGAAGGAGCCGTTGTGGCGCACCTGGGGGTCGGTGACGACCTCGGCGTACGAGTGGACGGGCCCGGCCCAGATGCCGCGCTCGTCGAACAGCTCCAGCCATTCGGCGGTGGTGCGGTGGGGCAGCCGGGTCCGGACCAGGGCGGTGATCTCGTCCCGTCGGGAGTGGCCGTCCGTGTCCGTGTCCATGCCGGCGAGCTCCGGCAGGCCGAGGGCGTCACCGAGGACGTCCAGGGGCGGCATGGCGAGGGCCACGTGGCCGTCCTTGGTGGCGAACACGCCGTAGGGGGCGCGGATGTAGGTGTGGCCGTGGGGCTCGGTGCCGCGGCGCTGGGGGACGCCGCCGACGGTGTACACGGACAGTTCCTGCATCTGCACGGCGATCGCCGCGTCCAGCATGTTCACCGAGACCAGCTGGCCCTCTCCGGTGCGTTCGCGGTGCAGCAGGGCGGCGAGCGCCCCCTCGAAGGCGCTGTACGCGGTGATGGCGTCGACCGCGTACGTGCCGGAGGGGGCCGGCGGGTCCCCGTCGCGCCCGACGCTGTACATCGCACCGGTCAGGGCCTGCAGGAGCAGGTCCTGGCCGGGCCGCGCGGCGTACGGTCCGGTGTCGCCGTAGCCGGAGACCGACACGTAGACGATCGCGGGGTTGACCTCGCGGATCGACGGATAGTCCATGCCGAGCCGCTCGGCGACGCCGGGCCGGTAGTTCTGCAGGAAGACGTCGACGTTGCGGGCCAGGTCGCGGACGACGGCCCGGCCGGCCTCGGTCTTGAGGTTCACGGCGAGGCTGCGCTTGTTGCGGTTGAGCGAGAGGAACGAGGCGTTCAGCTCCACGCCCTCGGCGCCGCCCGCGGGGGCGCGGCGCTGCCATTCGCCGTCCGGCGGTTCCACCTTGACGACGTCGGCGCCCAGGTCGCCGAGGCGCATCGCGGCGAGCGGCCCGGCCATGGCGATCGACAGATCGACCACGCGGTAACCGTCCAGGATTCCCATTGCCCGTTCCCTCCGTAGCCCTGGCGCCGGCGGATTCCCGTGTCCGTCGGCGAGGTCGGCCGGCGCCCGCCGCCGGCTGCGGCGGGCGGTGTGCGGTGTGCGGCCTTCGGTGTGCGGATTGCGGATTGCGGTGTGACATGTGCGGCGTGCGATGTGCGGCGCTGTGCGTCAGTGGCCTTCGAAGCGCGGTTCGCGGCGCTCCGCGAACGCGCTGCGTCCCTCCGCCGCGTCCCGCGTGGCGAAGCAGACGGTCTGGAGGTCCCTCTCGTACTGGATGGCCTGGTCGAGCGGCATGCTGTGGGCCGCCCGCAGATTGGCCTTGGCCGTCTGTGCGGCGATGGGCGCGCGAGCGGCGATGCGTCCGGCCAATTCGACTGCGGTGTCGATGAGTTGACCGTCGGGTACCACCTGGCTCACCAGGCCCCAGGCGAGGGCCTGGCCGGCGTCGACCGGATCGCCCGTGAGCAGCATCAGCGCGGCGTTGGACGCGCCGATGGAGTGCGCCAGCTGTGCCGCCATACCGCTGCCGCCGATCCAGCCGAGTTTGATCTCGGGCGCGGCGAACGTCGCGCTCGTGGCGGCCAGCCGGATGTCGCAGGCCAGCGCGAGTTCGAGGCCGCCCCCGAAGGCATAGCCGCCGACGGCCGCGACGACGGGCGTGCGCAGTGCCCGCACCGCGTCCCCGTAGTCTCCGCGGTTGCGGAACGCCCACGGCGTGTCGTACCCGTCGAGTTCCCGGATGTCGCTGCCGACACAGAAGGCGCGCTCGCCGGCGCCGGTGAGGACGATGCAGCGGACGTCTCCGTCGGCGTCCAACTCGCCCAGGGTACGGGCGAGTTGGACCGACATCTCCGGCGTCACCGCGTTGAGCTTGGCGGGCCGGTCCAGCGTCACCAGGGCGACGCCGGACCTCCTCTCGCAGGTGATCCGGCCGGCGGTCACCGCGCGTTCGCCCCCGAAGCCCCCGGCACCTCGGCCAGGTACGGGAAGTCCGGCTTCACGCCGATCTTGTCGTACTCCATCTTCGACGGGTCCCAGCCCTCCGCCCAGTTGGCGTTCCCGACGGTGCTGCACGGCGGCTTGTAGCCCTGGTACTTGTCGTCGAGGACCTCGCCGACCTCGACGTTGTCGAGGTGGAAGCTGCAGCCGCCGTTGTCCAGGTGGACGCCTCGGGTCGAGTTCCTGTTGGGCACCGACGGGTCGTTGATGACATCGCCGATGTAGACCTGGTCGACGAAGTTGTCGATCTTGTGCGGTTCGAAGTTGCTGGTGCCGTAGGCGTAGAACGCGCTGACCTCGCTGGTGTCCAGGCCCATCTTCTCGAAGCGGAGGTATGTGAAGGTGTTGTCCCGGGCGTAGTTGTCCTCGATCTTCACCTCGGGGCGGACTTCGAGGCTCACGCCGTGTCGCGCGCTGTGCTCGAAGTAGCTGTGACTCACCTCGTTGCGGCCGGTGTTCATCAGCTCGACGCCGGCCGCGTCACCCGGCACGAGCTCGCCGTAATGTTTGAAGACGTTGTTGGTGATGAGGTGCCCGAAGGACGTGTTGCCCTCGCCGGGGTACGGGCCTTCGACCTTGATGCCGTCGCCGCCGATGTTCTCCAGCAGGCTGTCGCGGACGGTGAGCCCCTCGTTGGCGAAGAGTGCGTAGACCGCGTGGTAGCCGGTGTCGGAGATGCGCATCCCCTTCATCGTGATGTCACGGCTGTTGGTGATGGTGACGGCGCCGTGCCGGTTGCGGGGCATCTCGATCTGGCGGTCGTACTGGGGGTACTTGCGCACGAAGCCGGAGTCGCCTTCGTCGACCCAGCCGTAGCGGTACCACTCCATGAAGTCGCTGTACTGGGCGGCGAGTCCGTCGAAGGTGATGTTCTCGACACGGCGGTCCTCGGAGGCGCCGGCCAGGTTGAGCAGGGTCGTCACCGTCGGCACCATGATCTTGGCGTGCTTGATGTCGCCGCGCGGCATGTAGTAGACGGTCAACTCCTCGTCGTCCAGGTACCACTCACCGGGCTTGTCGAGGAAGTGGCGCGAGTTCTCCAGGAAGAACCGGGAGCCGCTGTCGCTGTTCACACCGGCGTACCGCATCGGGTACTGGAGGGAGATCTGGCCCTCCTCCTCGTTGACGTCCCTGATCGGAATGGTGTCGGTGAACCAGGACCAGGAGCCCCCGGATTGGATGTGCACCCGGGCGTCGTCATGGTCCAGGTCCCACTCCTTCTTCAGCACGCCGGGTTCGGTCCAGATCCAGCGGCGCACGGCCTCCTTCTCCGGCTCGGGGATGGTGGACTTCAGGTACGGCGCCCACTCCGTCTCCGTCGCGCGGTTGGGGTAGCGGGCGGTGGTCGCCCGCTGCCCGTCCTCGAAGAGGGTGTAGACGGACTTGTCGACCTTGGCGGTGTAGATGCCGTCCTTGTACTCCTGCCAGCCGGTGACGGGCTTGGCGCCGAGGAGCCGCGCCTTGCCCGGCCCGTCGTAGCTGCGGTAGACGACCTGGTGGCCGCGGGTGCCCGAGTCGCGGTCGTCGAACTCGATGGTCCTGGCGACCGGGTAGTCGCCGGCGCGCAGGTTGACCACGATGTCGCAGCGCATCTGCGACGCCTTGTTGAGCCCTTCGTCGCGTATGTGGTCGCGGGCGTGCTCGACGGTCCGCCAGGGGCTGTCCTTGGTGCCCTTGGCTCGGTCGCTGCCGTCGGGCGCGACGAAGAACTGCCGGGGCGAGCACTCCCCCGCGGCGGTGGCGGAACCGGTCGACAGCGTGGCGCCGCCGAGCAGGAGCAGTGCGCTCGCGGCCAGGACGGGGACGCGCAGGGAACGGGGAACGGGGAACGGTCGCGGCGTGCGGGTGCTGCGGAACACGGGGCCTCCTTGCCTCCGTAGTGCCTCAGGTTCGGCCGGTCAGCCGGCGCTGCTGTCGCGCCAGCGCTCGTATTCGGCGCGGGTGTCGGCCGTGAGCGGGTAGTAGTCCGCGAGTGCCCCTCCTTCCTCGATCCGGGAGCGGCTGAAGCGCTCCCACTGCTCGTGTTCGCGGGCGGCCGCGATGACGTCCTCGGCGCGCTGCTTCGGCACGACGACCGGTCCGTCGTCGTCGGCGACGACGAGGTCGCCGGGGAGGACGAGCACGCCGCCGCAGGCCACGGGGACGTCGTACGCCCAGGGGAAGAGCTCCGCCTGGGAGGCGTAGTGCGGGGTCACCCCGGTGGACCAGATCGGCACGCCGGTCTCACGGACGCGGGGCGCGTCGCGGATGCGTCCGTCGACGACGATTCCCGCACCGCCCCGCTGCCGGAAGTAGCGCACGAGCATGTCGCCGAAGCAGCCGGTGTAGGCGCTTCCGTATGCCTGCACGACGAGGACGTCGCCGGGCTCGACGGCGTCAAGTACCGCCCACAGCGCGGTGTGCCGCTCCACGTACTCCTGGCCGAGCCCGGAGGCGACGTCCTCGCGCTGGGGCATGAACTGGAGGGTGCGCGCCCGGCCCGCGATCTTCTGCCCGGGGGCGAGGGGGCGCGGCCCGGACACGAACGTGCGGCGGATGCCCTGGGCGTGCAGTTTGGCGCAGGCGGTCGCCGACGACACGCCGGACAGCCGGCGTACGAGGTCGGGGTCGGCACGCTCGGGCGCTTCGCCGCGCACCGGCAGTTCCCACACGGGTCCTTCGTCCACTGAGGGTCTCCTCACGATCCGGTCGGTGTCTGGTGGGCGGGCCTGTAGGCGCGCGGGGTCAGCCGCAGGTCGAGCCTGATCCGGCGGCCGGGAGGCAGCTCCACCCGCAGCCGCGGCCCGCCCACGGGCACCTCGCGGACGGTGGTGGCGGCGACGGGGGCGGTGTACGCGCGCGGGTCGCCGGGGTAGCCGGGCTCCGCGGCGGTGATACGGGCGGCCTCTATGCGGTGTTCGCCGAAGGCCCCGGCCTGCACGGTGACGGCGCGGGTGCCGGTGAGTCCGGTGTGCACCAGCTCGACGCTCGTACGGTCCGGTTCGATGGTGTCGACGAGGGCGGCCACGTCCGGGGGCAGCCCGGGCCTGCCGCGGTCCGCGTCGTGGTAGGCGAGGCGGGTGGGCAGCAGCCCGCCGTTGTAGAGGACCTGCGGGGTGCCGGTCGTCAGCTGGAGCAGGGCCTCGGTGAGTACGGGGTTGAGGCGCTGCCAGTGGTGGATGTTGATCGTGTCGGGGTCGGCGTCGTCCGCGGCGATCAGCGCCATCCGCCGCTCCACCTGGCCGAGCGCCGTGCGCAGGATGGCGGCCGGGTAGTCGGGGTTCTCGCCGCGGAGGTACTCCAGCCAGGGTGCCTCGTGTCCGGCCTCCTCCTTGTTGCGGAAGGCGCGCACGGTACGCCAGTCGTAGCCGGCGGCCTTGCGCAGCCGGTCGATCCGGTCGCGGTCCTCGGCCGCCGTGCCCGCGTGCCAGAGCCAGAGGGGCAGCCCGAGCTGCGGGGGCTGGTGGTCGAACCAGCCGCCGTCGGCGTACCGGTTGGGCACCAGCAGGGTGGGGCGGTCGGCGTCCTCGCCGAGTTCGGCGTGCCAGCGGTCGCTGATGCTCATCTCGGTGCCGGTGACCGTCCCCTGCACGGCGTGTGCGGCGACGGTGTCGAGCGGGCCGCGGCCGATGGCGAGCCGGTCGGTGGAGCCGGTGAGCAGCACGGTGTTGACGGCGGCGATCACGGCGGCGTTGCCGACGCTGTAGACGCCGTGCGGCCAGGACCAGCCGTAGTTGCCGCCGTACCAGCGCCCGCCGTGCAGCTCGCCCACGCGCCCGGACGGTCCGGTGTTGTCGGGCAGGATGCCGTCGTTGGCGTCGGCGCGGCGCTGCCAGGTGTCGATGTAGGCGAGCGCCCAGTCGCGGAAGCGGTCCTCGTGCCCGTACAGCCAGGCGTTGGTGGCGAGGCTGGTGGCGGCGAGGTTGACGGCGGTGTCGCCGCGGCCGATGCGCTCGTGCATGGCGGCGCCCATGCGGGCGGCGCCGGCCGGGTCGGCGAGGTCCTCCCAGCGGCTGATGCCGGGCAGGTCGCGCAGCGGAAGGCCGTAGGGGCGCATGACGCTCAGATCGACGCCGTAGGAGGCCCATTCGTCGTTGAGACCGTAGCGGGGGCCGCCGGCGCCGTTGTGCGGGGCGCGGATGATGCCGGTGTCGGGGTCGTAGTTGCCGGTGGGAGAGCCGGGCAGATAGAGCTCGGCGAATCTCCGCGCCCGCTCGGCGAAGTGCGCATCGCGGGGGTCGGCGGCGCAGATGCCGTAGAAGAGCAGCATCGACTCGCCCATGTGGAACCAGTCGTAGCCGCGCTCGAACTCGTCCACCACGTAGCCGAGTTCGGTGAGCTGGGCGGTGACCCCCGTCCAGTGGTGCTTGCAGGTGTCGAGGAGGTCGTCGGCGCCGCCGAGCTGGTAGAGGGTGGGCCAGTTGAAGAACGCCTCGTAGAAGTCGTCGGCGCCGTCGCGGCTCGCGGCGGGGCCCTCGTAGCGCAGCCGCCCGTCGGGCTCGCAATAGCGGCGGGAGAAGGCGCGCCACGCCTCGTCGAGTGCGTCGAAGAGCCGGCGCTGGAGGACGGCCCAGGCGGGCGGGGAGCCGACCGGGACGCTCGCCGTGATCCTCGGTATTGCGTCGGTCATGGTCACCCCCTCGTCGATCCGGCCGTCAGGCCGCTGATGATGTGCCGCTGCATGAAGACGAAGAAGACGAGCAGCGGTGCGATGGCCAGCAGGAGTGTGGGGAAGACGACGGTGTAGTCGGTGGAGAACTGGCTGACCGCCGCGTAGACGCCGGTGGTGACCGTGTACAGGCCGCTGCCGGGCCCCAGGATGATCTGGGGGTTCACGAAGTCGTTCCACACCGAGAAGGTGTTGAGGATGACCATGGTCGCCACGACCGGCCGCATCAGCGGGAAGACGATCCGCCAGAAGGTGCGGATGCGTCCGGCGCCGTCCACGGCCGCGGCCTGGTCGAGCTCCCGGGGGATCGTGGCGATGTACCCGGCGTAGAGGAAGATCGAGAAGGGCAGCGTCAGCACCGTCTCGAAGAGGACGAACCCGCGGACGGTGCCCATCAGGCCGAGCACCTTGAGCACGTAGACGACGGGGATCACCAGCACCTGGCTGGGGATGAAGGTCCCGGCCAGGAAGAAGACCATGAGCGCCCGGTAGCGGCGGCGGGTGCTGCGGGCGATGACGTACGCGGCGGGCCCGGCGAGCACCACGGAGAGCACGTTGACGCAGACGACGAAGAGGATCGTCACCGCGTAGCCGCGCATGATGTCGAACTGCGCGTTGTGGAAGACCTCGTCGATGTACTGGAACGTCGGTCCGTCGGCGGGGAGTCCGAACGGGTCGGTGAGGATCTCCTGCTGCGACTTGAAGGCGTTGACGACGAGGACGTACAGCGGGACGAGCATGAGGAGGGCGACGACGCCGAGGAAGGCGGGCCTGAGCAGGAAGCCGGGGCCGCGCCGGGGCGGGCGCCGCCGGGTGGGACCGGGTGCGGGCCCGGTCGCCGCGGCCGGCGGTGCCGGCGGTGCGGCGTGCTGGGTCAGCGTCATGAGTACACCGCCGTCTCCGCGCGCCGGCGCAGCCGGGTGACCGCCAGGGCCAGGACGGCGGTGACGAGCATGAGCACCACCGCCTGGGCGGAGCCGAAGCCGAGCCGGCCGTCGTGGAAGGAGTTCCAGAGGATGAGGTAGGCGACGGTCTGGGTCTGACCGGCCGGGCCGCCCGCCGTCAGCGAGACCACGAGGTCGTAGGTCTTGAGGAGGGTGACAAGGGACAGGACGACGTTGATGGTCACGGACGGGCCGAGCGCGGGCAGTGTGACGTGCCGGAAGACCTGCCACCGGGTGGCGCCGTCGATTCTGGCCGCCTCGATGAGCGAGTGCGGTACCGCCTGCAGTCCGGCGAGGTACAGCACGACGTTGACGCCGAAGGCCGCCCAGACCACGACGGCGATCATGGTGGCCAGTGCCCAGTCGGGGTCGGACAGGAAGGGCAGCACTTCGCCGCCGCGGGAGGTCACCAGGCTGTTCACGGCGCCCGTGGTGCCCAGGATCGCGCTCCACAGGAAGCCGACGACGAGCGCGCTGAGGACGTGCGGGTAGAACATGACCATCCGGAAGAACGAGTTCAGCCGGGAGGGCCGGTTGAGCAGCAGCGCGAAGCCGAGCCCGAGGACGTTGAGTCCGGCGGTGCCGACGCCGGCGACGAGCAGGGTGACCGTGGCCGCGCGCTGGAGACCCGCGTCGCCCAGCAGGTCGGCGTAGTTGGCCGTGCCGACGAAGGCGGGGCTGGCGCTGAACCCGTCCCAGTCGGTCAGGCTGAGGTAGACGGCGAGGCCGACGGGGACGGCGAGCATGAGCACGTACAGGGCGGTCGCGGGGACGACCATCACCGCCGTGGCGATGCCCTGGCCGCCCGGGGCGGCGCGTCTGGATCGCATGGGATGCCTTCCCGTGCCGGTTCAGGAGTGGTCGCGGACCCAGCGGTCCACGGCGTCGGCGACCTGCTTCGGCGAGTGCCCGACGTACAGTCCCTGCACTTCGGTGTTCCAAGCGGTGTTGAAGCCGCGGGGCAGGGTGTTCTCGCCGTATCCCTCGCCCTGGGCGACGCCGGAGGGTGCCGCGTCGAGGATCTGCTGGACCTGCTGCTCCAGGGGCGTGAAGGTCCGGTCGAAGCCGCGGCGGAAGTTCCCGTCCTGCTCCAGCTGACCGGTCACGGCCTTCTCGTCGGTCACCAGCCACTCAACGAGTTCCAGGGCCAGGTCCTTCTCCCCGGTGTCCTTGAGGATCATGTACGGGGCGGCCATCGTCGCGCCCTGCGGACCGGGGTGCTGCTGGCCCCTGTCGACCGGGGCGGGGAAGACGCCGATCTCGGAGTCCTTCCCGGCGTCGGCGGCCGAGGCGGTGAACCAGCTGCCCATGACGTACATGGCGGACTTGCCGCCGAGGAAGTTCGTCTCGCCGTCGGCGTACTTGAGGCCGAGGGCGTTCTTGTCGAGGTAGCCGCGGTCCAGCCAGGTCTTGTAGCGCTCCAGGTACGGGAGCATCGACCCGCCCACGGTGCGGGCGCCCTTGTCGATGTCCTGGTACCAGGTCGGGTGGGTCTGGGCGAGCGAGGGGTCGGAGAGCTGGAGCAGCTGCAGTCCGGTGACGAACTCGCCGGAGGTCTGCAGCGGCAGATAGCCCGCTTCCTTCAGCTTGCCCATGGCGTCGGTGAGTTCGTCCAGGGTCTTCGGCGGCTGGGCGATGCCGGCCTTGGCGAAGGCCGCCTTGTTGTAGAAGACGAGCGACTGCGCCTGCTCGCCGACGCCGACCGTGTAGACCTTGCCGCCGAGTGCGGCCTCCTCGACGAGGGGGGTGTCCTTCACCCAGGGCTGGTCGGTCAGTTCGAGCATCTTGGGCGCGAGGGTCTCGTCGACCATGAGCGTCTCGACGATGTCGGGGGCGTCTCCCGCCGCGAGTTGCTGCTGGAGGGTGTCCGCCACGCCCTTGCCCGAGGGGGCCTCGATCTTGACGTCGACGCCGTCGTGCGCCTCTTCGAAGGGCTTCACCAGCTCTTCCCAGTACTCCTGGGTGAGATTGGGGGTGATGTTCACGAGCATGCGGACGGTGCCGCCCTGCCCGGACTCCGACGAGCCGTCGTCGGAGAAGCCCCCTCCGCCGCATGCCGTCAGCGCCAGGGCCAGTACCGCACCCATGGCCACCGGCCCGCGTGCCCGTCTCCATCCCGCCTGCCGTCGACGCATCGCTCCTCCTCGGAAGACTGCCGAGACCTCAAGGTTTTATTGGGTCAATTATCGAGCAACGATTAGTTAATATGTGCATGCAGATCTGGCGTCAAGATGCCGCACACGGTAAAAAGTTGGTGACAGCCGCATTGCCGGACCTTGGCTGCCGAGTCATAAGTTCCTGCACCATGGAGGTGGCCTGAACTGGTGACCGTTCCCGATGCTCCGAGCTTTCCGCCCCTGACCGAGGCGGACCGGGCGACACTGCTGGGCTGGTCGGCGGAGCCGACCGGTCCGCTGCGGACGCGCAGCCGCATCGTCCTCGCCTGTGCCGACGGGCTGGCCAACGCGGCGGTCGCCAAACGGCTGAAGGTCAGCCCCGCGACGGTCGCCAAGTGGCGGGAGCGCTATCTGCGGCGGGGGCTGGAAGGGCTGTCCGACGCACCGCGCCCGGGGCGCCCGCGCAGCGCCGTGCGGGAGGAGGCGGAGCGGTCCGTCGCGGCCGCGCTGGAGGCGGTCCGTTCCGGAGGGCCGGCGCCGTCGACCCGTTCGCTGTCCGAGGCGCTCGGGCTTTCCCAGTCCACGGTCGCCCGGATCTGGCAGCAGCAGGAGCGGGAGTCGCCCGGCCGGCAGGTCTCGGACGGGGTGGTGAGGGGCCGTCAGGCCCGCACGCCCGACCGGCAGGCCGCCCCCGGACTGCTCCCCCGCCAACTGCTCTCCGATCATGTGTACTCGCTGCTGCGCCGCTGGATCGTCTCGGGCGAACTCGTCCCCGGCCAGCGCCTCGTCGAGTCGGAGATCGCCCGCCGGCTCGGCACCAGCCAGGCCCCCGCGCGTGAGGCGCTCAAACGCCTGGCGCACGAGGGACTGGTGAACTCGCTGCCGCACCGGGGTACGTTCGTCGCCGCGGTCTCCGAGCAGCAGGCGCAGGAGGTGCGCGACATCCGCGTGATGTTCGAGGAGTACGCGGCCCGTCATGCGACCGGGCGGCTGGCACCGGAGGCGCTGCGGCTGCTCACCGCTGACGTGGACGCGATGCGCCGCGCGGCGGAGAGCGGCGACATCGGGGACTTCCGCGACGCCGACATGTCCTTCCACCGCAATGTCTGCGCCGCCTGCGGGAATTCCGCGCTGATCCGCCTGTGGCGCACGATCGAGCCCAGCATGTGGGGCCTGCACGTGCTGGGCAATCCGCTCTACCGCGGCGACTGGCGGGCGATGGCCGAGCACCACGCGGAGCTGCTGTCCGCCCTGCGGTCGGGCGAGCCGGACGAGACCGCCGCGCTGTTCGCCGCCCACGCGGCGGGCGAGGCGTCCCGCTACCGGCGCGAACTGAACACGCCCGCAACGCCGTTCGAACCCTGACCGACACTCCCCCGGCACCCTTTCCCATCCGCCCCCGACCCAGGGATGCAGCCATGGCCAGTCCCGCACGCAGAAAGGTCCTCGCACTCGGCGCACTCGCGGCAGGTGCGCTCCCGCTGATCGGCGCCACCGGCACCACCCGCGCCCTCGCGCACTCCCCCCGCACCACGGGCAGCAGGAGCACTCCCCGCTTCCCGGACGCCTGGTTCCCCATCACCGACTACGGCGCGGTCGGCGACGCCACGACCGACTGCACCGGCGCCCTGCGCACCGCCGTCGCGGCCTGCCACGCGGCGGGCGGAGGCCACGTCCTGGTCCCCGCCGGCCGCTGGGCCACCGGCGCGATCCATCTGCTGAGCGGTGTCGACCTGCATGTCGCCGAGGGCGCCACGCTGCTGTTCTCCACCGACCCGGCCGCCTACCTCCCCGTCGTCCGCACCCGCTGGCAGGGCGTCGAGGCGTACAACTACTCGCCCCTCATCTACGCCTACCGACAGCACGACATCGCCGTCACCGGACGCGGAGTCCTCGACGCGCAGAGCGACAAGGCGCACTGGTGGCCGTGGAAGGGCTCGGGGCAGTACGGCTGGCAGCCCGGCATGCCCCACGAGCGAGACGACTGGGGGCACTTGGAGCAGTGGGGAGCGACCGGGGTCCCGCTCGCGGAGCGGGTCTTCGGCGAGGGCCACTACCTGCGGCCGAGCTTCGTCCAGCCGCACTCCTGCCGCAACGTCCTCATCGAGGGCGTCACGCTGCGCAACTCCCCGTTCTGGAACATCCATCCGGTGCTGAGCAGCGACATCACCGTGCAGGACGTCACCGTCGAATGCCAGGGCCCCAACAGCGACGGCTGCAACCCGGACTCCTGCCGGAACGTCACCATCCGCCGCACCACCTTCGCCACGCACGACGACTGCATCGCCATCAAGTCCGGCCGGGACCAGGACGGCTGGCGGGTCGGCGTGCCGTCCAGGAACATCCTCGTCGAGGACTGCGTGTACGTAAGCGGCAACGCCGCGGTGGCGATCGGCAGCGAGATGAGCGGCGGGGTCTCCGACGTGCGCGTCCGCAGGCTGTACATCCCGCGCGACGAGTCCCTCGACGAGGAGAGCGTCGCCTGCGTGCTCAACGTCAAGTCCACGCCCACCAGGGGTGGTTACGTACGCGACGTCCGGGTGACGGACGTGCACGCCCCGGCCTGGATGTACGTCCCGTTCGAGGTGACCTTCCAGTACGCGGGCGGCACGTCCGGCGACGCCTTCGCGGACGTGTCCCGGCTGTCGGCCGAGCGCTGGTACGTCGGCGGCCCCTGCGAGTACCCGATCCGCATCCGGGCACGCGAGGAGGCACCCGTGCGCGACGTACGACTCGGTGACCTCTCGTTCCGCAACGCCGCACAGGAACCGCTCTTCCAGTCGGTCACCGGACTGTCCCTGCGCGATGTCGTCGTCAACCACCCTGTGGAGGGCTCATGACCGTCAGCACCCCGTCCCGCGCCGCCGTGGTGGGCACCGGCTCCCGGGCCCAGATGTTCACGGCGGCCCTCGCCCGGCGCCCGCAGCTGCAGGTGGCCGCGTTGTGCGACCCCAACCCGGTACGGATCGCGCACCACCAGCAGCTGCTGAAGGAAGCGGGCGAACCGGAGGCGGCGGCCTGGACGCCCGACGAGTTCGAGCGCAGGCTCCGCTCCGACGGCATCGACGAAGTGGTCGTCACGACGGTGGACGCGCTGCACGACGCGTACATCGTGCCCGCGCTGCGGGCGGGCTGCCGGGTTGTCACGGAGAAGCCGATGACCACGGACGCGGCCCGCTGCCGCCGCATCCTCGACGAGGTCGAGGCCACCGGGAACCATCTCGCGGTCGCCTTCAACTACCGCTTCAACCCCGTCCACGAGACCGTCCGCCGGCTGCTGGCCGAGGGCGCCGTCGGCGAGGTCCTCTCCGTCCACTTCGAGTGGCTGCTCGACGTACGCCACGGCGCCGACTACTTCCGCCGGTGGCACCGCGAGAAGGACAAGAGCGGCGGGCTGATGGTCCACAAGGCGAGCCACCACTTCGACCTGGTCAACTGGTGGCTGGGGGCCCGGCCGCGGGAGGTCTTCGGCTACGGACGACTCGGCTTCTACGGCCGGGAGGCGGGCGAGCGCTCCGGCTACCGGCGCGACTACGAGCGCGCACACGGCGCGGCAGCCGCCGAGAACGACCCCTTCGCGCTGCCGCTCACCGAGAACGACGCCCTGCGCTCGCTCTACCTCGACGCCGAGACCGTCGACGGCTACCACCGCGACCGCAACGTCTTCGGCGACGGCATCACCATCGAGGACGACATGGCGGTGCTGGTCCGCTACGACACCGGCGCGACCATGACGTACCACCTCACCGCCTACGCCCCCTGGGAGGGCTACCGGGTGATGTTCAACGGCACCGGCGGCCGCCTGGAGCTGGAGGTCGAGGAGAGCCGCTGGCAGCCGGCCCGCCTGCGCACCACCTCGGGCAAGGGAGCCATCCACGGCGACAAGGCCCTCGCCAACGCCGGCGGCCCCCGCATCCTGCTGCGCCCGCTGTGGGAGGCGCCGCGCGAGGTGGAGCTGCCGCCGTACGACCACGCGGGGCACGGCGGCGGAGACGAACGGATGCTGACCCTGCTCTACGGCCCGGCCGACCCGTCGGCCCCCGCCGACACCGGCGCCGCCGCGGAGCACGTCGCGACGGAGGTCGACGGGGCGCTGGCGCTGCTGACGGGGCTCGCGGCGAACGAGTCGTTCGCGACCGGGGGGCCGGTGCGGACGGGCGCGCTGCTGTCGGTCCCGGGTGCGTGACGGTGCGGGGGCGGCTCCGCCCCCGCACTCCCCGCGCCTCGATCGCCGGCGGGGCTGCTTCTGTCGGCCCCTACGGCAACCCCCCGCACCGCACCTGAAGGTCCCACAGGATCACCGACAGGGCGAACGGGCTCACCGTATGGTCCCCGTGCGTCGCGTCCTCCAGCAGCTCCCAGTGCCCGTTGCCCATCACGCCCACCCGCTGCCGCACCACCGCCTCGTAGCTGCGGTGCCCCACCCCGTTGAAGCAGCACTCGTCGAACCGGTTCAGGATCTGCATCTGGCCACGGTGCGCCCCCACCGACGCCAGCGCGTACAGGTCCAGGTAGTCGGTCATCCCGTAGAACACCGGATGGCGGTCCTTGCGCTGCTCCCAGTCCCCCGTCGTGGGGCTGGGCTTCGGCGGCGCCGAGCGCAGGTAGAACGGCAGCGATCCGGCCGTCGGGTAGCTGCGGGTGACGCGCGGGTCGAGCGCCGGGTAGACGGTGGCGGCCCAGCCGCCGCCGGACAGCCCGATCATCTGCACCGAGGACGGGCGGTAGGTCCGGCGGACGTGGTTCATGGCGACGGCCGGCGGCTCCAGGAAGAACCTCAGCGTCGAGAAGGACGGCGTCTCCCACGGGGCCAGCTCGTTGTGCGAGCCGACGGTGATCCTGCGGGACGGATCGAGCGGGTCCTGGAGCTCCTTGGGGTTCCAGTGGAAGAGGGGCATGGCGAAGAGCAGCACACCGTAGCCGGCGTCGAGCAGCGCCTGCGCGGTGCGCTGCATGGTGCTCGGTTCCTCGCCGTGGCCGTTGTGGTAGAAGGCGAAGCGGCCGTGTCCCGTACGGTGCGGCAGCAGCAGGAAGACGATCGAGGACAGTCCGTAGGGCAGCCGGACCGTGAGCCGGTCGATGCGGCGTACGCCCGAGAAGGCGGGCAACTCGGGGGCGGTGACGCCGAGTTCGACCTCCGGCAGTGCGGAGGGCAGCCGGCCGTCGGCGGACTTCCACACCTCGGCGACGAGCGCGGTCCGCAGCCGCGCCACGTCGTCCTCGGTGTGCACGGTCATCAGTGTCTCGGCGTCGACGCCGACGGCCTCCTGCGGCAGCGCCTTGTACGCGATGCTGTGCGCCGCCGCCACCTCCTGGTCGACCGGGCCGACCGGGCGCGGCCGGGCAGAAGCAGCCGACGCCACGCCGGCATGCGCCGCGCCAGGGCCGAGCGGGGCGGCGGCTGCTGTCGCGCCGAGGGCACCGAGTGTGCCGAGTACAGCTCTGCGTCTCACCGTCGGTTCACCTTCCGTCCGTCGTCGTGCGCGAGTCGTGGGTCGCGGGTCGTGGGTCCCATCCGCCGAGGAGTGTCGCCGGGTCGCGCCACACCTCGGCTTCCTCCATGTCGAGTTGGTGCGAGCAGGCGAGGCGCCCGCTCGTGTCCACCGGGTCCCCCGACGGATCCCTGCTGCCGTGCTCCCAGAAGCGCAGCTGCGTCACGGTCGTGCAGTCACCGTCGCTGATCCCCCAGCCCACGGGGGCGATATGGGCGTCCATGACGGAGTCGAGGAAGACGACCTGGCTCGCCGGGAAGCGCTTGTCGATCCGGCCGAGCAGGACACTGCCGTCGGGTACGGTGTCCGCCCGTGTCAGCCGGGTGCGGACGAAGACGTTGCCCGGTCCGCCCTCGCCGTTGCGGATCTGGCTGACGTACCCGATGTCCAGCGACTTCAGCTCGCTGTCCTGGACGTAGACCCCGCCGGTCCCCCAGACGAAGTCGACGTCGCCCTCGATGTAGCTGTCGGTCACGAAGGCGCGTCCCTGGAGCCGCAGGCTGTCCTGATAGCTGAGGATCCGGACCCGGTCGAGGACGATCCGGTCGCCGTTGCCGCGGAAGGCTTCGGCCTGGGAGCCGCCGTCCGGTGTGGTGTTGTGGATGGTGGCGTTCTCCAGCCGGAAGTCGTCGGCGTCGACGCCGAAGGCCGCGCGCCAGCAGTTGAACCGGTCCGGCTGGGGCAGCACGCGCCGCGGGCAGTAGCTCTGCCGGGCGGGTACGTCCGACATGGCCGCGTCGCCGTTGAGCACGCTGTTGTTCGGGTAGCCGATCACGGTGCCCGCGGGGCCGGGTCCGGCGCCGCTCACCGTGATGTGCGGCTTCGTCTGCGCGACGTAGACGATCTCGCGGTACGTGCCGGGCGCGACCTCGATACGGACCGGTGCGGTGTTGTGCTCGGGGACGAAGTCGACGGCGCCCTGGACGGTGCAGAAGTCGGCGCCGCCGGCGCCGCCCACGGTGAGCCGGGAGGCGCCGGGGCGCGGCCCGTCCTGGGTGCGGAACCGCCAGGTCTCGCGGTCGTCGATGGCGGCCTGGCCCCGGAAGAAGCCCTCGTCCACGGTGACGTAGTACTCCTGGCCCGGGTCCAGGACGTAGTGCAGGTACACCGACGCGGTCCTGCCGTCGACGACCACGGGTTCGTAGGTCCAGCGGTGGACCTCGCCGTAGTCGGTGAGGGCGCCGCCGATGCCGCGCTGCCGCGTGCCGGGATCGGCGAGGTCGACGACGTCGACGAGTGTGCCGTCGGCGTGGTGCACCTGCAGCTGGCCCGAACTGCCGAGGCGCGGTGGCTTGTCGAAGGTGAGCCGCAGCGGTGTGTCCGTGCAGACGGGCCGGTCGGGTCCCTGCGGCGCGAGCACGGGAGCCGCCGGGCGTCCGGCGGCCGGTACGGGGGTCCGGTCGGCCTGTGCGGGTGGGGGGACCGCCAACGGCAGTGCCACCGCCGCCACGAGAGCCGTGATAGGGCGCAACCATCGCATGGAACGGGCTCCTTAACGCCGACGCGAAAGACCGGCATGGAGATGGCATTCCTATGGAATGCCACTCATGGAACCATAGCCACATCGAGCTGACCACCCTTCAGATCGGGGAGGATTTGGATGTCCATGTCCACCGCTCCGCGCCGCGCCCCGCTGCCGGTCGTCCTGGCCGGCGGCCGCGGCCACGGCCGCCATCACCTGAAGAACATCCGCCGCCTCCAGGACCGGGGGCTCGTGCGGCTCGTCGGGGTCTGCGAGCCGCGGCGCCTCAGCGACCAGGAGCTCGACGGCTTCGAAGCGCCGCGGCAGTCGGCGGACTTCGCCGCGCTCCTGGAGTCCACGGGTGCGGCGGTCGCCGTCGTCAGCACCCCCATTCACACCCACACGGAGCTGGCGCTCCTCGCCGCCGAGCGCGGGGTGCACATCCTTCTGGAGAAGCCGCCCGCGCCGTCGTTCGCGGAATTCCGGCGGATGGCGGACGGAGTCACCGCCGCCGGGGTGGCATGCCAGATCGGTTTCCAGACGCTCGGCTCGGGCGCCGTGCCGGCGATCCGGGCGCTGATCGCCGAGGGGGCGATCGGTGAGGTGCTGGGGGTCGGCGCGGCCGGTGCATGGGTGCGCGAGGAGGCGTACTACCACCGGGCGCCCTGGGCCGGGCTCAGACGCCTGGACGGGGCCGAGGTGATCGACGGGGCGCTCACGAATCCACTGGCGCACGCCGTTTCCACCGCGCTCGCCATCGACGGGAGCATCGGAGTCGATGACACGGCGGAGATCGAGACCGAACTGTTCCGGGCCTACGACATCGAGGCCGACGACACCTCGTGCGTACGGATCACGACGGCGCGCGGCAGCCGGGTGACCGTCGCCGCGACGCTGTGCGCCGAGCGGTCCGCCGAGGCGTATGTGGTCGTGCACGGCGAGCGGGGCAGGATCACGTGCTGGTTCAACCGGGACCGTGTGCTGCTGGAACGGTCGGGACACGAGGACGTGGAGACGGTGTACGGCAGGACGGACCTGTTGGAGAACCTCGTCGAGCATGTGACGGCGGGCGCGCCACTGCTGGCCCCGCCCGAGTCCTCCGGCGCGTTCATGCGGGTGGTCGAGGCGATCCGGACCTCACCCGACCCCGCGGAGCTGCCGCCCGGCTCATGGCGGGTCGCAACCGACGGTGGCGCGGCGGCTGACGGCGGTGCGCGGCGCCGGGTCGTGCCCGGGATCGACGCCCTGGTCGCCGAGAGTGCCGAGACCCTCTCCCTCTACTCGGAACTCGGCGCCCCCTGGGCGCTCACCACACGGGTGGTGGGCGCATGACCACCACCCTGTACATAGCGGGCGACTCCACCGCCGCGCGGAAGAAGGCCGCCCACGCCCCGCAGGCCGGCTGGGGCATGGCCCTGCCGCTCTTCCTCCACAGGGACCTGGATGTCCGCAATCACGCGGTGGACGGCCGCAGTTCGAGGAGCTTCGCCGACGAGGAGCGGCTCGCCGGGATCCTGGACGCCGTCCGGCCCGGCGATGTCGTCCTCGTCCAGTTCGGCCACAACGACCAGAAGACGGAGGACCCCACCCGCCACACCGAGCCCTGGACGACGTACCAGGGCTTTCTGCGCCGGTACGTCGAGGGGGCGAGGGCCCGCGGGGCACGCCCCGTGCTGCTCACCTCGGTGGAGCGCCGCGCGTTCGACCCCGAGGGCAACGCGGTGCCCACGCACGGCGAGTACCCGGCCGCCATGCGGGCCCTCGCCCAGGAGGAGGGTGTCCCCCTGCTCGACATCCAGGCGCTGTCCCTCGCGCTCTGGGGGAAGCTCGGTGCCGAGGAGACGAAGAGGTACTTCCACTGGACCGCGACGACGCGGGACGACACCCACTTCAATCCGCCGGGCGCGATCGCCGTCGCCCGCCTCGTCGCGGCCGGGCTGCTGAGCGAGGGCATCCTCGCGCCCGGTGACGTACGCCGCCTGGGCGAGGAGATCCCGGCGTCCTGGATCACCTGGCCCACGGCGGCGTCGTAGGCCCTTTCGGAGGAAGCCCTCGCCGTGCTGCCCCGGGTCGGCCCCCGGTCGGCCCCGGTCAGCCGGAGACGCTCACCGCGCCGGTCTCGATGTGGCCGAGGAAGCGCTGCGACCAGCCGGCGTCGCTGCTGACCGTGATGGTGAAGTCGTACCAGCCGTTCGCGTACGCCACGTTGTTGAAGTAGTCCTCCGTGCTGCCGCCCGCGGGCACCGTGTAGGTCCACGTCCCGGTGCGGTAGGCGTTCGACGTGACGGTGAAGGTCACCGACGAGGTGGAGGTGTTCTTCATCGTGAACCAGATCGCGAGCTTGCCCGTGCCCGACTCCACCGCGAAGCGGCTGCTGACGAAGGCGTACTGGCCGGCCGTGGTGGCGTTGCCGATGAAGCGGCGCATGAAGCGGTTCGGGCCGTACATGCTGATGTCGTACTTGCCGTCGCCGTAGCCCGCACCGACGTTGAAGAAGTCCTCCTGCGTGCCACCCGCGTCGACCGTGTACTGCCACGGGGTGCGGGAGCGGTAGGCGTTGGGGTGGATGGAGAAGTGCGCGGCCTGCTTGGCGGGCGCCCCCACGTTGACCATCTTGAACCAGGGCTTCATCGTGGTGCCGTTGATCTCCAGGCGGTCGAGGTAGCCGTCGGCCTGGTACGGCAGCGCCCTTGCGGGCCGGGTACCGGACTCCTGGGCGGGCAGCGCGTTGGTCGCCGGCTTCGGGTCGGGGACGCCGTTGCAGCGGGTGCCGATCGTCGCCGTCGCGGGGAGCGACGGCAGCCCGTTCACCGGTGCGGCGAAGTCGAAGACGCTCGTCAGGTCACCGCACACCTTGCGCCGCCAGGCGCTGATGTTGGGGGAAGTGGCCGGCTTGCCGATGGCCGCGGTCCACTTCTCCATGAAGCGGATGACGGAGGTGTGGTCGAGGACCTCGGAGTTCACCCATCCGCCGCGGGTCCACGGCGAGACCACGAGCATGGGGACGCGGAAGCCGAGGCCGACCGGCTTGCCGCCGATGACGAGCTCTTCCGCGGTGCCGCTCGGCGGGATCGGCGGCGGCACGTGGTCGAAGAAGCCGTCGTTCTCGTCGTAGTTGATGATCACGACGGTCGAGTTGAAGACGGCCGGGTCGGCGTTGAGCGCCTGGAGCAGCATGTTGGTGAAGTGGTGGCCGTCGCCGGGCGTGCTGCCCGAGGGGTGCTCGGAGTACGCCTGGTTGGGCACGACCCACGACACCTGGGGCAGCGTGCCGCCCACGACGTCCGCGCGTATCGCGTCGATGATGGCCTGGTGGGTGGGCGTGGAGGCGGAGCCGGGGACGTCGGCGACGCCGCGGTCGTACAGCGGGTTGCCGGGGCCGGCGTTGGCGAACTGGTTGAAGTACTCCAGGGCGTTGTCGCCGAAGTTGTCGTTCCGCCGGTTGTAGACGCGCCAGGTCACGCCGGCGTCCTGGAGGTTCTCCGCGTACGTCTTCCAGGTGCAGCCCGTGAGGTCGCCGCCGTTGTTGTGGCTCGCGTCGATCTTCCCGCTCCACAGGAAGGCACGGTTCGGGCCGGTGCCGGTGAGCGAGGAGCAGAAGTAGGAGTCGCAGACGGTGTAGGCGTCCGCGAGGGCGTAGTAGAACGGGATGTCGGTGCGGTCCAGGTAGCCCATGGAGTGCACGCCGCCGGCACCGGAGACGAAGTTGTCCATCAGCGCGCCGTTCCAGCAGGCGTGCTGCGTGTTCCAGTCGTGGCCGAGGCCGGGCGCGCAGTGGGGCACCAGCGAGGCGTCGCCGCCGACGCCCTCGCGCAGCGAGTACGGGTACTGCCGGCCCGAGCCGTTGGGCTGGTTGAAGACCGACTGCCCGCCGTTCAGGAGCATGGCGCTGCGGTCGGCGTAGCCGCGTACGCCCTTCAGCTTGCCGAAGTAGTGGTCGAAGCTGCGGTTCTCCTGCATGAGGACGACGATGTGCTTGACGTCGGCTATCGTGCCGGTCGCCGCGGCGGCCGAGGCCCCCGCCGCGAGATCGAGCGCGGACCCGGCGACGGCTCCGGCCGTCGCGCCGGCGGCCACTCCCAGGAACTTCCGACGATCCACCTGGTCACCTCTCAGAACTCCAGCGCCCGGTCACGGAAAGGTTGGACCGGGCAAGGGGCAGGACTGTGCGACGCCCGGTCCACCGGCAGATACCAATGGTCTGCGGTCACGCCAATAGCGGGCACGCAGAGTGTTGAGGATTCACACTCTCCGCGTCAATGCTGATGCAGTGAACTGCAGCCGAACAATCCCGAGTTGTTCAATGACTCGTATCTGGACCATTGACGGTGCTGTCGGGGCCGAGCCCGGCGATGGCGAGTTCCATGAGCCGCCCGGCCTGCTCCCGGCCCTCCTCGCCCGGGCCCACGCGCCAGAGGAAGCCCATCAGCAGCAGCACGTCCGCCGCGTCCAGGCCGGGGCGGACGCTGCCGTCCTCCTCGCACGCGCGCAGCAGGCCGGCGACGGCCGCCGTGACGGGCGCGTACGTCTCGTTGACCGCGTCCTGGACCGCGGCCGCGTGCAGGGCCTCGCCCAGCCCGTGCTTGAGGCGCACATAGTCGGCGAGGGTGTGGAACCAGGCCCGGAAGGCGTCCAGGGGGGTGGGGGCGGCGGCCAGGACGCCCGGGACGGAGTCGACCAGCCGCCGGACGTCGTGCCGGTAGACCGCGAGGATCAGGTCCTCACGGGTGGGGAAGTGCCGGTAGAGGGTGCCGGGGCCCACGCCGGCGCGTTTGGCGATGGCGTTGAGCGAGGTCGTCCCCGATTCCGCGAAGGCGTCATGGGCGACCTGGAGAATGTGCTCCCGGTTCTTCAGCGCATCGGCGCGCAGGGGGTCGTTCGCAGGCTCGGCCACGGGATTCCTCCAGGTCGGAATGGAGCGCCCGCTAAGCGGAGAACTCTCCGCTACGCTTTTCGAGAGCAGGCGGAGAACTCTCCGCTCCCGCTTTCACCGTAGGAGTACCGGTGCACTACATCAAGCTCGGCAACAGCGGCCTGGACGTCTCCCCCATCGCCATCGGCGCCATGACCTACGGCGAACCGGACCGCGGACACCCGGTCTGGTCCCTCGCGGAGGAGCAGAGCCGGCCCCTGATCAGGCACGCCCTGGAGGCGGGCATCAACTTCTTCGACACCGCCAACATGTACTCGCTCGGCTCCAGCGAGGAGATCCTCGGCCGAGCCCTGAAGGACTACGCCGACCGCGACGACGTGGTGATCACCACCAAGATCCGCCACACCATGCGTCCCGGCCCCAACGGCAGGGGCCTGTCGCGCAAGGCGATCATGACCGAGATCGACCACAGTCTGCGCCGGCTGGGCACCGACCACGTCGACGTCTACATGATCCACCGACTGGACAACGCCACCCCGCTGGAGGAGACCCTCGAAGCCCTCCACGATGTCGTCAAGGCGGGCAAGGCCCGCTACCTCGGCGCCTCGTCGATGCGCGCCTTCGAGTTCTCCAAGGCGCTGCACCTCCAGAAGGCCAACAACTGGGCCCGGTTCATCACCATGCAGGACCACTACAACCTCCTCGCCCGCGAGGAGGAGCGGGAGATGCTGCCGCTCTGCGCGGACGAGGGCGTGGGCACCATGGTCTGGAGCCCGCTGGCCCGCGGCCGTCTCGCCCGCCCGTGGAAGACCGAGACCGACCGCTCGGTGAGCGACCCGTTCGCCGGCATGCTGTACACGGAGCTGACCGCCGACAGCGACCGCGCGATCATCGACACCGTCGGGGAGATCGCCGAGGCCCGGGGTGTGACGCGCGCCCAGATCGCGCTCGCCTGGCTGCACCACCACCCCGTCGTCGCCGCACCCCTGGTGGGCGCGAGCACGACCTCCCGGATCGACGACGCCGTCGCCTCGCTCGACATCCGGCTGACCGACGACGAGATCTCCCGGCTCGAACGCCCCTACACCCCGCGCCACGACGTCCAGGGCGTCTCGGACGAGGCCGAGCTGGAGCGCATCAAGGCCCGGATCCCCGGCTTCGGCCCCTCCGTCTGACCCCTTCGTTTGACTCTTCGTCAGCACCGAGGGCCCCGCCCGCACACCGGCTTCGCCGACAAGGCGAAGTGTCTGCTCCAGGACCGGCTGGCGGAGGCCGGTGCGGCGGTGCTGGTGGCTGAGGAAGCCGGCCCGACCGTGGTCCGACGGTAGGGGCCGGGAGGCCCGGCAGGGTTCCTGGGCGCCCCGGCGGGAACACACGGGCCGCTCCCGGCGCTGTCAACGGACGGCGGGTACGACGGGCCGAGCGACACCGTCAGACCCGCCCAGGAGAGACACGACCACCGTCGAAGGACATCCCAATCGTGTTGTCAAGGCGCGGACGTGACGGGAGGTGAAGCGTGATAGCACGCTCCGTCACGGATCATGGCCCACAGGACGTTGAGGCGCCGGCGGGCGAGAGCGAGCAGGGCCTGCTTGTGACCCTTGCCTTCGCTCCGCTTTCGCCGGTAGTACGCCTTGGAGGCCGGGCATGCCGGCAGGCTGGCCATCGCCGAGAGGTACATGGCACGCAGCAGCCCGCGGTGATAGCGGCGGGGTCTGCGCAGGTTGCCGCTGACACGGCCGGAGTCACGAGGCTGCGGAGCCAGGCCGGCGAACCCGGCCAGGCGGTCGGCGCTGCCGAAGGCGTCCATGTCGCCGCCGGTCGTGGCGATGAACTCGGCCCCGAGTTTGGGCCCCATGCCGGGCAGGCTGAGGATCACCTCGGCGTGGGGATGCTCGCGAAACCGGACCTCGATGAGGTCGTCGAGCTCGGCGATCTCTTCATCGAGGGCCATCACCCCCTTCGCGAGGCGGGCCACCATAGCTGCGGCCAGCGCCTCGCCAGGCAGTGCGGTCATCTGGGCCTGGGCCGCTTCCACGGCCATCTTTGCGACGGCGGCGGCACTGCGGACCTTGCGGTTCTTCAGCCAAGTCTCGATCCGCTGAGCGCCTGCACGGCGGATCGCAGCCGGAGTCTGATAGCCCCTCAGCAGCGTGACATGTCCCTTCTTCATGAGGTCCACGGAACGCTCCAACGCTGGGAAGATCTCCAGAAGTTGTGCCCTCAGCCGGTTGATCTGCCGGGTGCGGTCAAAGACGACGTCCAGGCGCCGGGTGGTCAGCGTGCGCAGATCGACAGCCAGCTCGTCCCCGGGCCGCAGCACCCCCAGATCGCGGCGGACACGGGCCTGGTCCGCGATGACGAAGGCATCCCGCTCGTCCGTCTTTCCCTCACCCCGGTAAGACGCCGAGGCCCGATGCACGGCAAGACCGGTGAGGTAGGTCATGGACTGGTCGTGCGAGAGCAGCAGCCCGATCAGCAGGGCGGCGCCGCCGTGGTTCAGATCGACCGCCCACAGCACGTCGGTGGATATCGCCAGGACATCCCCGATCAGCTCCAGCAGTTCGGACTCGTCATTCTCGACGCGGCGGGACAGCAGCCGTTCGCCGTCCGTGTTGATCACCATCGCATGGTGGTGCGTCTTGCCGATGTCCACTCCGGCCCAGATCTCGGGCACGGTCACCTCCGCCAGCTCGTCGTTACGTCAACCCAGCAGACGACCTCGCCGACGTTGTCCTATGCAGCGATCGAATCGCGTCTCCCAATTGGCGGTCGAGTCGTCGCGAGGCCCGAGGCGGCCATGTCCTTCAAGCCATCCAGCGGCTCACCCATGACAGCCATACCCCGGACCCCTGGGCCTCACCGATCTTACGAATGACCAGTTCAGACCCACATCAATAGATAGGACATCCATGAAGATCGGCATCATCGGCGCAGGAAACATCGGCGGCAACCTCACCCGCCGGCTCACCGCGCTCGGGCACGACGTGTCCGTCGCGAACTCCCGCGGCCCCGAGACCCTGACCGCACTCGCCGAGGAGACCGGCGCCACGCCGGTCACCGCCACCGAGGCGGCCCGCGACGCGCAGATCGTCGTCGTCACCGTCCCGGTCAAGCGCGTCCCCGACCTGCCGTCCGGCCTGTTCGACCACGCGGCCGAGGGCGTCGCGGTCATCGACACCGGCAACTACTACCCGAGAGAGCGCGACGGCCGGATCGCCGCCATCGAGGACGGCGGGCTGACCGAGAGCCGCTGGACCGAGCGGCAGATCGGCCACCCGGTGATCAAGGCGTTCAACGGCACCTATGCGCAGGACATCATCGAACGGGCCCGGCCGGCGGGCCACCCCGACCGGATGGCCGTTCCGGTGGCCGGTGACGACGAGACGGCAAAGAAGGCCGTACGCGCCCTCATCGACGAGCTCGGCTTCGACACGGTCGACGCCGGCGGGATCGACGACTCCTGGCGCCAGCAGCCCGACACGCCCGTCTACGGCCTGCGCGCCGGCGCCGCGGAGGTGACCGAGGCGCTCGCCGACGCCTCGCCGGAGCGCACGGCGGCCTTCCGGGGGTGAGGCGTCCCACGTCAGGCGGGGTACGGGCCGGCGGACGGACGTTCCCCGCGGCGTCCGGCTCCGGGTGTCCACGGGCCTGAGGCACTCGCTGCTCGCCGAGGTACGGGCCGGCCGCCACGACCTGGTCATCGCCACGTCGCGCCCGCGCGGGCGGACCCTGAGCGCCGTGCCGCCGGCGGGCGAGGAGTTCGTCCTCGTCGCCGCGCCCGAGTGGGCCGAGCGCATCGGGGACCGGCCGGCCGCCGAGGGGACCGGTGTGCTGCACACCGTCCCGCTGGTCACGTACGCGGAGGATCTGCCGATCAGCACCGCGTACCTCGTCCACCGCGCGGGAACTCCGGCACTCCGCACGTCACCCGGGTACGCGCCCGTCTCCCGCGGGCGGGCGCCACCTGGTGACGCGGGATCCGGCCGCTACTCGAACCGCGAGATGTCGCCCGCCCCCCGGCGGACGATCTCGGGCTCTCCGCCGGAGAAGTCGATGACCGTGGTCGGCTCGGTGCCGCAGTCGCCGGAGTCGAGCACGGCGTCCACCGCGTGGTCGAGCCTTTCCTTGATCTCCCACCCCTGAGTCAGCGGCTCGTCCTCGCCGGGCAGCAGCAGGGTGCTGGAGACCAGCGGCTCGCCGAGTTCGGCGACCAGGGCCTGCGCGACGACATGGTCGGGGATGCGCACGCCGACCGTCTTCTTCCTGGGGTGCTGGAGCTGGCGCGGCACTTCCTTCGTCGCGCGGAGGATGAAGGTGTAACTGCCGGGTGTCGCGGCCTTGATGGCGCGGAAGACGTCGTTGTCGACCTGCACGAACTGGCCCAGTTGCGCGAAGTTCTGGCACACGAGGGTGAAGTGGTGGCGCTCGTCGAGGTCGCGGATCGACCGGATGCGGTCGATGCCCTCGCGGCTGCCCAGCCGGCAGCCCAGCGCGAAGCAGGAGTCGGTCGGGTACACGACGAGCGCGTCCGACCGGATACTGTCGGCCACCGTGCTGATGGTGCGCCGCTGCGGGTTCTCGGGGTGGACGTCGAAGTACTTCGCCATCCCGCGAGTCTAGGCCGTGTCTGACAAATCCCGCCTGGCGCGCGACGTCCGGCACGCCTTCACCCGTAGTCCTTCGGGCACGGGAGGTGCCCCCACGCTGCGTTGTCGGAGTCATCCAAGTACGTCCAGTACGAGGATGATCCTCCGCTGTGCGATTGCACGCACCGGACGCCGCGCACCCCGCCCTGCGGGCGGACGGCGCCATGTGTCGGACACGGCCTGGGGAGGTATCCGGTGGATCAGACTGGACCAGCAAGCGGCGTCCAGCAGCTTCGGATCCAAGGCGGAGGAGGGAGACAACGCGGTGGGAGTCCCTCCCGTGCCCGGAGGGCTACGGGGGAGTTGGCGACCGACGACAACGCGGAAGACGGAGCCGCAGGGCGTCGCGAGCCCAGCATGACCCACCGGACACCCCCTAGGGCGGTGACCGGGGACGGGCCGGTGGTCGGGCCGTGCGTACCCTTCGTGGCGGAGGGGCGGCGGGACGAAGCAGGACCGACGAGCGATCATTGTCCGTGGACTGATCGCACCGACCGACGTGGAGGAGTGGACGGATGCCGAACGAGCGGGCGGGACAGCCGGCACGGCCGGAGGACCTCATCGATGTGGCCCGGCTGGTGACCGCGTACTACGCCCTGCACCCCGACCCGGCCGAACCCGCCCAGCGTGTCGCCTTCGGCACGTCGGGGCACCGGGGGTCCTCGCTGGCCACCGCCTTCAACGAGGACCACATCGCCGCCACCGCCCAGGCGATCTGCGAGTACCGGGCCGGACAGGGCATCGACGGGCCGCTGTTCCTCGGCGCCGACACGCATGCGCTCTCCGAGCCCGCCCGGGTGACCGCCGTGGAGGTCTTCGCGGCGAACGGCGTCACCGTCCTCGTCGACACCGCCGACGGGTACACGCCCACCCCGGCCGTCTCGCACGCCATCCTCGCGCACAACCGCGGGCGCACCGCCGGCCTCGCCGACGGCGTCGTGGTCACGCCCTCGCACAATCCGCCGGCCGACGGCGGCTTCAAGTACAACCCGCCGAACGGCGGGCCGGCCGGCTCCGATGCGACCGGCTGGATCCAGGACCGCGCGAACCAGATCATCACGGGCGGTCTGAAGGACGTACGGCGGCTGCCCTACGCCCGGGCCCTCGCCGCGGAGACCACGGGTCGCTACGACTTCCTCGGCGCCTATGTGGCGGACCTGCCGTCCGTGCTGGACCTGGACGCCGTGCGCGCCGCGGGGGTGCGGATCGGCGCCGATCCGCTGGGCGGCGCGTCCGTCGCGTACTGGGGCCGGATCGCCGAGGAGCACGGCCTCGACCTGACCGTCGTCAACCCGCACACCGACCCCACCTGGCGGTTCATGACGCTGGACTGGGACGGCAAGATCCGGATGGACTGCTCGTCGCCGTACGCCATGGCGTCGCTGATCGAGGGCCGCGACCGCTTCCAGCTCGCCACCGGCAATGACGCCGACGCCGACCGGCACGGCATCGTCACCCCGGACGGCGGGCTGATGAACCCCAACCACTACCTCGCCACCGCCATCGCCTATCTCTTCCGCCACCGCGAGCAGTGGCCGGCCGGGGCCGGCGTCGGAAAGACGCTGGTGTCGTCGGGCATGATCGACCGGGTGGCGGCCGACCTGGGCCGGGAGCTGGTGGAAGTGCCGGTCGGTTTCAAGTGGTTCGTGGACGGGCTGGAGAACGGCACGATCGGGTTCGGCGGTGAGGAGTCCGCCGGCGCCTCGTTCCTGCGCCGTGACGGCTCGGTGTGGACGACCGACAAGGACGGCATCCTGCTGGCCCTGCTGGCGTCCGAGATGCTGGCCGTGACGGAGCGCACGCCGAGCGAGCACTACGCCTCGCTCACGGCCCGGTTCGGCGAACCCGCCTACGCCCGGGTCGACGCCCCCGCGACCCGCGAGGAGAAGGCCGTCCTCGGGCGGCTGTCTCCCGGCCAGGTGACGACCGAGACGCTGGCCGGGGAGCCGATCACCGCGGTGCTCACCGAGGCTCCGGGGAACGGGGCGGCCATCGGCGGCATCAAGGTGACCACCGCCAACGCCTGGTTCGCCGCCCGCCCTTCGGGCACCGAGGACGTCTACAAGGTGTACGCCGAGTCCTTCCTCGGGCCCGACCATCTGGCGCGTGTGCAGGAGGAGGCCCGGTCCGTCGTGTCGGCGGCACTGGGCAGTTGACGGCCCCGGCCGGCCGACCCGCCGGCCGACGCGCCGGTCGATGCGCCGGTCGATGCGCCGGCCGACGTCCGGTCAGTGCCCGGTCGGTGCACCGGTCACACCGGCCTCGGGCCCCTCGCGGGCTCGAGGCCGTCGCCTCCGGCCCGCAGCAGCCGCAGGAACGCCTTCACACCGGCGATGATCTCCTGGTCGTCGGTGAGGCGGTTCACCGTCGACTCGAACTCCCGGCCGAGCGCGGCGATCCTGCGGTCGGCCGCGTCCGCCCGCTCGTACGACGCCACGCCCAGCGCGTCCGCCGTGCGCCGCAGTTCGGCGAGGGCCCGGTACTGCTCCTCCCCCTTGCCCTCCAGCACCGTCATCCCGGCCTCCAGGCGGTCCACCCGTGCGCGCAGCTCCACCACGTCGTCGCGCGGATGCGTCACGTCCTTGAGCAGCACGCCGAGGCGCCGCCGCAGCTGGGTGAAGTAGGCGCCCGCAGGCCGGAAGAAGGTGCTCAGCAGGAAGAACCCGGCGAACCAGTAGCCGGCCGGCTGTCCCGTCGCCACGGTGACCGCCACCACCCCGGCCGCGGTCAGGACATGGCCCGCGACGGCCGCCCTGAGCATCGTCCGCGCGATGCGCCGGGCCTCGGCGTCGCGCGCCGAGGAGACGGCGATGCCCTTCTCCCGGCTCACGGCGATCTCGGAGAGGACCGCATGCGCCCGGAAGTACAGGTTCCATGGCACGGTCAGGAGAACGAGCAGCCAGAGCAGGGCGAGTACACCGGCGGCCGCCCCCAGCACCACCGCAGGCGGCGCCCCCACGGCATGGGCCAGGATCAGTGCCGCGGCGGCCACCACCACCGCCAGTACCGCGCCGAAGAACTTCCCCATGCCGTCCTCCCCCGAGAGAGCCGCTCGGCGCGGCCGCCGCCGCACCGTCGTTCATGCTCCCGCCGAGGCGGGCGACGCGCATGAGTAGCGGTACTCAGCCGGCGAAGGGCGTGCCCGTCAGCCCCTGGCCCGCGGCGGGGAGGACCAGCAGCGAACCGGCGAGCGGATGCGGCCGGGTGAGACCGGTGCGGGCCGTGGTGACATAGAGGTCGCGCAGGCCCGGGCCGCCGAAGGCGCAGGCGGTGGGGCGGCTCACGGGCAGTTCGACGACGCGGTCGAGCGTGCCGTCCGGTGTGTAGCGGCGGACCGCCGCGCCGTCCCACAGCGCGACCCACACACAGCCGTCGGCGTCGACGGTCAGGCCGTCGGGGAACCCGGCACCCTCCTCGATACGGACGAACGGCCGCCGGTTCACCGCGCGTCCGGCCGTGTGGTCGAGGACGTCGACCCGGCGGGTGGGGCTGTCGATGTAGTACATGAGCCGGCCGTCCGGGCTCCAGCCGGTGCCGTTGCTGACGGCGACGTCCGGGAGCTGCTCGGTGACGGTGCCGTCCGGGGCGATGCGGGTGAGGCTTCCGCCGCCCGGGGCCTCGTCGTAGCGCATGGTGCCGGCCCAGAGCGATCCGTCGGGGGCGACGGCGGCGTCGTTGCCGCGGCGGCCGGGCACGGGGGCGTGGACCAGCCAGCGGAAGGAGGCGCCGTCCGGGCCGTACAGCCCGATGCCGTCCCTGAGGTTGGCCACCAGGCCGCCGCCGGCGCGTGGCTTCACGGCGCCGACGTGCTGTTCGGTGGCCATGACGGTGCGACGGCCGCTCGCGGGGTCGTAGGTGTGGATGCGCGAGGAGAGGATGTCGACCCAGAGGAGCCGGCCGGTCGCCGGGTCCCAGGTGGGGCCCTCGCCGAGCGCCGCCTGCTCCCGGACCGCGGGCTCGTACGTCGGCCCGGAGGTCGTCCGGCGCCTCACCAGGACCCCCGGTGGCCCAGGCGGACCGACAGGTCGGCGGCGCCCTTCGCGGCGAGCTCGGCGAGTTCGCTCTCCCGCTGGTCGCTCCAGCGGCTCATCGGCACGGAGATGGAGAGCGCGGCGACCACGTGTCCGGCGCTGTCGCGGACCGGGGCGGCCACACAGCTGACGTCCGGGTTGGACTCCTGGTGCTCGACGGCGATGCCGCGGGCCCTGATGGCGGCGAGCGCGTCGCGCAGTGCGTCCGGGTCGGTGATGCTGTTGGCGGTCATCGCCGTGAACTCCCGTCCCGCCATGCGGGCTTCGAGCTCTGCCTCGGGCAGGCTCGCGAGCAGCATCTTGCCGACCGAGGTGCAGTGCGCGGGCAGTCTGCGCCCCGCCGCGGAGACCATGCGGACGGCGTGGGTGGAGTCCACCTTGGCGATGTAGATGACGTCGGTGTCCTCCAGGACGGCGACGTGGACGGTCTCGTCGCAGGTGTCGGCGACCTCGCGGGCGACCTGTCTGCCCTCGGCGGCGAGGTCGAGCTGTTCCGCGTACCGGCTGCCGAGCTGGTAGGTGCGCACACCGAGCCGGTAGTGGCCGGGCTGCTCGGGGACGGGCACCAGGTAGGAGCGGGTGGCGAGGGTGGTGAGCAGCTCGTGCACGGTGGTGCGCGGCAGTTGGAGCCTGCGGGTCACGTCGGGGGCGGAGAGCGCCCCGTCGCCTTCGAGGAAGAGCTCCAGTATGTCCAGCGCCCTGGTCACCGCCGGCACCAGTCGTCCCATGGCCGACCTCCCACCCCACGCGTTCGAAACCTCGGTCAACGATCGGTATTGCGAACACAGGTTAAGCACAGCTCCGTTCGAGGGGCAATGCTCCAGGCCCGGGCATCGTTGTGCGCGAACCATTGACACCCCTCGGCCTGCCTGAATACGGTCGCGCCACGATTTCGAACGTGTGACGAAATACCGAACAACCAAGGGGCAATCGCCTTGCGCATTACGGGAATCAGCACGCACGTCGTCGGGACGCCCTGGCGCAATCTCACCTACGTCCTGGTCCACACCGACGAGGGCCTCACCGGAGTCGGCGAGACCCGGATGCTGGGCCGCACCGACGCGCTCGTCGGCTACCTCCGCGAGGCGGAGGCCAACCACATCGCCGGTTCGGACCCGTTCGCGGTCGAGGACCTCGTCCGCCGCATGAAGTACGGCGACTACGGACGCGCGGGCGAGATCGTGATGTCCGGTATCGCCGTGGTGGAGATGGCCTGCTGGGACATCAAGGGCAAGGCGCTCGGCGTGCCGGTGTGGCAGCTGCTCGGCGGCAAGGTCACCGACCGGGTGAAGGCGTACGCGAACGGCTGGTACACGACCGAGCGGACCCCGGAGGCGTACCACGAGGCCGCCCGGGAGGTCGTCGCACGCGGTTACCGGGCGCTGAAGATCGACCCGTTCGGCACCGGCCACTTCGAGCTCGACCACGAGCAGACCCGGTACGCCGTGTCGCTGATCGAGGCCGTACGGGACGCCATCGGCCCCGAGGCCGAGCTGATGCTGGAGATGCACGGCCGCTTCTCGCCCTCGACCGCCGTACGGCTGGCACGCGAACTGGCCCCGTTCCGGCCCGCGTGGCTGGAGGAGCCGGTGCCGCCGGAGAACCTCAAGGCGCTGGAGAAGGTCGCCGCCAAGGTGGACATGCCGATCGCGACCGGTGAGCGCATCCACGACCGGATCGAGTTCCGCGAGCTCTTCGAGTCGCAGGCCGCCGACATCATCCAGCCGGACGTCGGCCACATCGGCGGCATCCTGGAGACGCGCAAGCTCGCCGCGACCGCCGAGACGCACTACACGCTCATCGCCCCGCACAACGTCGGCGGCTCGGTCCTGACGGCCGCCTCGCTGCAACTCGGCGCCTGCACCCCCAACTTCAAGATCCTGGAGCACTTCAACGACTTCGCGGACGCGGAGATCAAGAAGGTGGTGCGCGGGGCGCCCCAGGTCGTCGACGGCTACTTCGAGGTCTCGCACGCGCCAGGTCTCGGCGTCGAGCTGGACGTGGACGCGGCGGCCGAGTTCCCGCAGCAGAAGGCGCGCTTCGACCTGTGGGCCGAGGGCTGGGAGAGGAGGGCGCCCAAGTGACCCGGGCCATCGTCGTGGACGGGCCGCGCGCGCACCGGCTCGTCCGGCGCGGCACGGAGGCACCGGGGCGGGACGAGGTGCGGGTACGGGTCGCCGCAGCCGGCATCTGCATGAGCGACCGCGAGGTCTACGACGGCCATCGCGACGCCGACTATGTCCGCTACCCGGTCGTGCCAGGACACGAGTGGTCCGGCACGGTCGAGGCGGTGGGCGAGGGCGTCGACCCGGCGCTGGTGGGCCGCAAGACCGTCGCCGAGGGCTTCCGCGCCTGCGGTGTGTGCGAGCGGTGCCGCGAGGGCGACACCAATCTCTGCACGAGCGGCTACGACGAGACGGGCTTCACCCGGCCCGGTGCCTTCGCCGACCATGTCACCGTCCCCGCCCGGCTGCTGCACCTCCTGCCCGACGACGCCGACCTGCGGGCGGCGGCCCTGCTGGAGCCCGCCGCGGTGGTCGCCGCGGCGGTGCGGGCGGGCGAGCCGCGCCCCGGGGAGCGGATCGCGGTCGTCGGCGCCGGGACGCTCGGCCTGCTCGCCGTGCAGCTGCTGGCCGCGCACTCCCCCGCCCTGCTGACCGCGATCGACCCGAGGCAGAGCCGCGGCCGGCAGGCGCTGCGCTTCGGCGCGGGCGAAGCGCTCGCCCCGGGCGAGGCGGCGGAACGTGCCGGGCGATACGACCTGGTGGTGGAGACGGCGGGCGCACCGAGCACCGCGCAGGACGCCTGTGCGCTGGCCCGCAGGGGCGGGCGGGTGGTGCTGACCGGGATGTTCGCCCCGGGGGCGACCGGGATCGACCCCGTCGCGCTGTCGCTCGCCCAGCTCACCGTGCGCAGCGTCTTCGGCGCGTCGTCGGCGGCCTGGGCCGCCGCCGTACGGGCCTTCGGCCTCGGGCTGCTGGACCCCGCCCCACTGATCACACACGAGTATCCGCTGGAGCGGTTCGGCGACGCCATCGCCCTTGTCGGCAGCGGGGATCCGAAGGCCGGGAAGGTGCTCCTGCGCCCGTGACGCACGCGCGGCGACGCCCCGGCGGTGCGGGGCCGACGGTTCCGCACCGCCTCGTACCGCCCCGTACCCCCAGGCCCGAACCCTGTCCGAAATATCGAACATTGGAGTTCCGTGACAGCCCCCTCGACCCCGCGCCGACCCGGCGCCGAGGCGTTCGCCCGCATCGGCCACGCCCTGCCGGACACCGACCCCTCCGACGCCTCACCGCACGCCTTCCCCGACGGCGGCACCTGGCGCACCGAGATCCCCTCCGTCGAGGGGCCCGAGGCGCTGGCCGTCGTGCTCGAGGAGAGCGCCCGCCGGGATCTGCCGGTGCACCGCATCAGCCAGGGCAGCGGCATCTGGATGCTCAGCGACGCGGAGATCACCGAGATGGTGGGGGCGTGCGCCGAACGCTCCATCGAGCTCTGCCTGTTCACCGGCCCCCGCGGCACCTGGGACATCGGCGCCGCGACCCGGACCGACTCGGGCGGCGCCGGGCTGCGCGCCCGCGGCCATGACGCGCTCGCCGGCTGCGTCGAGGACGCGCTGCGCGCCGTGGAGCTGGGGGTGCGCTGCCTGCTCGTGGCCGACGAGGGCGTGCTGTGGACGCTGCACCGGCTGCGGGCCGCGGGCGCCCTGCCCGCGGACACCACCTTCAAGGTGTCCGCGCTGATCGGTCCGGTCAACCCCGCGGCGTACGCCGTCCACGAACGGCTCGGCGCCGACTCCCTCAACATCCCGTCCGACCTCGCCCTCGCCCATCTCACCGAGATCCGGCGGGTCAGCCGAGCCCCCATGGACCTCTATGTCGAGGCGCCCGACGACCTCGGCGGCTACGTCCGGATGTACGAGGCGGCCGAGCTGATCCGCCGAGGCGCGCCGCTCTACCTCAAGTTCGGGCTCTCCCGCTCCCCCGGCATCTACCCGTACGGCGCCCAGCTGCGCGACATCGCGCTGGCCACCGCCCGGGAACGGGTACGGCGCGGCCGGCTCGTCCTCGATCTGCTGGCCCGGCACGGCGCCGACGGCGGGATGTCCCCGCTCGGCTCCCGCCTGCCCGGCGAGCTCCACCGGTTCCCCGTCACCCACCCCGAGAAGGACTGAGCGCCATGCGTATCTCCCGAGCCGCGACCACCGCCCTCACCGCCTCCGCACTCGCCCTCGCCCTGACCGCCTGCGGCCAGAGCGGCACGGGCGGCAGCAAGGAGGAGAAGTCCGCCGAGGAGTCGACGGTCGGCATCGCGATGCCGACCAAGTCGTCCGAGCGGTGGATAGCCGACGGCCAGAACATGGTCGCGGAGTTCAAGAAGCTCGGCTACAAGACGGATCTGCAGTACGGCGAGGACGACGTCGACCAGCAGGTCTCGCAGATCGAGAACATGATCACCAAGGGGGTGGACGTCCTGGTGGTCGCGGCCATCGACGGTCGGGCGCTCTCCGACGTGCTGCGCCAGGCCGCCGACCAGGGCGTGAAGGTGATCTCGTACGACCGGCTCATCCTCGGCTCGCCGAACGTCGACTACTACGCCTCCTTCGACAACGAGAAGGTCGGCGTCCTCCAGGCCACGTACATGATCGAGAAGCTCGGGCTGAAGGACGGGGCGAAGAAGGGCCCGTTCACCGTCGAGCTGTTCGCCGGCTCGCCGGACGACAACAACACCCGGTACTTCTTCGAGGGCGCCTGGAAGACCCTCAAGCCGTTCATCGACAGCAAGCAGCTCGTCGTCCGGAGCGGGCAGACGAAGCTGGAGCAGATCACCACGCTGCGCTGGGACGGCGGCACCGCCCAGAAGCGCATGGACGACCTGCTGACGAAGGCGTACGGCTCCGAGAGCGTGGACGCGGTCCTCTCCCCGTACGACGGGATCTCGATCGGCATCCTGTCCGCGCTCAAGTCGGACGGGTACGGGACGGCGGCGAAGCCCTACCCCGTGGTCACCGGCCAGGACGCCGAGGTGGCGTCCGTGAAGTCGATCATCGCGGGCCAGCAGACGCAGACGGTCTACAAGGACACCCGGGCGCTGGCCAAGCAGGCCGTGCAGATGGCCGACGCCGTGCTGAACGACAAGAAGCCCGAGGTGAACGACACCACGACCTACAACAACGAGATCAAGGTCGTGCCGTCCTTCCTCCTCGACCCGGTCAGCGTCGACAAGACCAACTACCAGTCGGTCCTGGTCGATTCGGGCTACATCAAGGCGAGTGACCTGAAGTGACGCCACCCGTCCTCGAGATGCGCTCGATCGTCAAGACCTTCCCCGGGGTCCGGGCGCTCTCCGACGTCACGCTCACCGTCGCCGAGGGGGAGGTCCACGCCGTCTGCGGGGAGAACGGCGCCGGCAAGTCCACGCTGATGAAGGTCCTCAGCGGGGTCCACCCGCACGGGAGTTACGAGGGCGAGATCCGCTTCCGCGGCGAGACCTGCGCGTTCCGGGACATCCGGGCGAGCGAGCGGCGCGGCATCGTCATCATCCACCAGGAACTCGCCCTGGTGCCCTATCTCTCCATCGCCGAGAACATCTTCCTCGGCAACGAGCACGCCCGGCGCGGGGTGATCAGCTGGAGCGAGACCCTGCGGCACGCGGCGGCGCTGCTCAAGCGGGTGGGCCTCGACGAGCATCCGCAGACGCGGGTCGCCGACATCGGCGTCGGCAAGCAGCAGTTGGTGGAGATCGCGAAGGCGCTCTCGAAGGAGGTGAAGCTGCTGATCCTCGACGAGCCGACCGCCGCGCTCAACGACGAGGACTCGGCGAAACTCCTCGATCTGATCCTGGGGCTGAAGCAGCAGGGCATCACCTCGATCATCATCTCGCACAAGCTCAACGAGATCGCGCGGGTGGCCGACTCGGTCACGATCATCCGCGACGGCCGCACCATCGAGACCCTGGACGTGCGGGCCGAGTCGACGACCGAGGACCGGATCATCCGGGGCATGGTCGGCCGCGATCTCGACCACCGCTTCCCCGAGCGGACCCCGTACGAGGGCGACGCCGGCGCGCATCCTGCGCTTGAGGTGCGCGACTGGACCGTGCACCACCCCATCGACCAGCAGCGCAAGGTGGTCGACGGGGTCTCGCTCCGGGTCCGGCGCGGTGAGATCGTCGGTGTCGCGGGGCTGATGGGCGCGGGCCGCACCGAGCTGGCGATGAGCCTGTTCGGACGCTCCTACGGCCGGGGCATCAGCGGCACCGTCCTCAAGGACGGCCGGGAGATCCGCACCCGTACCGTCCCCGAGGCCGTCGGACACGGCATCGCGTACGTCACCGAGGACCGCAAGCACTACGGCCTCAACCTCATCGACACCATCGGCCGGAACATCACCCTGAGCGCGCTGCCCAAGGTGTCCCGGCGCGGTGTCGTCGACGAGCACGAGGAGACCCGCGTTGCCGAGTCGTACCGCCGCACCATGAACATCAAGGCACCGACCGTCTTCGAGCAGGCCGGCCGGCTCTCCGGCGGCAACCAGCAGAAGGTCGTCCTCAGCAAGTGGATCTTCGCGGGTCCCGATGTGCTGATCCTCGACGAGCCGACGCGCGGCATCGACGTCGGGGCGAAGTACGAGATCTACACCGTCATCGACCGCCTCGCCGCCGAGGGCAAGGCCGTCGTCTTCATCTCCTCCGAACTGCCCGAACTCCTCGGGATGTGCGACCGCATCTACACGATGTCGGCCGGCCGGCTAACCGGCGAGATCCCGCGTCATGAGGCAACCCAGGAAATCCTGATGCGCCATATGACCGTGGCTCCTCCCCCCAGGTAAACGAGGGGGCTTCTCACTCGGCCGCTCCGCGACCTCATGACGGCCAAGCCCTGACCGCTGCCCGAGAGCAGGGCACCAACATACCAATCCACGCAAGGCAACGAGGTTAGTCACATGAACCCGGCCACCACTGAGACACCGCGCAGCGTGCCGCCCGCCGACGCGCCGCGGCGGACCGCCGTCGGCACTCTGCTGCTGGACGCGATGCGCCGCAACATGCGCCAGTACGGCATGCTCGTCGCGCTCGCCCTGATCGTCGCGCTCTTCGCGATCTGGACGGACGGGGTGCTGCTCCAGCCGAACAACGTCACCAATCTGGTCCTCCAGAACAGCTACATCCTGGTCCTCGCGATCGGCATGGTGATCGTCATCATCGCGGGCCACATCGACCTGTCGGTGGGCTCGCTGGCCGCGTTCGTCTCCGCCGCGTGCGCGGTGATGATGGTCGAGCACGACGTCCCGTGGGTGCTCGCGCTGGTGATCGCGCTCGTGATCGGGGCGGCCGCAGGGGCCTGGCAGGGGTTCTGGATCGCGTACGTCGGCATCCCGTCGTTCATCGTGACGCTGGCGGGGATGCTCCTGTTCCGGGGCGGTACGCAGATCCTGCTCGGGTCGCGCTCGCTCGGCCCGTTCCCGGAGGGCTTCCAGAAGATCTCCACGGGCTATCTGCCGGAGGTCGGACCGGAGTCCAACTACCACAATCTGACGCTGGTCCTCGGGCTGCTGCTGATCGTCTTCGCGCTGACGCAGGAGGTGCGCGACCGGCGCCGGCAGAAGAGCTACGAACTCGACGTCCTGCCGCGCTCGTTGTTCGTCACCAAGTGCGTGGCGATGGCGGCCGCCGTGCTCGCCTTCACGCTCACGCTGGCCAGCTACCGGGGCGTGCCGGTGGTCCTGCTGCTGCTCGCCGCGCTCCTCATCGGCTTCGGCTTCGTGATGCGCAACGCGGTCGTGGGCCGCCATGTGTACGCGCTGGGCGGCAACCAGGCGGCGGCGAAGCTCTCCGGTGTCAAGGACAAGCGGGTCACCTTCTGGGTGTTCACCAACATGGGGATGCTGGCCGCGCTCGCCGGCGTGGTCTACGCGGCCCGGCTCAACGCCGGTGTCCCGCAGGCGGGCGTCAACTTCGAACTGGAGGCCATCGCCGCGGCGTTCATCGGCGGCGCCTCGATGAGCGGCGGCGTCGGCACCGTCCTGGGCGCGATCATCGGCGGTCTGGTGCTCGGTGTGCTCAACAACGGCATGTCGCTGGTCGGTGTCGGCACCGACTACCAGCAGGTGATCAAGGGCCTGGTGCTGCTGGCGGCGGTCGGGTTCGACGTCTGGAACAGGCGCAAGGTCGGCTCCTGACGCTCAGGCCGGGGGCAGTGCCTGTTCCGTCCAGATGGTCTTGCCCCTGCGGCTGTACCGGGTGCCCCAGCGCAGCACCAGCTGGGCGACGATGAACAGGCCCCGCCCTCCCTCGTCGTCCTCGCCGCTGTGGCGCAGATGGGGGGCGGTGTGTCCGGCGTCCGCGACCTCGCACACCAGTGTGCGGTCGTGGATGAGCCGCAGATGCAGCGGGCCCTCGGCATACCTGACCGCGTTGGTGACCAGCTCGCTGGCGATCAGCTCGGTGGAGAAGACGAGCTCGTCCAGGCCCCAGGCCCGCAGCCGGGCGGCGACCAGCTCGCGCGCGCGGCCGGCGGAGACCGGCTCCGCCGGCAGCTGCCAGGCGGCGACCCTGCGGCTGTCGAGCTCGCGGGTGCGCACCAGCAGGAGCGCCGTGTCGTCGGTGGTCGTGCCGTCCGGAAGCAGCTCGGAGATCGCCCGGTCGCAGAGGTCGTCGAGGGCGAGGGTGTCCGCGCCCTCGCTCAGCACCCTGCCGAGGGTGTCCAGCCCCTTGTCGATGTCCCGGTCGCGCGCCTCGACCAGACCGTCCGTGAAGAGGGCGAGCAGACTGCCCACCGGCAGTTCGACCTCGAACGACTCGAAGGGCAGCCCGCCCAGGCCGAGCGGCGGACCGGCCGGCAGATCGGGGAAGACCACGCGTCCGCCGGGTTCCACGACGGCCGGCGGCAGATGGCCCGCGCGGGCCATGGTGCAGCGCCGCGACACCGGGTCGTAGACCGCGTAGAGGCAGGTGGCCCCGGCCACGACGTCGTCACCGCCGTCCAGGGCGCCCGCTCCTTCGGCGCCGGCTTCCGCGGACTGCCCCACGAGATCGTCGAGCCGCTTGAGGAGCTCGTCGGGTGGCATGTCCATGGGGGCGAGCGCCCGTACCGTCGTCCGCAGCCGTCCCATGGTGGCCGCCGCGTGGATCCCGTGGCCGACCACGTCGCCGACCACGAGTCCGACCCGCGTCCCGGAGAGCGGGATGACGTCGAACCAGTCGCCGCCGACGCCGCTCAGGTCGTCCGTCGGCAGATAGCGGTAGGCCAGTTCCACCGCCGAGTGCGGCGGCAGATGCTGGGGCAGGAGCTGCCGCTGGAGCGCCAGGGCCGCGGTGCGTTCGCGGGTGAAGCGGCGGGCGTTGTCGATGGAGACGGCGGCCCGGGCCACGAGCTCGTCCGCGACCGCGACCGCCGCACGGTCGAAGAAGCCCGGCGCACGGTGGCGGACGAAGGTCACGAGACCGAGGGCGGTCCCCCCGGCGCGCAGCGGCACGACCAGCGTGTCGTCCTCCGTCACGAGCCCGCCCGAGGCGAGGCTGCGGTGCTGGGGTGAGCCGGCCGGGTACGTCACCGGGCGCGCCGGACGACCCGGCTCCGCCATGCCGCCGGCCCCGGCGCCGGTCGTGGCGCCGGCCGTGGCGCCGGGCGCCGCCGACCGGGAGGAGGTGCGGATCAGCTCCGTGCCCGCCGGGCCCGCGGCGGCGGGCACGTCCCCTTCCAGCACCGCGGGGGCGAGATCGATCTCGACGCGGTCGGCGAACTCCGGCACGGCGACCTCGGCCAGCTCGTCCGTGGTGACGGTCACGTCGAGGGTGGTGCCGACCCGGCGGCCGGCCTCGACCAGCAGATTGAGCTGCCGCTGCGTCTCGTAGCGGTCGGAGATGTCGAAGGCGTCCTCGCACAGCCCGAACACGCGGCCGTCCGCGTCCTGCAGCCGGTAGTAGGAGCAGGACCACAGGTGCACCTTCCCCGGCTCGCTGGGCTGCTCCCCGCGGAAGTGCAGATCGAGGATGGGCTCCCCTGTCTCCAGCACCCGGCGCATGACCTCGTGGAGCGTCTCGGGGTAACCCTGCGTCACGAATCCGCCCTGGGGGTAGAGCTCGTCGGCCAGCTCGCCGCGGACGTGGGCGAGCGGCCGCCCGAGCTCCTCCTCGGACGCGGCGTTGCACCAGACGAGGCGCAGTTCGGTGTCGTAGATGGCGAGGCCCACCGGTGACTGGGTCGCCAGTCCGTGCAACATGGCCAGCTGGGCTTCCCACTGCCTGAGCCGCTCGTGCTCGGCGGCCACCAGGACCCGCTCCGCGGGTCCGGTTCCGGACAGGCGGCAGACGGCGGTGGCGAGTCGCAGACGGTGACCGTCACGGTGGACGGCGATACGGACGTCGCGCTGCGGGAAGCACGCTCCGGTCCCGGTCACGGACTCGGCCGCGGACTCGGGGACGAGGAAGGTGCCGGCGGGCCGGCCGATGATGTCGCCCGGCCGGTAGCCGAGCATCTCCTGTGCCGCCGGGCTCCAGCCGATGACGACGTCCTGACCGTCGAGGACGAAGCTCGCGGCCCGGGTGACGTCCAGCGGGCCACGGAGGTCGGCGGCCCCGATCGCCCTTCTCGCGTACGTCATGACGCCCTCACCGGCCCGCTTCATCAGGTTCCAGAATCCGCCTGACGCTGACGCTGCGCAACCGATCGGTCCGGCGGCGCGTACGAGCCCGTTCCGCCACCCGGCGGCGTCCCGGCGGGCGCCGCCCGCCCGGCCGGGCCGCCACGGCCCGGGAGCAGGACCGTGGGCGGATGGCCAAGGCCCGTACGGCGCCCCGTTCGTGTGACACCCGGTGCCCACGAACGCCCTGCCGGGGGCCACTTCAGCGATCACCCGTACGGACCAACCCCCGCGGCGGCGGCCCATGCCGCCATTGGGGCGTCCCCCATTCGGAGTTGCGCGCCCCTGGGGGCCATGAGTCGGTAGGAATCGTGTCCTGCCGGATCTCACCTTCAGGAGGAGACATGGGCACTGTGCAGAACGGCCGATCGGCCGAAAAGCTGTCCGTGGTGTTCGCGGTCCACGTCATCGAGGGCGGCGAGCAAGGATTTCTGGATATGTACGAGCAGATCCGGAAGTCCGTGGCCCGTACCCCTGGGCACATCATCGACAGACTCGGAGCACCCGTCGACGGCACCCGCCAATGGGTGATCACCAGTGAGTGGGAGACCGCCGAGGACTTCTTCGCCTGGCAGCAGAGCGAGGAGCACCGCGAGCTGGTGGCCCCGCTGCGCAAGTGGGTCGACGCGACCCAGTCGCTGCGCTTCCGGGTCGTCAAGGAGACGGTGGAGGCGCACAAGGAGACCGTGGAGGCGACGTCATGACCCGCGCCCACGGCCCTGTGGCCGTCCTCGGACTCGGAACCATGGGCTCCGGCCTCGCCACCCGCCTGCTCGACCAGGGCGTGCAGGTGCGGGTCTGGAACCGTACCGCCGAGCGGACCGAGCCGCTCGCCAAGGCAGGCGCCTACGCCGCGGCCCACCCGGCCGATGCGGTCGAGGGCACCAGCGCCGCCATCTGCACCGTGGCCGACGGCGAAGCCCTCGGCCACGTGCTGAGGGGGCCGGGCGGAGTGCTGTCCGGGGGCCACTACCCCGGCGCCCTGTTCTGCGCCAGCACGGTGGCCCCCGACGAGGTGGTCCGCCTCGCCGGGGACACCCCCTCCGTGCTCGACGTCGGCATGCTCGGCAACCGGGAGCACGCCCGCAGCGGCGAGCTGCGGCTGTTCGTCGGCGGCGAGGAACGGACCTTCAGCGCCGGGCGGCCGCTGCTCGAACTGCTGGGCAAGGAGGTCGTCCACCTCGGCGAGCTCGGCTCCGGCATGCGGATGAAGCTGCTCCTCAATCTCCTCATGGGGATAGAGGTGCAGGCCCTGGCCGAGGCCGTGGAGCTGGCGGCCGCCACCGGCCTGGACCGGCAGCGTGTCCTCAGGACGATCGCGGGCAGCGGCTTCGCCTCGCCGGTCATGGCGTTCAAGTCGAAGCGGATGGCCGCCGGCCGCTACGACAAGCCGGACTTCCGGCTGCGCCTCATGGCCAAGGACCTCCGGCTCGCCGAGGAGCAGGCCGAGGCCGTCGGACTGCTGCTGCCGCTCGCGGCGGCGGCCGCGCTGACCCACCTCCGCGCGACCGAGCAGGGCCACGGCGACGAGGACTGCGCCGCGGTCACCCACGCCCTCACACCGAACCCGGGAACCGACACATGATCATCGACATCCACGGGCATCTCTCCCCACCGGAGGCCGCCCGGCGTTTCCCCATGCCCCCCAGCCTCACGGACGTCGACGGCATGCTGGCCGCCCGCGCCCAGGCCGGGATCGACCTCACCATCATCGGCAGCCCGGTCGGTGCCGGTGCGATGGCGCGGGTCCCGGGCGTCGACAACTACCAGCAGCCGCGTGACCGGCTCCGCGCCTTCCACGCCTGGATGTCGGGGCTGATCGCCTCGCACCCGGACCAGCTGCGCGGGTACGTCTACGCGAACCCGTTCGGCGACGACGATCATCTGGAAGGGGTCAGGGAGACGCTGGCGGATCCCGCCTTCGTCGGCCTGATCACCACCTCCAGCGTCCACGGTGAGCTGCTCGGCTCGCCCCGGGCCGACTCCTTCTTCGCGCTGGCGGCGGAGGCGGGGGTACCGGTCCTGGTGCACGCGCCGGCCGAACCGGCCGGCACGGAACGGGTCGAGAACATCGGCTTCGTCGAGCAGATCGGCCGCTTCGGCGACGTCACCATGGGCATGGCGATGATCGCCTTCGCGGGATGGCTGGACAAGTATCCCGGTCTGCGTCTGATCGGTGCGACCGGCGGCGGCGCGATGGCGCTGCTGGCGGAGCGCCTCCAGACGGCGGCGCGGCCCCGGCACTGGGGCGGGGGGGCGCCGCCGTCCGCTCGGCCGGCCGCGCCGCCTTCCGCCCCCTCGGCGGAGAACCCGCCGGCCGCCGACCCGGCCGAGGCGCTCCAGCGCATGTACGTCGACACCAGCCCGTACAGCTCGGCGCATCTGAGCCTGAACGCGGAGGTGCTGGGGCCCGAACGGATGCTGTTCGGCACCGACTCGCCGCCGCTGGCGGCGCCGCTGGAGGACCTCATCCGCATGATCGAGAAGCTGCCTGTCGACAAGGCGTCGCAGCAGCGGATCCTCGGCGGCAATGCCGAGGCCCTCTTCGACCTCAGGAGCCGTCCGTGACGACAACGCACGACCCCGTCGCCGCAGCCGAGCGGTGCACGCCGGAGTACCGGCGAAACCCGCACCCGGTCTACGCCCACCTCCGGGACACGGCGCCCGTCTGCCCGATGAAGCCGCCGCACGGCAACGAGACATATCTGATCACGCGGTACGAGGACGCGCGGGCGGCCCTTTCGGACCCGCGGCTGAGCAAGGACATGTACGGGGCCATGGACGCGTACCGGAGCATCTTCGGTGACTCGTCGGTGGCGCTGGACGACAACATGCTCAACTCCGACCCGCCCAAGCACACCCGGCTGCGCAAACTCGTCAACTCCGAGTTCACCCCGCGCCGCGTGGAGGCCCTGCGAGGGCAGATCCAGGACGTCGTCGGGCGGCTGCTCGACGCGTGCCCCACCGGGGAACCGGTGGACCTGCTGCCCGCGTTCGCCTTCCCGCTGCCGATCACGGTGATCTGCGAACTCCTCGGCGTGCCGCCGGACGAGCGGTCGCGGATGCAGGAGCTGTCCACCACGGTGGCGCAGACCGGCTTCAGCGAGGAGTCCAAGCGGGCCCAGCAGAAGGCGGAGGAGGATCTCCACGCCTACTTCACGGACCTCATCGCGCGCAAGCGGAGCCGTCCGGGAGAGGATCTGCTGAGCGCCCTGACCGCCGTGCAGGACGCGGAAGGCGGGCTCACCGAGAACGAGCTGGTCTCGACGGCGTTCCTGCTGATGTTCGCGGGTCACAAGACGACCGCGTACCTCATCGGCAACGCCGTGTACCACCTCCTGGCCCATCCCGCACAGCTGCGCGCCGTGCAGGAGGACCAGGAACTGATCGCGCCCGCGGTCGAGGAGCTCGTGCGTTTCGAGGGCTCGGTGGAGAGTGCCACGTTCCGTTACGCCACGGAGGACGTGGAGATCGGCGGGACGCGGATCCCGAAGGGCGCCCTCGTCCAGATCGCGCTCACGTCGGCCAACCGCGACCCGCGGAAGTTCGACAGGCCGGACGAGTTCGACGTGCGGCGACCGGGCAACGCGCAGAACGCCCATCTGGGGTTCGGTCACGGCGGCCACTACTGCCTGGGAGCACCGCTGGCCAGGCTGGAGACGCAACTCGCGCTCACCGGCCTGTTCAGCCGCTTCCCCAGGGTGGCGCTGGCCGACCCGGCGCGTGAGGCGCCGTGGATGGAGGTTCCGTTCCCCGCCTTCCGCGGTCTCGCGGAGCTGCCCGTCGTGCTCGAACCCCCTGGTGCGTGAGCGACGGTGACCGCCTCCGGGCGCCGGGCCTCCGGTCCGCCGCCCGGGGGCTGCCGCGTGTCGGGGCTCCGCGTCCGGGCGGGTGATTCCCGCCCGCCGGCGGGACCTCGGTCAACGCGCCGACCTGGGTTCGGCGCGCCGTCCCGATACCTTCCAGGGGTGCCGCCCGGCGGCCCCGCCGTGTCACCGCAGCAACGAGGAGCTGATCGTCCATGGCCGTGTGCGAAGTCTGCCACAACGACTACGATCTGACGTTCGAGGTGCATGCCGCAGGCGCCGTGCACACCTTCGACAGCATCGAGTGCGCCGCCCAGAAGATGGCACCGATCTGCGACAACTGCCAGTGCCGCATCCTCGGCCACGGCCTCCAGTCGAACGGCCAGTTCTTCTGCTGCGCGCACTGCGCGCGCCAGCGGGGCGTCGCCGAGCTCGTCGACCACGCCTGAGCGCCGGCTGCCGTAGCGCCGCCGGAGCACGGCGGGAGCCCGGCCGAAGCCCGGCGGGAGCCCGGCCGAAGCGCGGCCGAAGCGCGGTCGGAACCGGCCGGAACCGGCCGGAAGGACCGCGGTCAGACGGACCGCCGCGCGAGGCCGTCCAGCAGGGTGACCGCCGCGGCGGCGCGCTCGTACGGGACGAAGAGGTGGTCGTGGTGGAAGCCGGCGACCACGTTGCAGCTCAGGCCCGCGTCGGCGAGTTCCCTGGCGACGGCGGCCGTCAGGCCGACGGCGTCCAGGGCTGAGTGGACCCGCAGTGTGATCCAGCCCGCCACGTAGTCGTAGGCGAGTCCTGCCGCGTCCGCCTCCCCCAGCGGGACCACGAGTGTCACACCCTCCGGTTCGCGGACGGTGACCACGGGCGTCACCCCGGCCGGGATACCACCGTCGACGGTGGTGAAGACATAGCGCCCCGGGTTCAGTTCCGGGCGCATGCCGCTCAGCAGAGTCCGTAGTTCTCGCTCACCGCTCACGGCCCCACACTAGGCGGCCGGATCAGCCCGAGCAGGATCGCCGCTGCACCACCATGCAGCACCATGGGGAATCACCGGCACCACCAGCACCACGAGCACCACGAGTTCGTGCAGAACTCCGCGTTCCCGGCACGTTAGGAAAGTTTCCTAACCAAAGCCCTTGACGGTGAACCGCCACGGTCACGAAGCTGTCGTGCCATCGCCCCCACGGTTTTCCGTCCCGGTTCTCCGTCCCCCTCCATCCCGCCCTTCGGGAGGTCCTGTGCGTTTGCGATCACGCCTGCTCGGCACAGCAGGCACGACCCTCATGGCAGCGGCCGCGGTGCTCGTCGTGCCCGGCCCGGCCCATGCCGCCAATCTGCTCACCAACCCCGGCTTCGAGAGCGGCTCCCTGTCCGGCTGGTCGTGCAGCGGCGGACTGGGGTCCGTGGTGAGCTCGCCCGTGCACGGCGGTACGAAGGCGCTGGCCGGAGCCGCGAGCGCGAGCGACAACGCCAAGTGCACCCAGACCGTGTCCGTGCAGCCCAACACCGCCTACAGCCTCACCGGCTGGGTCCGCGGCAGCAATGTCTACCTCGGCGTCACCGGCGCCACCTCGACCTGGGCCGCTTCGAGCGGGTCGTACACCCAGCTGACCGTCAATTTCACCACCGGCGCCTCGCAGACCAGTGCCGAGATCTACCTGCACGGCTGGTACGGCACCGGCACCTACTACGCCGACGACATCAGCCTCGACGGACCCGGCGGCCCAGGCGGCGGCGACACCCAGGCCCCCACCACCCCCGCCAACTTCCGCTCCACCGCGAAGACTTCCACCAGCGTCAGCCTGGCCTGGAACGCCGCCACCGACAACGTCGCAGTCACCGGCTACGACGTCTACCGCGGCACCACCCTCGCCACCTCCGTGACCGGCACCACCGCCACCGTCACCGGACTCGCCCCGAGCACCGCCTACGGCTTCACCGTCCGCGCCCGCGACGCCGCCGGCAACACCTCCCCGGCCACGACCACGGTCAACGTCACCACCGACCCCGGCACCGGCACGGGGGTCAATGTGCCCTTCGGCAGCCACTCCTTCCCGTACGCCTCGGGCACCATCAAGGTCTCCGGCAGCCAGGCCACCAACGACGCCAAGGTCGTGGCCTACTACCAGCAGTGGAAGAGCGCCTTCCTCAGGTCGGACTGCGGCAACGGCTGGTCCGCCATCGCCTCCCCCGACGCGGACCACCCGTACGTCGCCGAGGGCCAGGGATATGGGCTGACCATCCTGGCGACGATGGCCGGCGCCGACCCCGACGCCCGCACCTCGTTCGACCGCGTGCTCAAGTACGTCCTCGACCACCCCTCGGTCAACGACGCGGATCTGCACGCCGCCGAGCAGAACGTCTCCTGCCAGAGCGTGAACGGCAGCGACTCCGCCACCGACGGCGACCTGGAGATCGCCTACGCCCTGCTCCTCGCCGACCGGCAGTGGGGCAGCACCACCGGCACGTACCACTACAAGGACCTCGCGGTCCGGCGCATCAACGCCATCGAGCGCAGCGAGATCGTCTCCGGCACCAACCTGACCAACCTCGGCGACTGGTCGTCCGGCAGCTACGACACCATCAGCCGCACCTCCGACTGGCTGCCCGGCCACTTCCGCGCCTTCAGGAAGGCGACCGGGGACGCGGCCTGGGACACCATCAGGGACCGGCACCAGTCCCTCATCGCGAGCCTCCAGTCGCAGTACGCGCCGAACACCGGGCTGCTCCCGGACTTCGTCCAGGACACCACGTCGAACCCGCGGCCCGCGGTCGGCCAGGTGCTGGAGTCGCCGCTCGACGGGTCGTACTCGTGGAACGCCTGCCGTGACCCCTGGCGGATCGGCGTGGACGCGCTCACCACCGGTGACAGCCGTTCGCTCGCCGCCGTGCGCAAGATGAACACCTGGATCAAGCAGGCGACCGGCGGCAACCCGAACAACATCCAGCAGGGCTACCGGCTCGACGGCACGGTGGCCGAGTCCGGCTCCTCCGTCGCCTTCATCGCCCCCTTCGCGGTGGCAGCGGCGGCCGACAGCGGCAGCCAGGCATGGCTGGACGCCCTGTGGAACAAGCTCAACGCCACCCCGCTCGACTCGGGCAGCTACTACGGCTCCAGCATCCAGCTCCAGGTGATGATCGCCGTCACCGGCAACCACTGGCTCGCCTGACGCCTGACGTCCGACCGCGCCATGACACGGCCCGGTGCAACCCCCTCGCAACGTCGGAGGGGGTTCACTGGGCCGTTGCCACGCCGGCCCGGAGCGGGCATGGCGAGGACAACGAGAGGAGCTGCGGATGGATGTCGAGCTCACACCCGCGGCCGCCGAGCTGCTGAGGCGGCTGCGCGCCGAGCACGGGCCGCTGATGTTCCATCAGTCGGGCGGCTGCTGCGACGGAAGCACGCCGATGTGCTACCCGGACGGCGAGTTCCGCACCGGCGGCTCGGACGTGCTGCTGGCCCGGCTGTCGGTCGAAGGAGTGGCCGAACCGGTGGCCTTCTGGATGTCGGCGAGCCAGTACGAGGCATGGCGGCACACCCGTCTGATCGTCGACGTCGTCGAGGGCCGCGGCAGCGGGTTCTCACTGGAGGCGCCCGAGGGTGTGCGCTTCCTGATCCGCTCCCGCCTGGTCGGCTCCTAGGCACCCTGTCGTTCGGATCAGGCCGGATCAGCGAGCGGCCCGGCGCGGAGCGGCTGATGTCACAGCGGTGCGTGCAGCTGCAAGGCGGAGGAAGGAGTCGACGCGGTGGGGGCACCTCCCGTGCCCGAAGGGCTACGGGGGAGTCGGCGACTGACGACAACGCGGCAGGTGTGCGTACCAGGACACGCGAGCCCGGCAAGATCCGAACGTCAGGGCCTAGCCCCTGGCGTCCGGTCGACTCCCCGGAGAATGGGGAGCATTGACCGGACACCGTGGCCGGGGGCGAAGTGACGGCATGCCGTGCCCGGATCCGTGCGCGGTGCTCGTCGCCGTCCTCGCCTGCCGGGCGTGGCCTACCGGCAGCCGTGACCGTGCGTGACCGCCAAAGCGGCGGGGCGGAGCGGCCGGTGCCGAATGGCATCGGCGTATTCTCCCGCATCGAAGGCTCCTTCCGCGGCTGAATCCCGGTGTCACCGCGCGGGACGGTCCTGCCCTGGTTAGCGTGGGCACGGCAGGACCATCCGGATCCGGCCGACATGGCCGAACACAGGCGACACGGCAGAAAGAGTCAGTCATGGCCGCAGTACTCGCAGGCACGCCGATCTGGGCCGACGCGATGTTCACCGACCTGGAGGGCGCGAAGACCTTCTACTCCGAAGTCCTCGGCTGGACGTTCGGCGAGGCGTCGTCCGAGTACGGGAACTACACGGAGGCGTACGCGGACGGCAAGGCCGTCGCCGCGGTCGTCCCGCCGATGCCGGGCCAGGAGGGCCAGTCGCAGTGGTGCCTGTACCTGGCCTCGCCCGATGCCGCCGCGACCGCCGGGAAGATCCGTGAGAAGGGCGGCACGGTCCTCATGGAGCCCATGGAGGTGGGCGAGTTCGGCACGATGTGCCTCGCCCAGGACCCGGGCGGTGTCACCTTCGGCGTCTGGCAGTCCGGCACGCACAAGGGGTTCGAGGCGCAGAACGAGCCCGGTGCCTTCTGCTGGGCCGAGGTCATGACGCGCGCGCCCGAGAAGTCCGACGCGTTCTTCCCCGCCGTCTTCGGCTACGACGTGAAGACACTGGACGACCCGGCCATGGACTTCAAGATCTACGGGCTCGGCGAGGGCCCGACGCTCGGCCGGATGAGGATGACCGACGAGGAGTTCCCGCCCGAGGTCCCCTCGTACATCCAGGTCTACTTCACCGTCCCGGACTGCGACGCCGCGGTGGCGACCGCCCAGAAGCTGGGCGCCACACCGGCGTTCGGGCCGATGACCAGCCCCTTCGGCCGGTTCGCGGCGCTCGTCGACCCGCAGGGCGCGGCGTTCGCGGTCATCGACATCACCACGACCGAGGGCGAGATGCCCCAGCTGACCTGAGGAGGCCGACCGGCGGTGCCGCGCGAGGCGGCGTTCAGCCGCGCGTGAAGGTCCCGAGGCCGTCGCCGTCGAGGTAGTCGACGCGCAGGCTGGTGGCCCTGCCCCCGGCACCGACGGTGAAGCCGACCCCGGTGCGGCCGACCTGGTTCTCACCGGAGGTGACGTAGCTGAAGGTGTCGCCGTCGTAGGGGTCCAGCCGGAACCGCATGGGGCCCGGCCCGAGTTCGAGCACCAGGCCGTTCCTGTCGGTCGTGACGACGGCCTTGCCGTAGTACGCGCTGTGGTACGTCCCGGTGTACGCACTGTCGGCGCGGGCGGGCTTCGCGTCCGCGGGTGGATCGGCGTAGTCGACGGAGGACCTGCCGGCGTCCGCCTCCTGCGCGTAGAGCGCGGCGACGACCGGGAGCCAGTCGGTGGTCGGCTTGCCGTACTGGGCGATGTCGAAGAAGTCGAGGGCGACCGCGTCGGCCATGCCGACCGGCTGGCCGTTGGTGAGCACGACGATGCCGAGCTGTTCGCCCGGGAGCATCGTGACGTTGGTGTTGGCGCCGAGGTCGAAGGCGCCGGAGTGGCTCAGGCGGAGCCTGCCCCGGTCGTCGTAGCCGACGTTCCAGCCGAGGCCGTAGAAGCCGGTGCGTGCCGCGGGGGCCGCGGGCGGCTGGGAGACGATCTGGGGCACACGGGTGTGCTCCAGGTTCCCGGCGTCGATGATCTGCCGGCCGTCGAGTCTCCCGTTGCCGAGCTGGAGCCTCAGCCAGCGCATCATGTCGGTGACCGAGGAGCTGACGCCGCCCGCGGGCGACTGGGCGTCGGCGTCGCGGACGTACTTCGCCTGCCAGGTGCCGTCGGCGGTCCGCACGTGCGTGACGGCCTTGTCGGCCTGCTTCTCGTAGTCCGCGAAGGTGGTGCTGGTGGCGTCCATGCCCGCGGGTTTGAAGAGGGTGTCCTCGCTGAGTTTCTGCCAGCTGACGCCCTTGGTGCGGGCGACGGCCTCCGCGGCGGCGGTGAAGCCGAAGTTGGTGTAGGCGTAGCTGGCCCGGAAGGGGGCGAGCGGCTCGAGGCGGAGGTGCCCGAGGATGTACGCCTGGTCGTAGCCGAGGTCCTCGAGCAGGTCGCCCGCGTGGTCGGGCAGTCCGCTGCGGTGCGAGAGCAGGTCGCTGACCGTGACATGGCGGGAGACCCAGGGGTCCTTGAGGGCGAAGCCGGGCAGGTGGGGCGTCACGGGCTCGTCCCAGGTGACGGTGGAGGCGTCCGCGGCGGCGTCCTCTCCGGTCTCCACGGTGCCGGCGACCACGGTGGAGCTGACCGGCTTGGAGAGGGAGGCCAGCTGGAACACCGTGTCTGCGCCGACGTCGCCGGGCCTGCCGATGTGTCGCTTGCCGAAGCCCTTGAGGTGGACGACCCGGTCCTTGTACACGACACCTACGGCCGCTCCGGGAACGCCGGTGCGCTTCATCATGCTCTGGACGACACCGTCGAGCCGTGCGACGGCCCCGTCCACGTCGGCCTGGGTGAGCTGCGGCGGAGGCTGGGCCGGGGGCGGCTTCGGGGCCGGCGGCGGGCTCGGCTCGGCGGTGGCGCCCGGGGCGAAGGCGCCCGAGGCCAGGGCCATCGCTCCGGCGAGCGCGGCGGCCAGACCCGATACGGCGCGCGTGCGGCTGCTGCGGAGTCGCGCGCGCCTCGCGGCACGCATACGTCTCATTGAACGCCCGGCGCGGGGCCGCCGCCCGCCGGGCTCGGCGCCGGGCATCCGTCCGGGCGCGGCGTGGGGCATCCGTCCGGGCTCGGCGTCGGGCATCCGTCCGGGCGCGGCGTCGGCCGGCCCGGCCCGGTGGTCAGGGCTTCAGCCGGCTCACCACGTCCGCGGTGGCGGTGACGCCGCTCTGGATGGTAGGCGCCATGCTCGTGCCCGCCAGGAGAAAGCCGAGCAGGGCGCACACCAGCGCGTGTGAGATCTTCAGACCGCCGTTGCGCAGATAGATCACGGCGAGCACCAGCAGCAGCAGTACGACTGAGACGGACACGGCCATCCCCCTACCTCCTTCGCCGCCGCAGCGGATTTGCGGCATTCGGCCGCCAGTGTGGCGGAGTGGAGGCGCCGGATGGCCGACTGGCGTGTCCGCCGACCGGGTGGTCTTCGACGCGGGCGTTGACCCGCGCCGCCGACCCGCCCAGTCGGCCCGCGCAGTCGACGGGCGTCGGCGGCGCGGGCCTGCGGTGTGGCGCTACTCGCCGCGCGAGCGCAGGAAGCTCTCCAGGCCGGCGAGGTCGTCCGTGTTGATGTGGTCGACGCGGGCGTCCAGCAGCTCCGTCCAGACCGCGTCGCGCGCGGCGCCCGGCGCGTCGGGGGTGGCCCAGAAGCGGACCCGCTGCCCGCGGGAGTGTGCGGTGGACACGAGGGTGTGCAGCAGCTCCCGCTCGGCGGCGGGGAACGGCCCGGTGCCCTGCCAGCCGAAGCTCTGCGTCCAGTTGCTGGAGACCAGCGGGATGAAGGAGGCCGGGGCGGGGGCGGCGAGGTCGTCGAGCCGGCCGTCGTAGAAGGCGTGGCGCACGGACTGGGCCTCCATGGGCGCGCGGGCCGCGCGATCGCCGGAGATGACGGGCGTGACGGCGCCGAGGTGCACGGTGCCGTGGGCGTACGTGCTCAGGATCCGGCGGTATTCGCGGAGTTGGCGGTGGAGTTCGAGGTATGTGTTCACCCCGTCGTTCTTGATGTCGACGAGCAGCTGCACCGGCCGCCGGTGACCGCGGTACACGGATCCGTGGTTGGCCTTCACACGGGCCAGCAGCGGATCGAGGTAGAGCGAGCGGAGCGTACGGGCCGGGTCGAGCTCGGCGGGTTCGTGGGCGACGAGCAACTCCCCGTCGACCAGGAAGATGTCGGCCTCCAGGCTGGTGAAGCCGTGGTCCAGCGCGTCGTGCAGCGGCCGCGTGTGCAGGTAGTCGTTGTGGGCGTGCGCGCGGCGCAGCGGGCGGGGTGTGCGCGGGTGCCGTGGGGCGGGCAGGGCCTGGGCGGCGGGGGACGCGACGACGACTCCGGCCAGGGCGGCGGTGAGTGCGGTCACGGCGGCGCGACGGGTGGTGCGGTCCATGGGGCCTCCGGGCTCTGCGGGGCGTGCGGGACACGGCGAGTATCCGTGCCGCTCGGGCCGAATGGGCAGGTCGCGG